>CAZWVK010000296.1:0-1176 GCA_964636785.1 uncultured Pseudobdellovibrionaceae bacterium | reverse complement strand
AGTAGCCAGACCTGAGGCCGAGGGGGCTATACCAAGCGACTGGAGAGTAGTCTAGTTTATACCTTGACAGCGAGAAGCAAACAAGATTATGCTACTTGTATCATTTGCACCAGGTGTTACAGTATGATACACTTTGAGACCAGCCCAACCACGGGTACACTTTCTGCTTCTCTAAAAATATATGTAAATAAGTCTTATCGGGGCATAGAGCTTCGATTTTAGGTAGCTTTAACTACCTTACGGGTACAAAAATACCTGTTTTAGTGATTTCGAAATTACGTCCAAGGATATTAATCCAAGGGCGTTTTTTCGTATGGGGATTAATCATTTTCAATCTCCTTTCTCCTAAGCCTCTCAAAGGGGGATGAGTAGGGACTTAGGCACCATTCATCGCCTAGAGGTGTATTCTCAAACCATGAAGTTATGCCCCGACAAAACCTATCTACGGGTAACGTATAAATGTCTCCTGCAAAATTATTGGGAAAATATACAACGAGCTCCCTAAACGACTGGCAGTGGCCAGGAGAGCCCTCGCAATGAGTAGATATATCTTAAGATCTCTAATCCCCCCGCTGGATCCCGAGGCTTAAAGCGTGCCTTAAACCAACGGGCGGGTCAGAGACCTCAAGTGCTTTAATTTGGGATTTTAACGTGCAGCCGTATTCTAAAACTGCACCATGTTAGTTGTCAATCATTGCCTTAGAGTGCTAGATGTTCCGTCAGTATGTCCCTTTGATGTCCCTCTGCTTCCCCACTAGCTGTCAAACCTCCTCTCGAGTGTCAGAGTGCTTTGATAATCCAATGTTAGTATTTAAGCCCTGTTCTCTCCACACAACTCTTAAGGAACATATCTCGCGCTGTCTCTGCGTCGTTAATGCTTTTTATTCCGTTCTTTGCAGTAAGCTCTATGTCTCCATCCTTCAGTCTTCTGTCGAACTCAGCAGAGCACTCTCTTATTGTCTGATCGGTATAATGCTGTCTGACTTGATCGTCATTGTGCTTCTTGGGAAGAAAAATGACAAGGTAGTAAGCCAGCGACAAGGTAAATACTACCAAACAAAAACTCAACACCTTATTCATTCCCTGAGAGTTGTTGTCTTTTGTTTTCATCTGCTATAATATAACCACATAAGGTTTTAGGAAAGCAATTCCATTACCCGCCACACTAGATGGCGG
>CAZWVK010000295.1:0-1212 GCA_964636785.1 uncultured Pseudobdellovibrionaceae bacterium | reverse complement strand
TCCCCCGATAAATCGGACCATTTGAAAATCTAGTCTCTTCGTGTCATAAGCCACAAACAGAAGGGACAAAAAGTGAAAAAGAAACGTTTTTCAGAAGAGCAAATTATCAAAGCTCTTAAGCGCCATGAGGCTGGCGAGAATGCGAAGGATCTTTGCCGAGAGCTTGGCATTCACCAAACCACTTTCTACGGTTGGAGGCGAAAGTTTGGCGGCATGGAAGTGTCAGAGGCCAAACGTCTTCGAGAGCTTGAGGATGAAAACCGAAAGCTTAAAGCTATGGTTGCCGAGCAGGCTCTGGATATTCGAATGCTCAAGGACTTAAACAGCCGAAAGTGGTAAGCCCTGGGGCCAAGAGAGATGCGGCAAAGATTTTACAGCAAGACTACTTCGTGAGTGAGCGCCGTGCCTGCAGGGTTGTGGATCTTCCAAGATCAACAAAGAGACATCTTAGAAAGTCCAATGAGTTGAATAAAAAAATCAGCAAGCGCTTGAAAGAACTTGCAGACAAGAAGAAGCGTTTTGGATCCCCAAGGCTTCATCAACTTTTATTGAGAGAGGGATTTGTGATCAATCACAAAAGAACGGAGAGGCTTTACAAACTTGAAGGCTTATCTCTACGAAGGAGAAAAGGCAGGAAGCGCTATCGATCCGAAGCAAGAGCACCGTTGAGCGAAGCCACAAGGCCTAATCAGTATTGGTCAATGGATTTTGTCTCGGATCAGTTGGTAAATGGCCAAAGATTTAGAGGTTTAACCATCAAGGATATTTTTACGCGTGAATGCCCATCGATTGAAGTTGCAAGATCTCTTCCTTCAGTTCGCGTGGTGGAAGTTCTTGAGAGGCTTAAGCTTGAGCGCGGTCTTCCAGAGGCCATTGTTCTTGATAACGGTCCAGAGATGATCAGTTTGGTTCTTGATCAGTGGGCTTATGAGAACAATGTGAAGCTTCATTTTATTGAGCCCGGCAAGCCAACTCAAAACGCGTTCATCGAATCGTTCAACGGAACCTTCAGGGATGAGTGTTTAAACATGCATTGGTTTTACACTCTTGAAGATGCCAGGGAAAAGATCGAGGAATGGAGAAAAGAATACAACGAAGAAAACCCTCATAGCTCTCTTGGATATTTAACTCCAAAAGAATTTGCACAAAAAGAAGGAATAATGTTAACAGGCTGAGATACGAAAACTAGATCTTCTAGTGGTCGAATAAAGG
>CAZWVK010000294.1:0-1418 GCA_964636785.1 uncultured Pseudobdellovibrionaceae bacterium | reverse complement strand
GGCGCTGATAACGATGTGCGCTTGATTGATTTGTTTGTTGATAGTCTCGATTTAAAGCTGTTTGGCTTTCACGTAGATTTTGGCGAAAATGGCCGCCCGGCATACCACCCGGCTGATTTGCTGCGTTTGTACATCTATGGCTATCTAAACCGCATTCGCTCATCCAGACATCTAGAAAAAGAGTGCAAACGCAACATCGAGCTCATGTGGCTGATGCACGGCCTGGTGCCCGATCACAACACCATCGCTAATTTTCGCAAAAACAATCCGCAGGCCATCAAAAAGGTTTTTCGCGCTACTGTGCAACTGGCCAAGCATTTTAACCTTATTGGCGGGGCCTTGGTGGCAGGCGATAGTACAAAACTGCGCGCTCAGAATTCTAAGAAAAACAACTTCAACCCCAAAAAAATTGCCCTGCACTTGCAGCGCATTGACCAGAAAATTGAAGAATACAACAACCAGTTGGCCAAAGAAGATGGCGATACCGAGGCCAAAGAAGAAGCCCAACAAAAAATTGACAAATACCACAGCCAGCGCGCCAAATACGAGCACATGCAGCAGGAATTAGAAGAAACTGGAGCCACTCAAATATCTACCTCTGACCCCGACAGCCGCCAGATGATTACCCGCAACAACATCACCGAGGTGGCCTACAACATCCAAACTACCGTTGATGACAAACACAACCTGCCAATTGATTTTGATGTTACCAACCAAAACGACTCTAAAGCCATGGGCGCCATGGTGCGCAGAGCCAAAACCATAATTGGCCACAATGACTTTACTGCCCTTTACGACAAAGGGTACCACACCGGTACCGAGTTTGATTACGCCCACAAACACGCGGTAGATGTGATTGTCGCTTTCCCTGAAACATCCTCTCATGCACCCGATATGGCCTACGATGTAGAGCATTTTCAATACAATAAATCTACCGATGCCTACACCTGCCCGGCAGGCCAACTGCTTACCACAAATGGCCGCTGGTACAACAAGCAAAACGGAAAAACAACCAACCGCGTAAAGCACTACAAAACGCCCGCTTGCCTCACCTGTGCGCACTTCAATAGTTGCACTGTAAACAAAAAAGGTCGCCTCATTGAGCGCTCTGAACACATGGATCTGATTGATGAAAACAAAAGAAGATTGCGAGATAATCTGGACCTCTACCGTAAACGCCAAGCCATTGTAGAACACCCCTTTGGTACCATAAAACGCCAATGGGATTTCTACTACATCATGACCAAGAAAACCCTAAAACATGCCACAGCAGATGTCGGGCTGATATTTACCGCTTACAACCTGCGCAGAATTTTCAATATCTTAAACCCAAATCTGCTCAAAAGCTACCTAAAACAGGTGGCGGCTTTGTTTTTGTGCATTTTAGGCCTTATCAAAAGCATTTTAAGCCGTTTTAA
>CAZWVK010000293.1:0-1505 GCA_964636785.1 uncultured Pseudobdellovibrionaceae bacterium | reverse complement strand
GTTTTCTCAGCTTCACTATAAATGAATTGCAATTTGATATTTTCATTATTTGCATCGCCAAGCTTTAAAATAGCATTGGCCTGGCATCCATCCCTACCTTTAAAGGCGTGAACTTCAACTAGAGCCTGCTCGAGCTCTTTGTTCAATCGACTCAAGTCCGTCAGCTCTAATACGAATGATTTTCGATCCGAACTCTGAGTCTTGATATCCACTCTTTTTCGAATGCCACTTTTAATCAGAGGGTGAACGGGCTTGTATTTCTCACCATTCATCAGCCAGTAAAAATCAAATTCAGGCACACCTTTATGATTTGGATCTTGAACAAGCTCACAGTTTTCACCTTCGAGCTTCACGTAACTGACCATTATGTTTTCAGGATTTTCATTTTTCTCAAACACAAAAAGAGGATGGTGATTGCCGATTTCAGGAATAAAGCGAGCCGTGGCATTTGCTCCAGCATGAAGAAAAAGGCATAAAAAAAGGAAGAATAGAACTTTTCTCATATTATAAGCATGAGCAATCAGGAAAGAAAATAAAACACCATAAAAGGCACGTGTTCCCAGGGCTGTCTCTCATCGTCGTCACTCGATAAAAACAGAATTCCGAATTAGATTCTTTTTGTGAGCATTCAAGTTTTTCAGCGAAAGTATTGGCGATTATGGGCGATGTTACTAGGCATTTTGCTTTCAGTATTTCTTTTTGAAGAGATTGTAGACGATGTCTTCTTCGATCCGCTGGAAGGAGATAACGAAGTTCAGATTTTTGATCAGTCGATCAGTCAATGGGTGGCAAAACTTCGCGCTCCCCTTTTAACGAAGGCGATGGTGGATCTCACAGCTTTGGGTTCAATCAGTGTGATTGCGACAATATATCTTATTTTTATTTCTGTTTTGTTGAGCTTTAGAGATTATAAGGGCGCATTCTTCATCACAATTGTCCTCGCTGGTGCGGGGCTATGGCCTGCCCTGTTAAAACTTTATTTTTTAAGAGAGCGGCCCGAGCAAAGTGAGTGGCTTGTGGATGTGTCCGATTACTCCTTTCCAAGCGGGCATTCCTTTGGCGCGGCTGCCACTTATATTGGGTTTGCATTCTACGCGAGCCAGTATGCACGAGGATGGATTCAAGAGCTTTTTTTCTATTTTCTTGGGATATTACTTGGTGTTTTGGTTGGACTTTCGCGCATTTACCTAGGGGTGCATTATCCAACCGATGTCCTTGCTGGCTTTTTTGGCGGAATGATTTGGGGGCTTGCAGCATCGTTGACATATCTGATTTTACATCTAAAGCTCAAAAGCATCTCAAGATTGGAGTTAGAATGAGTACCATAAGAGGGCTTCTAGCAGTTGGTTTTCTTGTTTCTATTTTTACCGCACCTTCATCCAACGCTGTTCCTGAGGGGCATTTTGGAATTGTTTATGATCTTTTATCCAGTGGTGAAGGATCCTTTTATAAGCGCGCAAACTTCAAATCCACAGATGGGATTCGGATTTCATATACAAAATTTG
>CAZWVK010000292.1:0-1536 GCA_964636785.1 uncultured Pseudobdellovibrionaceae bacterium | reverse complement strand
GACGAGGTGATCAAAGAGGCTCGGGAGAGAAAATGGCTGCTTCCACCGGAAGAGCTCTCCATCTCTGCAGCAAAAGCCTGGTCTCGTTCGCAAAAAAGTGCGCGCTATATTCAGGAGCAGCTTAAAAACCGAGGTCTTCCCGTGGTGGAAATCAGCGACGAAGAAGAGCTTGAAAAAATGCGCATTCTCCTGACTAAAAAATTTCGCGATTTGGACCTTCAAAGCGCAAATCTGGATTATGAACAGCGAGTGAAAGCCTATCGGTATTTGAAATACCGGGGATTTTCCGACCATTTGATTCGAAAGGTGATTCATGAATAGCTCAGAATTAAGACGCCGATTTTTAGATTACTTTATCAAACACGGTCACCAAGAGGTCGCAAGTTCGAGTCTTGTTCCCGAGGGGGACTCCACTCTGCTTTTCACCAATGCGGGAATGAATCAGTTCAAAAATATTTTTCTGGGTGCAGAAAAGCGACCTTACACAACGGCTGCAAGTTCTCAAAAATGCGTGCGTGCCGGTGGAAAACACAACGACTTGGAGAATGTGGGCTTCACTGCGCGCCACCACACCTTTTTTGAAATGCTTGGGAACTTTTCATTTGGAGATTATTTTAAAAAAGATGCTATTCATTATGCATGGGATTTTATTCTTAAGGATTTAGGCCTTCCAAAAGATCGACTCTATGTCACTGTCTTTGAGAACGACGATGAGGCTGCAGAAATCTGGAACAAACAAGAAGGTGTTCCAAGAGAGCGTATTTATCGCTTTGGCGAAAAGGACAACTTCTGGCGTATGGGAGACACAGGGCCATGTGGACCTTGCTCCGAAATCTTTTTTGATCTCGGTGAAAAAGTGGGTGGTGATCCCAAACAAAACGTCATGGGCGGTGAAGGTGATCGCTTTATGGAGATTTGGAATTTGGTTTTCATGCAGTATGAGGATGATGGCCAAGGTAATCTCATTCCCCTTCCAAATCCATCCATCGACACCGGAATGGGACTTGAGCGTCTGACAACGGTGATGCAGAACCAAATCAGCAACTACCACACGGATCTTTTTATGGATCTGATTCATGAACTGGAGAGTGTGAGTGGCCGAAGTTACAAGATTGAGGGTGGAGACAGTCCCGACAATGTGGCTTTTCGAGTTCTTGCAGATCATGCCCGCGCCGTTTCGTTTTTAATGGCTGATGGTGTTCTTCCATCCAATGAAGGTCGCGGCTATGTTTTAAGACGCATATTGAGACGAGCCATTCGCTTTGGACGAAATCTTTCTGAGCAAAATTCCCTTCTTTTACCAGCGGTGCAAAAAGTCATTGGTAAAATGGGTGGAGCGTATAAAGAGCTTGAAGCTCAGCGGAGTTTGATTGAGCGCACTGTTCAGGAAGAGGAAGGCCGATTCCTAACAACACTCGATCAAGGATTAAGACTTTTAGAAAATGAACTGTCTCGTTTGTCGCAGGGTGGAACACTTCCTGGAAAACAAGCTTTTCGTCTCTATGACACTTATGGATTTCCTGTCGATTTGACTCG
>CAZWVK010000291.1:0-1537 GCA_964636785.1 uncultured Pseudobdellovibrionaceae bacterium | reverse complement strand
AATTTGAGTTTGAAAACAGACGAAGCTGCGAAATGGCTCCGATTTGATGAGAGTATGATTTTTGGTGGCACTGAACGTGAATTAATATTGAGAGCCACTGCTTCTGGCTGTCAATGTCGATATTTCCCTCAGTTAAAAGTGGCTCATCACCTTCGACTTTCCTTTCGAGATTTGATTTGGAAGGCATTTATGCAAGGGCGGGGCGAGGCTGTTTTATGGAGACGTTATCCGTCTTTGTTGAAGGCAAGCGTAAATCAGGCCACCGACTCATTGCCGACCGGATGGCTGACCTATTTTTATGATTTAGCTTTTCGAACCGGTGTGGTGTATGGTTCAAAATATGGCTTGGAGAAAGTGAAATGCAAGAGTCTATTTAGGATTCTGTATCATCAGCTTTTTGTGGGATCCACCTCAGAAGGTGAAGGTCTCAATGAATTTTCCTATCTTAAAGATTCTTTGATCCAACAAGCGTGGAGAAAACTTTACTGGCGGACTCTGTTTCCGATTAAAAATCTCATTCGGCTAATGTATGGCCGTGTCTGGCTACGTATCTACGGGAAGTTCATTTCCCCCATCTATTGGAAATTTATTTTCCCTCTGAAGAACTTGGCTATATGGATCTACGGTAAGATTTTAGTTCCAATCTACTGGAAGGTTTTTGCTCCGCTCTATTGGAAAGCTCTCTTTCCGCTTAAAAATCGAGCTCATTTTATTTACGGGAAAATTTTGGTCCGACTTTATTGGAAGCTTCTTTATCGAATGGGAAGTTACATCTATTGGAATATATGGTGGAAAGTCGTTAATCAAACTCGTCTTTTAGTGCGTGGAGACCATCAATTGATTTATAAATTGTTTAATGTATATCATGGATTTCGCCTGTACTACGGTTATAAGGTGGTGCCGGTCCTTGTGAAAATTTTGAAGCCGTATTACTTTCTCAGGTTTCAGTGCCAGAAGCGTATGCTTCAACCGCTTAGGGCCCATCGGGAAAGGAATTTGAAGTGAGTCATGCTTCCTAAACAGAACCTAGATCCAGTACAACCTGCCTATGAACTTGCGCTGCGAGATAAGTCGCTATTGATTGGCAATGAACGTGGCGAAGTCGTTCCTTTAACGGTGGAGGAAGTTCTAGCTAAGAGATTGAATCATTGGGCCGGCTGGTACTGTGCGATCGGAAAGGAAAGTCTTCATATTTCGCCGGATGGCAATATATGGGGTGGAGCATGTAGGAACAATGGTTATCTGGGGAACGTTTATGACCAGGTCTATTATCTTCCAAGTGAGTGGCACAAATGCACACGAAGAGCCTGTTCTTGTGGGGCCGATATGCAAATTCGTAAGGTCAAAGACCTCGCGCACAAAGACTTAACATACCGAAAAGAGCCTGGACCAATTGTTGAAAAAGTGGATCAACCTGTGTTCGCGGCTCCCATTCATCAAAGCATTCATGACAAATACCCAACGGCGATCACATGGGATTTGGGTCGACGGTGCAATTATTCTTGTTCTTATTGTCATGAGTCGATCAGCAACAACT
>CAZWVK010000290.1:0-1545 GCA_964636785.1 uncultured Pseudobdellovibrionaceae bacterium | reverse complement strand
ACCAGGGCTTAAATCCACCGTGGTTTGCGCAAGTACTCGGGGAAAGGTGATCTGATGAAATGGAATACCATTTTTAAAATCACGACAGAGATTTTCTGGAGCATTCATCCCAACCAGTATAATTTCCCGTTGCTTGCCTGAAGGTACGCTCAGCTCTAATTCACTTCCTGCCGGGGCCGCCATAATATGCGGACCAAAATTGAATCCGACCGCGGCATTGCTATCTCGATAAAGGCAAGCATGAGGTGCTTGCTGCTCAGTCAGTCCGGAAACAAACACACCATAACAATTGATCGTTGCAGGATCATCGACACTGCCGGACCAAGGGTCATCGTCTCCTAATGAGACGGAAGCTTGCAGAGAAAGAAGCGCCGTGTTCTTTGGAAGTTGAATACTGATTTTTGAATCACTATTTTCCCGAGTGCAGGAGTTTAAAACGGCTCCAAGCAAGACCAAAATAGTGATTTTCAGAAACAAAATCATTAACGTCCCTTTTTATCAAAAAGATGCTCTTAATTTTATCTGAACTTATCGGTGATTCATTGAATCCACTTTAAGTGTTTAAAAAAACCAGATGGGTTTAAATAAAATAGGGGTGATGCAATCTATTTTCGTTTGAAAATCAATCGATCCAAACTCAAAGGTCCGCCGCCCCAAAAAATAAAGAATATCGCTGTAAATAAATAAAGAAATGCCAGTTCCTTCATTCGATATGGATCTGCTGCGTGATGAATAAAGCCCGCAACAAACATCGTTCCTGCAATCAGTGCCGCTGATGGGCGAGTGAAAAGACCAAGTGCTAATAATATCCCACCTATGAACTCAGAGATTCCCGCACACCACGCCATAAAAAACGGAAATGGAAGTCCCATTTCACCTAGTCCATCCACAAAACCTTGAGGAGGTGGCATTTTCATCGCTCCATGAGCAAAGGCCATTGAAAGTCCGACGAATACACGGAGTGCGAGAAAAGATAAGTTTGCGGATAAACTACTGAGCGGCTCAGTTCCAAAGAGAATTTTTTTAATCATAGACCAATCATTCCTTAGGAGGGATCTTGTTGTAAAGATATTCTTTTAGGATGCCCCTTTGCTGGTGCTGGGTGTGAAGCCGGTGCGCTTGAACGCTTCAAACGGACTCCACCAAAGAGCTTTCTTTCAAGATCGCCAATGTTTTCAATCCAAACTAGCTTCAATCCTTCCGGAATATTCTTTAGATACTTCGCACTCGATGAGGGAGCATAAATCGTTTCAAATCCCAGTTTCTCACCTTCGCGAATGCGTTCAAGTGCAAGGTTTGCAGTTCGGACCTCACCTGTTAACCCGATCTCACCAAAAAGTAGTGCTCGCTCCGGAAGGGGGCGCCCACTTTCAGCGGACATAAGAGCTGCAACCAATGCAAGATCCACTGCAGGCTCTGTGATTCGAAGACCTCCAACCACATTCACATAAACATCTTTGTTGCTGATCGAAAGACTCGAGTGCTTTTCAATCACCGCTAAAAGCATATGCAGGCGGTTGATATCCACTCCAAGAGTGGTTCTTC
>CAZWVK010000289.1:0-1608 GCA_964636785.1 uncultured Pseudobdellovibrionaceae bacterium | reverse complement strand
ATTTTTCAAGCATCCAGTGACAAAGAGTTTTTTTGTGGAATGGAAAGTTTCCTATTTCTTTGATCAGGACATCCGCTATGGAGAAGGTTATTCTAAGAGAACCGCTCCTACTGAGGATCTTGGAACATCGGTGGCATTGACTGTTAATTTCAAAGCCAGACTTGATTCAATCGTCAATCGATGAAACCCTTAAAACATGAACTTATCTAAGATTCGCGTAGCTACGCTTCAATATTTTATCCGTCCAGTAAAATCGTTTGAAGAATTTCAGGACCAAGTGTCTTCCTTGGTGGAGACTGCAAAAGATTATAAAGTGAGTCTGGTTGTTTTTCCTGAGTACTTCACCACTCAACTTTTGACTTTGGGAGATATCAAAGAGCCTATTCGAGATCAGGTGAGAAGACTTGCAGAACAAGAGGACCGTGTTCGTGATCTTTTGATGTCACTTTCCCATAAGCACAAAGTTTACATCGTCGGCGGCACATTGCCTAGCTACTCTCAAGATTGTTCAAAAATCTTCAATCGAAGTTATGTTTTAAGTCCGTATTCAACGAATGCCGAATCACAAGTCAAACTTCATATGACTCGCTTTGAAAATGAAGAGTGGTTTGTGAGTGCAGGAGAGCGTTTGAGAATTTTTGATACACGCTTTGGTAAGATTGCAATCACCATCTGCTATGATGTGGAATTTCCTGAAATCGCCCGTGTGGCCGCTCGAGAAGGAGTTCGAATTCTTGTGGTTCCAAGCTGCACAGATGATCGTCAGGGGTATTTGCGGGTTCGATATTGTGCGCAGGCGCGAGCCATTGAGAATCAGCTCTATGTTGTGCATTCACCACTCGTCGGATCTATTCCGATGGTACCAGCTGTTTCAATGAACTACGGACAGGCTTCCATTTTAACTCCAAGCGATTTTCCATTCTCTCGGGATGGCATCCTTGCTGAAGGCCAGCCCAATTTAGAGAGCATGGTGATTGGAGAGTTGAATTTGGATTTGGTTGAAGAGTCCCGAAAAACCGGGACAGTTTTACCACTCAGAGACAGCCAGACCACAGCGGAACTATTAAAGGTGGTTGATCACGTGGATCTCACCTGACCCAATGAACCTTTGTTGTGGATTGAAAAATATCTTCGAACTCGGTCTTAAACGCCTGGCCTAAGTTTTCCGCTAGAGCTCTTGCATCGACGCCCAACTCTTCAAGTGAGATTGTCGGAACAGGCGTTCCTTTGGTCGTTGTATTCAGTGCGAAGTGTATCAGATGGCTCACCGGGCTTGCCGTCGCAATAGAAATGCTTAATTTTTTTTCCTTAAAATAAGGAACATTACGAACTACTTTAACGTCAATATTATACTCTTCTCGGTACAATTGTGCAATACCTTCAGAAACAGTTATTACGTTTTTCAGCTTTGGTAAAATACGTTTCTCAATACTTTTCCAAAAACATTTTATTTTTGGTCGATTTACTAATTCAGGCAATTCTGTAAAATATTCATGACTATCAAAAACCAAAGCTTTCCCTTTACACTTAGCTGCCAAATAGCACGAAAGTAAGGTGTCTAAATCATTGCTCCATATTAGTGTGTATTGGTTGAAAAGTAAATAAAAA
>CAZWVK010000288.1:0-1616 GCA_964636785.1 uncultured Pseudobdellovibrionaceae bacterium | reverse complement strand
AGAATTGGTTCCGGAAAAAGTGGCGTTATAGATGCGATAGAGTTTGGACTGTCCGGGACAATAGGTAGGCTTACCGGAGAAGGTCGAGGAGGGATAACCGTAAAGGAACATGGCCCTCACGTTGACAGTAAAGATAATCCTAAAGACGCCGAAGTGATACTCGGTCTAAGCATTGAGGACAATCAGACCTTCAAGATTGTTAGAAATTGTAGTGTACCTACAAAGTTCAAAATTGAACCCAGTACTGAAAACGCTAAGAGCCTGTCGCAAACCGGAAATGAGATCGTCTTATCGAGGCGAGAAATACTTAAATTTATTTTAACGGAACCAGGCAAAAGATCGAAAGAGGTTCAAGCCCTTCTAAAAATAGACAAGCTGGAAGAAATAAGGTCAGCCCTTCAAACACTGGCCAATAAGGTGGAGCGAAATTTTGACGCTGAAAAACAAGAGTTCGGCAGAGTAAAGATTAAATTAAAAGAGTGGCTTGGCCTTGAAGAACTCAACAAGGAAGATGTCCTGATAGTTGTTAACAAACACCGGTCCATTCTTCAGTTGAACACCCTAACTGAACTTTCAGACGAAACTCAGCTTAATGAGGGTATCAAGAAAACTGAAGTCCAAAGTCAGTTTTTAAATAAAACGGAGTTATCAAAAATAGTTGATGCGATTAAGGGTTCTATTTTTGATTCTCTGGGCGCATTTGCGAAAGATAGCAAAAAATATTTGGAACTAATTGGCAATCTTGCTGGGAAAGATAAGGAGCTAAAAAACCTGAGCAGCCTTGGTTTCTATGAGTCTGGACTTAAATTAATTGCTTCGGATGAATGTCCGTTTTGTGAAGAAACTTGGAAACAGGATGAACTTCGAGAGATTGTAGAACAGAAGGTTAAAGACCTGTCGGGCATTAACGGAATTAAAAAGGAAATCAGCGATCAGGCTCTAAAGATAAAAGGACACTGGAAAGCTTTAAAATCAGAAATTGATTCCTATGAGGACAAGACCAAGAAAGAAGCCGCCCTAGAAAGCGAAGACCTAAAAGAAATTAAAAATAAACTTGATGCTCTGTTGAGCAATCAATCTCAAGAACACGACGCATTTAAAAATGATATTTCAAATATGACCTCTTTCGGTCTGCTTTTTGATAAAGAAAAGATGATCCAAAATTTCACTGACCTTGAGAACAAAATTAAAAGTCTTCCTGAAAAGTCTAGCGAAGAAAAATCAAAGGAATTTTTGATAATATGCCAAGAGAGGATGGACAACTATAAAGCCTCAAAGCGTAAATACGAGTATCAAAATAAAAAACTGAAACTAGCACAAGAAATGCTGGAAAAGTTCAATGCGGTTTCGGAAGGATATTTAAACAACTTGTACAAAGAGATCGAACACGATTTTAGTCGATTTTATCAGATCGTTAATCACGATGATGAGGCCGCCTTTGCTGGAAGTCTCTTGGCAGACAAGGGAGCGTTGGACTTCAAAGTTGCTTTTTATGATCGCGGGCAATATCCGCCAGCGGCATATCATAGTGAAGGCCACCAAGATGGAATGGGGCTTTGCCTCTATCTCGCTTTGATGAAGAAGATTCTTGGGGACAAGTTTACTTTGGCTGTGCT
>CAZWVK010000287.1:0-1621 GCA_964636785.1 uncultured Pseudobdellovibrionaceae bacterium | reverse complement strand
TTTCCGCTCGATCGACGTCCTGAATACAACGAGGATTCGGTCAACTTTGAATTCGCAATCGGCGCGCCGTTCTGATATATCTATGGGCTCGAGCGGGATCGCTCGATTGATAAATAAGGAGATTTTTAATGCGTAAAATGACTCTGTTTCTTTTGGCTCTTTCACTTTTGACTCTGTCTGGACAGGTTCTGGCGGAAGTTAAGATCGGCTTCATCGATATGCAAAGAGCTATTCAAGAGACTAAAGAAGGTAAGGCTGCGAAGAAGCAATTGGAAACCGAATTCAATAAAAAGAAAGCTGAGCTTGAGAAAAAAGAAGGTGAGCTGAAGAAGATGTTTGAAGATTTCGAAAAGAAGGCACTGGCCCTTTCCAACGAAGTCAAAGCTAAGCGCCAACAAGAAATCCAGGTTGAAATGCAAAAGCATCAGCAGCACGTCGCTAAGAGCCAGATGGACATTCAAAAGAAAGAGCGTGATCTCACACAACCCATCATTGAAAAAATGCAGAAGATCATTGCACAAGTGGCTCAAAGTGAAAACTTCACAGCCATCTTAGAAAAATCAGAGCAACTGGTTCTTTTCGCGAAAAAAGAAATCGATCTCACCGACCGTGTGATCAAAGAATACAATAAGTAGAAGCTAGATATGGATAGCGCACTTACCATCCAACAGATTTCTGAAATTTTACCTCATCGTTATCCATTTCTTCTGGTGGATCGAGTTCTAGAAATTAAGGACGGAGATCAGCCGGGAAGCCGGGTGGGGCAGTTTTGTCGAGCGCTTAAGAACGTTTCTGTGAATGAGCCCTTTTTCCAGGGCCATTTTCCAACCAACCCTATAATGCCTGGAGTGTTGCTTGTTGAAGCCATGGCGCAGACTGCGGCTCTTGCTTATTACCGAAAGGGAGATGAGAAACTCCTCTTTATGATAGCAGGGGCTGAGAAAGCAAAATTTAGAAAGCCTGTAACGCCAGGAGATCAGTTGGAACTCACCGCTAAGGTCTTAAAGGCGAGAAGCAGTATGATTTTGACTGAGTGTCAGGTCAAAGTTGATGGGCAAGTTGCAGCCGAGGCCACTATCTTAGCTGCTGTTTCACCTCGAGAGACATTGTAAATGAACATTCATCCGCAAGCGATCGTAGATTCAAGAGCTGAGATTCATCCTTCTGTTAAAATTGGTCCTTTTGCAGTGATCAAAGGGAAAACGGTTCTTGGCGAAGGAAATGTTGTTGAAAGCCATGCTGTTTTGGGTTCCGAACACGGTGAAATGATTGTTGGAAAAAATAATCATTTTTATTCAGGCGCTATTGTCGGTGGGCCGCCACAGGATTTGAAATTTAAAAATGAGAAAACCCGTCTCGAAATTGGAGATGGCAATAGTTTTAGAGAGTTTGTGACTGTGAACGTAGGAACCGTGACCGGCGGTGGAGTAACCAGCATTGGAAATAATAATTTGCTGATGGCCTATGTTCATATTGCTCACGATTGTCATTTAGGGAGTGGGATTGCGATTGCGAACACATCCAATTTCGCAGGACATGTGACAGTGGAAGACAATGTTCGCGTCGGCGGAGTTTGTAGTTTCAATCAGTTTATTCGTATTGGAAAGAACAGCTTTATTGC
>CAZWVK010000286.1:0-1624 GCA_964636785.1 uncultured Pseudobdellovibrionaceae bacterium | reverse complement strand
AGTTTTGCTGGACGAGACTTTAGTTCGCCTCGACCTGGCCGAAAGAGTAGCCAGAAGCAAAAAGCAGGCGGGAATAAAAAAACCACCGGTGAGAAGTTCATAAGGAGTGACTGCCGAATGACTCTTCGTTTGAACCGTTTGGTTATCAAAATTTCAATCTGCTCCAACGTGTTTAACCCGCACAGGGAAGTGCATCGCTTCAAAAGTAACCGAGTAGGTAGGACTTTTGAAAGAGTGGAAACGGACGTCTTACAAGAAGCCCTTAGGAGGACATCATGGGACTTCGAGTGACTACAAACTTAGCGTCTATATCGGCGCAAAAAACAATGGCATCTAGCCAAAGAGAGATCCAAAAAAGTTTCGCTCAGCTTTCAAGCGGAAGCCGAATCACAAAGGCAGCGGATGATGCTGCAGGATTGTCGATCAGCGAAACATTAAAATCCACGATTCGTGGATATCAACAAGCTCAACGAAACGCCAATGATGGTATTTCAATGGTACAAGTCTCTGAAGGTGGACTTGGTGAAATTTCAAATATTCTAACTCGTATGAGAGAGCTTGGTGTACAAGCCGCTTCAGACACTGTAGGTGACAATGAGCGCGGTTTCATTGATAAAGAAATTCAACAACTCAAAAATGAAATGCAAAGAATTGCAAAGACAACAAGATGGGGCGATCAAAACTTACTAGATGGATCTGGTCAAGAGTATGCCTTTCAAGTGGACATCAATAATGACGACTTCAATGACAGAATCGCTTTTGATGCTTCAGAGCAGGATGCAACGATTGCAAATCTCGGAGTGGATAGCTTCGACTTCTCAGATAAAGCCAGTGCAAGGGAAGCATTGGAAGTTCTAGAAGGCGCACAAACCAAAGTGAACGGATATCGCGCAAACTTAGGTGCTATTCAAAACCGATTGATTTCAACGACTGAAAATCTCGGTGTGGCTATTGAGAACTTCTCGGCTGCGAACTCTGCAGTACGTGATACGGATGTAGCACAGAGCACGGCTGAACTCGCGCGCAACAACATCTTATTGAATGCGTCTGTGGGAGTGTTGGCTCAAGCGAACAATCAACCAGCTTCGGCACTAAGATTGTTAGCTTAACTTATTCTTTATTTAAATATTGAGGGGGTTCCTCCTGATCTCCTTCGATACCGACCTACTCGTGGGCCTCGACGAACGGCCCACGAGGTATTTGACTTCGGCTGGACGCGCTCAAGGTCTGACAACCCGAAGTCCTAAGACGCGAGAAAAGACCTGAAAGTCACGACCTTCATCCTCTAAAATCAATTCCTAAGTCCAGAAATCACCAGACCTAAAACCAGTTTTACTCGACTAGGCTTCAGTCGCCACTGGACTCGCCGAAAGGGTGAGTGTGCGAAATAAAACACGCTGAACCAAAGGCCTTGGTCGGACTTTAGTTTAGCAATACAGGAGGATTAAAATGGGACTCAGAGTATCTACAAACATTGCATCAATCAATGCACAAAAAACAATGGCATCAAGCCAAAGAGAAATCCAAAAGAGTTTCGCTCAGCTTTCAAGCGGAAGCCGAATCACGAAAGCAGCGGATGATGCTGCAGGATTGTCGATCAGCGAAACATTAAAATCCACGATTC
>CAZWVK010000285.1:0-1680 GCA_964636785.1 uncultured Pseudobdellovibrionaceae bacterium | reverse complement strand
AATTCAGAAAGAGCTTGCTTAAGCTCGAGGTCTTTTACTTTTCTGAGCTCTTGGATCATTTTTTTGGTTTTTGCGAAGCGATCCAGCGTGCTCTGAGTTTGAGTCGCGAGCGCCTGAACAGAATAAAGCTTTCTTTCAAGCTCACTTTTCACTTTCGAATGATCACGAATATAGTCTTGCTCTTTCAATCGATGCAGGACCTTTTCACGCGCAAAATTCTCCCGATCAAAACGAAAGAACGGGATATTGAAGTTGACTCGAAAGGACGTTTCATCACGATCCGTATTTCTCCGAATATCGATATGACTTAAAAACTTTCGATCATCCCCCCAGCTCACCTCACGATTGATTCGTTCCAAATCCAATTCCAATCTTTTTCGCTCAAGACTCAAGATTTTAGAATCCTGAGGAAGTTTGCCGATCCCCTCGCCAAGACGAGGAACAAATTGAATCAGATGCTCGGCTGCGGCATCAATCTCTTTTAACTCCATTTTCTCAAACGCGCGAGCCTGGGCTTTCAGTGCACTGCCTTCAGCCGTCACTTTATGAAGACGACTGAGTTCAGATATCAAATCTTTGATATTCACTTTTGGAAGCCCTAAGAATTTTGAACTTTGCTCCACCGAGCGATTCAAATCTTTCTCTCGGCCGTTTAATAATTTAACCATGCGAAAATAAATAAGTTGCTGAACAATGGACATGTAAGCATCGTAGCGAGATTGATTTACAATTTCTTTATCGCTTAAGCTTAAAAGCTGTTTTGAAATTCGTCTTGATGGATAAAAAGTGCTGAGTTCTTTCAAGCTCTTAATATCCACTCTTAAAGTATGCCCTTCTTCCCTTGTTTCTTCATCAAAGCCGTATTGATAACGAAAGGATTGAAAAGGAACATAGCCTTCAAATCCAAAGGAGTTTTCCAGCTCGTACTTGGGTTGAGCCTCAACACTTTTTACTCTTTGTTCGACAATCTGTTGAAGCGCATCTGATGCCAATGCCTCTAAAGACAAAGCCATCAAGGATGCTCCCAAAGAAAGACTAATAATATATTTTTTCATGATCACTCAGCCAGTTTTACGCGAAGGATATCAGAGCCTTTTGAGGAGCCATTATCTGAGGTCAAATAAAAAGTCGTCCCGTTTAAAGCTAAACCCTCGACGCGTCCGTTTGCGACGTGGAAGAGAAGACCAAGATCCGGTGTCACCGCTCGATCACTCAATTCCCACACCTGACCACTCTTCTCACCTTTTTTACAATTTCCTAGAACAAGCATTTTTCCATGAAGTTTAATTAGATCAGTAATACGACCGGTGGATTTGCAGCGCTCGTCATCAAGCCGAACTATTGCGTGGACATCGACATTCACGGTGTCGAGTGAGTTTTGCTCAATCTGAGTCACAAGATTTGAAAGTTTTAAAATAATGGAGGACCCATCTGGCATTTGTGGACTTTTAAGAGCGATGTAAGCATCCAACCCCTCAAACGCCAATGATTCCACATCCAAATCTTTTTCAAGTTTCTTTAATATAGGTCGAAGAAGAGCTTGGCCCTTTAATGCTTGTATCAATGGAGTTCGCAGATCCAACTGACGATCAAAGACACTCTCATCACCATTTAATTTAAAACGTGCAATTAAATTTCTTTCAGGAACGACCTTTCCCTTTTTATCAACACTGAGTGAGG
>CAZWVK010000284.1:0-1693 GCA_964636785.1 uncultured Pseudobdellovibrionaceae bacterium | reverse complement strand
GTCATCTTCTACCGAGGTGACTATTGAAGCAGTGGATGCAAAAACTCATCAGTCAGTTTGATCTGGATTGGTCTCAATCAAAGCAAGGCGCAACCCCAATTGAAATGAATGAAGAGGTGGCCACCCTACTCTACATCATAGATGTTTATAATAAGAACTTGCTCGACATTGACAATCACCCTGTAAGAAAAACCAGAGACATTTTGGATGAGTTCGCAAAAGAATTGGTGCAAACAGAAGGCACCCAATATGAACGAGTGTTGTTTCGATTTCGCCAATTTTTCTCGTCTTATCGGATTGATGAATACACTTATATGGTTAAAAGTTTCGATGAATTTCGAAACATCATTTGGGATTTTGTCGATCAGCTCAGCGAGGATCTGAACTTTGAAAGACTTGCCGATGAAGAAATTAAGAATCATTTTGAGCTCCTTAAAGAAGCTGTTGAAGCTAACTCTATTGATCAATTAAAAACCCAATCACGTGTCTTTATAGATTCCTATGTCGAACACCAGGTTAAAAAGGATAGACACCGCAGTGATCGGTTAAAAAGTATTAAGAAAAATCTCGATGTGATGAAGAAGCAACTGAATGATGCGCAAAATTCAATGCGTCTTGACCACCTCACCAAAGCCTTCAATCGAAAAAGTTTTGATGAGCAAATTCGACAACAAAAAAGCCTTCATCACCTCTCCAAGCAACCAGCGACATTGATTGTGCTCGATATCGACTACTTTAAGCGCATCAACGACACTTATGGACACCAAACCGGTGACCTTATTCTCATTGAGTGCGTACGTCTTTTACAAGAGGTCTTTTCACGTGAAACAGACTTTGTCGCTCGCATTGGGGGCGAGGAATTCGCAATCATCCTACCCGATTGTCATTATGACCACGCTTTAAAGAAGGCGGAACAAGCTATGGACCGAATCCGTGGCGAAACCTATGTGGTCGACGATACAAAGATCAAATTCACGCTTTCTATGGGAATAGCAGAGCTGGTGGATGGCGAGCCGGTTGAAGAGTGGATCAAACGAGCAGATCAGGCCCTTTATCACTCCAAATCCACTGGACGAAATAAATATACACTTGCCGATGCACCTCGCTCTAAAACCGCTGCCTGACACATTTAAAAAGTTTTGGCGGCTGTAAAATTCCTTTTCAGCGTAAAGAATCTTAGCTTTTGATTCAAGAAAACCAACGGATGTTGGATTTCTTGTTCCTCGTAAAAGCTAACACTCTTTTATAAATTCACTTTTCAAAAATTTCTCTCAGATAAAATCAGTGCGGTTTGCAGCTGGTTTTGTTTTTGCTCTGTGAGCTTTCATATGAAAGTTCTAAAAACATTTTTGGAAGTATTCGTTCTACTTCCCTCAACTTCATTTGGACTCGTGAATCTCCAATCCGGATCATGGAATTGGAGTGAGAAATTTTTGGATATCCATGCCACCTATAATAGCCGAAGTCTTTTTAAAGGCGTTTTTGGATTCGGTTGGCACTCGAATCTCGATGTTGAGGGTCACGCTGATCGCCCTCACATCAAATTCTATCCGGACGGTACTGTAAACAAGATTTCAAAAGGTGGGCGAATTCTCAGATTCTATTATGATCGCGGGCGCCTTATGCAAGTTGAAAGTTCGGATGGACCTATAAGATCATTTTCCTATGATGATTTCGATAACCTACATCGAAT
>CAZWVK010000283.1:0-1713 GCA_964636785.1 uncultured Pseudobdellovibrionaceae bacterium | reverse complement strand
AAAAAAGTACGCCGTACCTTATCCGCCATTGTATTGGCGGATAAGGTACGGCGTACCCTAAAGGAGAGAGTATGAAGAAGATTTTCGTGTCACAAGATGCGCCAGCCCCTGTTGGCCCTTATTCACAAGCCGTGGAAGTGGATGGAACTGTTTATTTATCCGGTCAAATTTCCATTGATCCAAAAACCAATGAAGTTTTCACTGGCGATATTCAAAAGCAAACAGAGATGGTGATGAGCAATATCAACGCCGTTCTTGAAGCTTGTGATTTGACGTTTGGAAATGTCATTAAGACCGCAATTTTCCTAACGGATATGAATGACTTTGCGAAAGTGAATGAGGTTTATGGAAAAGCTTTTCCTGAAAATCCGCCCGCTCGATCTTGTGTTCAAGTGGCGGGACTTCCAAAAGGGGTGAATGTTGAGATTGAGGTCATAGCTCGCCGTTCATGAGGAAATGGATTCTATTAGGAGCATTTTTCTTCCTCGTTCTTGTGCTGGTCTGGGTGGGTCGTCAGGAAGAAAAAAAGGTTTTGAATTACAAAGTCACAGCCTGGCAGTCGAATCAGACTGCAGATTGCGCTATTGTTTTAACTGGTGGGCCCGGTCGGATCCGTGAAGGGTTCGATCTTCTTGAGCAGGGTCGAGTTAAAAAGCTCATTATTTCTGGTGTTAACCCCACATCGACTCTCTATCAGATTTTCCCTCAACTTCCGGCATACTACCGCATCTCTGAGAGCGATGTCGTCTTAGAGAAAAGATCTGGGACCACTTATGGGAACGCGGTTCAGAGCGAGGCTTTGGTAGGGGCACTCAACTGTAGGTCTGCTCTTTTAGTCACCTCGGCTCTTCATATGTATCGCTCTTATTCCACCTTCCGCTCCAGGTTTCCTGCTGAGGTTCAGCTGAAACCTCACGGGATCATCAGTGGGGATTATAAACCGCAGCCATTTGAGATCTTTGTCGAGGTCGTAAAGTCGTTATTTTATTCCCTTTGGGCCTATTGATTTAAGTCTGATTTTAGCCGATGTAGAAAAATGACTTTCACGTGGGTTATTGGATATTTAGGCCACAAAACTTTAGCGCCACTTCAGTTTGTATTTCAGGCATTGTTTTTAGCCTATACATCTGTTCGTGCATTGATCGTTAATGAGGCGCAGGGCTTTAGAACTCTGATTCAGGTCATCTCTCAACAGATTTATTTCACAGGTTTTCAAGCCCTCCCACTGATTACGATTTTAAGTCTTGCAACGGGGAGCTTGGTTATTCTTCAAGCGTCCTCTCAGCTTTCACTCCTTGGTGGCAATATGATGATGGGGCAGCTCTTAGTGGCTATTGTCCTTCGAGAACTGGCGCCGCTTATGACCGCACTGGTTGTTGTCGCCAGATCTGGAACGGCTATTGCGTCTGAGATTGGCAATATGAAAGTGAATCGCGAAATTGAAGCTTTGGAAGTGATGGGGATTCATCCGTTGAGTTTCGTTGTTTTCCCTCGTTTAGTCGGTGGAATCATAAGTCTTATGTGCCTTGGAATTTATTTTGCCTTGATCTCATTTATCGGTGGCTTTTTTGTAGCTCAGCTCTTTCAACCCATTAGCTTTCAGGTCTTCAGCGATGTGGTCTCAAGAGCGATTCTTCCGAGAGATATCGTTTTCTTTGCTTTAAAAATCTTCTTTGCCGGGCTTTTTGTGTTCTCAATTTCTTGTTATTACGG
>CAZWVK010000282.1:0-1714 GCA_964636785.1 uncultured Pseudobdellovibrionaceae bacterium | reverse complement strand
AAAAACCAATGTTTCGGTGCCAGAGGGGCAGGATCCCACTCAAGTTTCAAAAGAAATGGCTATTGAGCTTCTTTCGGATCGATTAAAGGTGCCTAAGGCGAAGAAGAAAGCAGCGGCAAAATCATCCGCTTCCAAAAAAGTCTCTAAGAAGAGATCATCCAGTGCGAAGAAGTCGCTGGTTAAAGAGTCAGCGCCAGCTGCTCGCACGGAGGAGAAGAAAAAGGTCATTCGCAGGAGCGCTTCAACGAATTGAGCGCCCTTTTGACCGATTCTTTACTGGACAAGAAGCAAAGAACCTGATGAATTCCTGAGCATGATTCGTCGGGTTTTACCGTTTAGATCGAAAAAAGGGCAACTTGAGCTTTCATTGGCTCGTCCGGTGGAGCCGGATCGGCATTTCCATAAGGGTGGACGTAGTTTTTATTTTTTTGATTTTGATGACAATATCGCGTTTCTTTCCACGCCATCCTATTTGTTTCACAAAGAAACCGGTGCGGAAATCATCCTGACCAGCCAAGAATTTGCGATGAATAATTTAATCATTGGCAAGAGTGGCCTCTATAAAGACTACCGTGTGGATTATGATCCGAATGTGGGGACGTTTAGAAATTTTAGAGATCAGTCCATACCACGCCTAAAGCGACTTCTTGGACAGAAACAGGCTTTTGTTAAAGATTTGGCCGATGCTTTAGGAATGCCGGATTTTCAGTGGAAAGGGCCTTCTTGGAATTGCTTTTATCACGCTGTTCATAACCAACGTCCGCTTTCTCTCATCACGGCACGAGGGCATCACCCTACGACGATGATGGATGGGATCAGCGTCTTACACAAGAAAGGCCATCTTCCAAGGCTCCCTAATTATTTGAGCGTGTATCCAGTCAGTCATCCAAGTGTTCTGGATGAGCTTGGACGAGCTCTTTTTGGCAATATTCCTGAACTGAAGCGCAAAGCTCTACGAAAGTCGGTGGAAAAGGCCATAGACGTGTATGGGTACAGTCCATTTCATCGCTTTGGAATGTCGGATGATGATCCAAAAAATATCCGCTGGATCCACGAAGAGATGGTTGCGCTCAAAAAAGACTATCCTGAGATGTCTTTTTTCGTGATTGAAACGCATGCTGACAAGTTTATAAAAAAAGAAGTTTTTGCAGATGGCTTTGATGTCTCAAAAGAGATCCATTTCAAACAACTCACTTTGTTTTAATCCTTTTTTAATACGAATACTTTAGATTTTAACGCTCAGCTGCAGGACCATGGAATTGCGAAATTTCCCCATTGCGGTGAAAATAAAGGCGGGAAACGTAAATTTTTCTTCGGAAACCGCGAAAAGGTCCCGATGAAAGACTTACAACGAAATAAATTAAAGGAATGTTCATGAAGAAGTTGTTTGTTCTCTTTTTAGGAGTCTTCTCTCTCACCTCTGTTTTAACTCACGGACAATTGAAAAAGGTCCAACGTTTAGAGCTGGATTGTGTGCATCTTTATCCAATCCAAATGAAGTATTTCGAAAGACATGTGAATTTCTCAAAGAGCACAAAGAACTTGGAAGCCCGAACCATTGAGCAGCTGATCCAAAGATTAGACGGAAGCAAACTTTATTTCCTAAGCGGCGATGTGGATCGAATACAAAAGAAGGTTATGCCTGGGATTTTCGCGAAAGTTAAAAACAAACAATGTCAGCCAATCCAGGAAGTGGAAAAACTCTTTGTAAAAA
>CAZWVK010000281.1:781-1734 GCA_964636785.1 uncultured Pseudobdellovibrionaceae bacterium | reverse complement strand
TGAAAAGCGCCTCCAAGAATCCAAGTCTCTGATCTTAATTCCGATCGATCTTCAAAAATGGACGTGTTGAAAAGAACTCCTAAAGAGTAAAAGCCCTCTTTGCGTGGAAAAAGACAGCCAAAGCCTTCGATATCCGTGGAAGCAGGATCATAAAATAAAGTGGCGCTGACTAAAGGAAGACTTTCAACATTTAATTTCGGAATCTCAACATCCGATGGAAATTTAAGCGTATTTAAGTCGAAAGAGGAAGTTGATATCACCACACTGGAGTATCGATCGAGATCGAAGTCTTCCGTTTGCTTTCGAATCACAACACCATCTTGCTCAAGCCAATGATTCAATTTTTCAATCAACTCACCCATTCCATTCTTCGGTGCGAGCGTCCCTTTAAGCTTCGATTTCTTGGTCTTTCTTTTCCTAAAGCCACCAAGAATAAGACGAGCGCTTAAACGATTTGCATTTCCGGCATACACGCCTTGAAGGGCAGGTGCGACCAACCAATCTAAAATGGGTTTACCAAGTCGGCTTTCCACCCATTGAGAGACTGTTTCATGCTCTCCGATTTCAAAAAATCCTTTTCCAGAGAATAAAAGTTTTAAGGTGCGGGTTAGAAGCTCCCAGCTTTCTTTGAATGTCAGAGGCCAACGCCTAGGACGATTCCTAAAGATATAGCGCTTTTTACGCGTGCGTTTACGCTTCGCAAGTTCGACTCCAGCTTCATCGCAGATCTCTAGAATATCATCCGCGGCAAGAAATCCATTCGCGGCTGTTTCGATAAGTCCAAATGATGTGCGTTCCGATGAAATCAATCCACCAATGCGATCTGATTTCTCAATTATTTCAACTGGAATAGATTTTCTTCTCAGCCAAAATGCCGTGGATAATCCCGAAATCCCTGCACCGATGATTAAAACTGGCTTCATAATGATTGTGAGAAAACCTTTGTTTCCGGT
>CAZWVK010000281.1:0-771 GCA_964636785.1 uncultured Pseudobdellovibrionaceae bacterium | reverse complement strand
AGCGGAGATCAAGCGCAACACACGCATTTCTTAAGAATGGTTTTCCCTTAGTGGAAATTTTCAAATTCTCGCCATCTAGTTCTACGAGCTCATCATTAATCATTTCACGAAGAAACTCAGACACATCCTTTCTTAAAGGAGCATCTTTGATTTCGACTTCACCTTGAGTCATAAACCTTAAAATCATCTCTCTTTGAGACTGATCTTCTGGACTCAGCTTGTGCCCGCGAAGAGTTGGAATAGCCGATCCTTCAATCACCTTCTTTTGGTAATTAGAGAGAACCTTTTCATTTTGATGGAAACACGTCGGTGTTTCTGAAATAGCGCTGACACCGAGGCCAAGAAGAATGTCGGTGCGAAGTTCTGCATATCCCATGAAATTGCGATGAAGGCTTTTATTTCTTAGCGCCGTAGCCAATTCATCATCTGGCAGCGCAAAGTGATCCATCCCGATTTCAATATATCCGGCTTCCGTGAGCATTTCATAAGAAGCTTCATAAAGTTCGCGCTTTTCAGCTCCAACAGGAAGGTCCGAATCCTTAAATAATCGCTGCTGCGGTTTGATCCAAGGAACAAGAGCGAAGGAGTAAAGCGCAATACGATCGGGCCTAAGCTCAATGGTTTTTCGAACAGTTTCTTTCATCAAATCCAAATTTTGCTTGGGCAAACCATAGATCAAATCAAAGTTCACTGATGTGTAACCCATTTCTCGGGCTGAGTCCGTTAAGTCCTTAGTGACCGAAAAGGGTTGAATTCGATTGATCAGACGCT
>CAZWVK010000280.1:0-1752 GCA_964636785.1 uncultured Pseudobdellovibrionaceae bacterium | reverse complement strand
ATCAATTTGAATATTGATTCGGGCTTGAGAGAAGAGCCAAGCATCGATGCCTCTTCGCCGGGTGTTCTTTTGTTTACTGGTCAGTTCACAAAAATAATGGATTCCATTCTCGATAATTCTTTTGGCACCCACTATATCTGTGAAACTGAGCAGGAGCTTCAATACGCCTTAGAAATATCGAAGGTTCCACTTCATGTGGTCGTAGATGACTCTGTCGGCATCATCAATATGATCTCTGTTCCGAAAATCATTGAGGGCGACTCACGGGTTCTCTCTCTCAATGCGCTTTTGAAAACTTCCTTCCCGAAGGAAAATATCGATCTGATTCGCAAATCGGGCTATTCCGATTTTATGCTTAAACCCTTTCGCCCATGGCAGGTGGAAACCTTTGAGCGAAAGGACAACCTCGTTCAGGCTGGCGATCATGAACAAAGTGAGGTTTCGGATGGAAAATTCCCTCTCAAGGTTCTCGCAGTGGATGACTCTGAAGATAACTTGTTTCTCATTCGCGAGATCCTTACCCCTTACGTTCAAAAAATTGACTTCGCAAGCAACGGTCAAGAAGCCGTCGATATGGTTCAAGCCAGCGACTATGATATCGTCTTTATGGATATTCAGATGCCGGTTATGGACGGCTATACGGCCATTCGCCACATTCGTAAAATTGATAAGAAAAATATTCCCGTTATTGCGGTGACGGCCCATGGAGGCGTGATTGATGAAAAGCGATGTCTCGAAGCTGGTTTTTCTGCCCGACTTGTAAAACCCATTGGCCGAAATCATTTGATTGGTGTAATAGAGGAGTTCTACGGCTCAACACATTCTGAAAAGAAGACGGAGAAACCTGAGTTGGATCCAATGATCGTAAAATTACTACCGACATTTTTTGCCACACGCGAGGCCGATCTGGATTTTGTTTCTTCAGCCATTGAGAAGGAAGATTTTGATCAAATCAAAGCCTTAGGCCATAAGGTCAAAGGAAGCTCACTTAGCTATGGCTTTGAAAATCTGGGACAAAAAGGAAAAGCTCTGGAAGACGCTGCGACCAATCGCAATCTAGCACTCTGTAAAAAGCTCTATGGAGAGATGCTAAGGGACGTGAAGGTCGAGAAAGAAAAACATCTGAGTCACTAATCAACTATCTGGTCGTTCCTCGCTGCTGAACTCCTCGTGATCTTGGACCAGATGGACTCGAAGAGCCAGAGCTTCCGCGCCTCATCAGCGTGCTTGGAGAAGTTCCACCTGGATCAACGCGGCAAGAGCTTCCATCTGGTGGGCGTTGAATTCCTGAGGCGTCTCTGCAGTTTCTTGATGGCGAGGTTGAGCCAAAGGAGTTGTAAACTAAAGATCCTTCTCCAAGAAGCTGTCTCACTTTACTGAACTCTGAAGGTTCAATGCCGGTGCATCCCCAAGTCGAAGGTGCACCCACCGAGTTTTTAGGATGCATAATCACACCTCTCGCAATACTGCCCTGCCCGCTTAAGCCCACCATCCCAATGGCATTGGCGCCAGAGTATCTTTTGCCGTTGTGATTCGAAGTGATGTGAATCCCTGGAGGAGTCAGCTTTTGTCCATCTCCACTGCAGGGTGCTGGAGGTCGGATTCCGGCCCCACCCCCACCATACGCAATCGGGACTTTCATAAGGCAGTTTCTTCCGGATGGATCGAAGATGTACATGGTTGGAGGATTTGCGGTCGAAGAGTAATCATTGATTGCAATTTTGTTTCCCATTCTTTCCCAGCCGGAAAGAT
>CAZWVK010000279.1:0-1756 GCA_964636785.1 uncultured Pseudobdellovibrionaceae bacterium | reverse complement strand
AATCTTTCGGCAAATTTCGTGGGTTTGCTTCTTTTTTGCTTCTCGGATACTTCTTGAGAGTATAGGAAAAATAAACGCCCTTTTAAGTCCAGGTCAAAACATAAGCGTTAATTATCAGAAGGTTTTGCTAGGTCCTTTGGCTGGTTTTTCGGCTTTTTTGCCAGAAGAGGGCTGTTAAGACCATAAAATCGATCTGAGACCAAGAAGAAAATAGCGCGACTACGCTACTTTTGAGTTTTGCCACACCTTGAGGATGAGTTTACGCACCAGGGGTTGATGAGGAACATGCATTTTATCAATGGAGACTCATAACGAGACTTCCTCTTTACTTTTTAGTTATACATGTGTTATAACCAATGTAGTACGGAGGATTTATGAGAAAAAAACTTTCAGCGGTCGGAAATAGCTTTGGCTTGGTGATTGAGAAGCCTATTCTTGAGCTTTTAAAAATTGACCGCGATACCGAACTCGAAATGAGCACTGACGGTGACCGATTGATTATTGAGCCCATTCGCTCTAATAAAAAGGGCCTTAGAGCTTCAGCCGAAAAGGTTATGAAGAAGCACGACTCCACGTTTAGAAAACTTGCAAAGTAAATCGAATGGAATTCCGATTTTTATATTTAGAAGATGTTCTAGAATTGCATGAAATGCAGATCGAAAGCTATGGCGGCGCCACTGGTATTCGCGACAGTGGTCTTCTTGAGTCTGCGGTCATGATGGCACAAGCATCATTCGGTGGCGAGTATGTCCACAAGAACGTCTTTGAAATGGCTGCAGCCTATGCATTCCATATTGCAGAAAATCAGCCGTTTGTGGACGGCAACAAAAGAACAGCACTTGCTTCTGCTCTCGTTTTTCTAGACTGGCATAATGTGGAAATCAATGATCCTCAAGAAGAGCTTTTCCATGCCATGATTGGATTAGCTCAAAAAACTTTAGATAAACTAGGACTTGCGGGTCTCCTCTTGAAGCTATCAAAGTAACGCCAATAATCCATTTTAATCAGTACATATTCTCTTCTATTATAATAGAGAGCGGTGTTGGAAAGCATGCGATCTTCTTCATCCGTGAATTGAATCGTATATCACTGAGTTGCACGACTTTGGTTTAAGATCTTGCGGGCCCGTCTTTCAGAAATCTGGAAGGTTTCAATAGCATGCTCGACGGCTTCTCGCTTCCGAGACGGGCTTAGTAGTTTCCCTTGTTGATCTCCCGCAGAACAGAGTTGTCTAAAGCTAGATCTGCCACAACTTTTTTAAGCCTTTGATTTTCGATCTCTAGTTCTTTGAGCCTTTTGGCTTGATCCGTTTTTAGACCCCGAATTCAGTGCGCCAGCGGTAAAAAGTCTGCAAAGTAATCGAATGCTTTTTGCAAGCCTCGGCTTGGCTTAAACCCTTACCAAGCTCGATTTCAATATTCCTTAAAAGTTGTACCACCTCTTCGGGGCTGTGCTTCTTTTTTGCAATGACATTCCTTTTCTACCAAACATACTATTATATGTGTGGATTAAGTTAAAGGGGTCAGGTCAAATTTGAATTGAAATATAAAAACGACAACAAGTTGCTGAGTACATGACTGTCTAAGTCATGGGGAATCGGTCACCACCTTCAACTGAGTAGAGCCAATAGAATAGGCATCTTATTATTTATGTAGACTGTTTTAGCACAGACTTGACGTCTTTATCTTCTGCCATAAGGTTCATAAATAAAGATAAATGTTTATATTCCGTCCAAGTTTTAGGAAACTTTTCTGAC
>CAZWVK010000278.1:0-1757 GCA_964636785.1 uncultured Pseudobdellovibrionaceae bacterium | reverse complement strand
TTAAATCCAATGGCGGAAACCTCGGTGAAACCGGTGCTGTGGCATGGATGTTTGATCGTGTGGCCATGATTCAAGGAAAAAGAAGCTTGGATTCGGTGGATTTGGAAGAGGAAGCTATCGAGGCTGGAGCCAACGAGGTGGAGCGTGAAGAGGAAGAAAATCTTGTGACTTTTTATTCGTCTCCTGAGGATCTCGACAGTGTTCGCACAAACCTCACTCAGCGTGGATGGGAAATCACCACAGCAGAGCTCTCTTACAAAGCTAAGGATGAACCGCCTCTTTCCGAAGAGCAAAAAGTGGAAGTCTATGAGCTCTTAGAAGCATTGGAAGACAATGATGACTCTCATCGAGTGCACGCGACCGTTTAGCGGTTTTTAAGCATTTCAAATGCCGCAGCAAAGTATTTGATTTGTTTGACCATCGAAAAAAGTCCATTGGCGCGACTGGGGGTCAAATGAGTTCCGAGCCCAATTTCTTCAATAAACTTAAGATCGGATTTTAATACGTCTTGAGGGTTCGCTTTTGAAAAGACCTCAAGCAAAAGTGAGACTAAACCCTTCACCAAAAGCGCATCGCTATCTGCACGAAGAATCATTTGATCTTGTTCCATATGAGCATGAAGCCAAACCTGACTTTGACAGCCTTTAACCAAGGATTCCTCAGTTTTTAGTTCCTCTGGCAAGGATTCCAATTTTTTCCCGCGTTCAATCAATTTCTTATAACGATCTTCCCATGAGGAAATATCCTTAAATTCATCAATGATTCGATTCTGGCGCTCAGCAATGGTCATAGTGATTTAGAGTTCTAAACGATTTTTCTCATTTGAGCAAAGATGGATCGGTCATTTCGAGGAACAATTTGATGAATTTCTTGCCATGTGAGTTTTTCGATCTGGGACCACGAGCGGATATAAAGATCACAGGGGTCGTGAAGGGCCATTGGCGGATATGTTTTTTTCATGCTTTGAGGCGCACCATCCACCCATGAATTCCATTCATTGACGGACTCACTCACCAAGTCTTCAGAAAATCCCAATTCTATCAATGCATACTGAGCGAGAAAAAGCTCAAGTCGAAAAAGACCATGGGATTGATTTATGAAAACGCTTTCCTCTGAATTCTGCCCGACTTTCTTTAATCCATCCTGGCAGTAAAAGCTTGCACATTCACTCGGTCGATTTTTCCAAATAAGACATTTTTTAACTGATTTTTTATCTGTGCGATCAAAAAAATCACAGACTCTTTTGTCTTTATTAGCAGGAAAAACTCCCAAAACATGAAAGCGATCTGCGGAGATCTCAACGGGCAGGCGATTTTGATTCTCCAAAAGAATCTTTCCAATCAAGAAATTCGGAAAAAACGGAGTGAAGTCGCAGCATCGATTGGGCTTTTCACAATGACTGCAGTCAAAGCCTGTGGGAGAATAAAGCTCTTTTTGAAAGTGAGAAAGCCAGTTCATGTCCCAACCAAATTACATCACTCCGGAAGGATTTCAAAAGCTTCAAGATGAATTTCGTCAACTTTTTCACACCGAGCGCCCAAAGCTCGTCGAAACGGTTGCATGGGCGGCTGGGAATGGGGATCGAAGTGAGAATGGGGATTATATTTACGGCAAACGCCGCCTGAGGGAAATCGATCGACGATTAAAGTTTTTAAGAGATCGCATTGAGTCCGCTCAGGTTGTTGATCCGAAAACTGTCCAAAGCGACAAGGTGGTCTTTTCCGCTCATGTCACAATTGAAGACGAGAACGGTGAGG
>CAZWVK010000277.1:0-1774 GCA_964636785.1 uncultured Pseudobdellovibrionaceae bacterium | reverse complement strand
AATTCCGGTCTTATCTAAAATGAATTTTCCATCCTGAATTCTAAAAAATCCGGCCGACTGCTCAAAAATCTTACTTGAAAATCTTGGAACTTTTAAAAGCTGTTCTCTGTCCGAAAAAAGCCCCTGCTCTTTTCGATAATCAATAATGTTCTGTGCGATTCCAGGCCCAATTCCAGACACATACTGAAGCAAGGATTTGGATGCAGTGTTGAGATCCACACCCACTTGGTTCACACAGGATTCAACCACTTCCTCAAGCGATTTTTTTAGTTTCGCAGCGTTCACATCATGCTGGTACTGCCCCACCCCAATGCTTTTCGGGTCAATTTTAACCAACTCAGAAAGTGGATCTTGAAGACGACGTGCAATTGAAATCGCACCACGAACGGTAAGGTCCAGGTTTGGAAATTCATCACGAGCCACTTCCGATGCAGAGTAAACACTGGCTCCAGCTTCATTCACCATAATCACCGGGATTTTCTCAAACCCAAGCTCTTTTAAAGTTTCACGAATAAAGGTTTCCGCTTCCCTTCCACCAGTTCCATTTCCAACGGCGATGGATTCAATGGTGATCTGTTTTAAAACCTCACCAAATAAAGCTTTGGCCTTTTCTTTAGCGCCTTCTCCTTCAATATGAAGAACGGTATCGGAAATATAGTTCCCACCTTTATCAACCAATGCAATCTTACAGCCTGTGCGTATTCCAGGATCCACACCCAAAACCACTTTTGATCCGAATGGTGAGGACATAAGAACGCGCTTCACATTCTCAGCAAAAACTTGAATCGCGAATGCATCCGCTTTTTCTTTAAGCATGGAGTGCAATTCATTGGTGATCGATGGCAGCACATGAACGCTAAGGGCGTGTTTGGCTGTTTCTTTCATAAACGCATCCGCTTGGGATGATTTAGAAATCGCATAATTCTCAAAAGCTTTGAGTAGGCGGTCCTCGTCCGCCTCAACAGTGACTTTCAACTCACCTTCCTGCCATCCACGTCTTAGCGCCAAATAGCGGTGCGATGCTTTTTTCGTCTGAATGGTTTTTACCGGCTCAGAAAATTCCGCGTACATGGAGTATTTGGAATGGTTCTTAAAGTCTTTGGCTTTTTCAGACTTGATTTTCGCGCGTTCAAAAAGCTCTTCTCGGACAATCGCTCGGAGATCGGAATCGTTCGATACTTTCTCAACTAGGATATGCTGAGCGCCCCGAAGAGCTTCATCATAGGTCGCATAGCCCTTTGCAGCCGAAATAAACTCCTTGGCCTTCACTTCAAGAGTCGTTGTATCACTGACTTCACCATGACTTAATCCCCACAACCAATCCGCAAGCGGCTGAAGACCAGCCTCTCTGGCCAATGTGGCTTTGGTTTTCTTTTTTCGCTTGAAGGGGCGGTAAAGCTCTTCAACCTCGGTCAAACTTTGAGAAGCTTCAATTCGCTTTTGAAGGTCTTCGGTCAGATTGCCTTGTTTTTCAATTTCTTGAACGACAAAGGCTTTTCGTTTCACAAGTTCTGTAAAGTCATTGAACGCATCCAGAACACCACGAATCTGAACTTCATCCAGATTCCCGGTTTTTTCCTTTCGATACCGCGCCATGAAGGGAACGGTCGCGCCCTCTTCACTGAGTGCAAGCACTGCCGAAATAGATTGTGGTGAAACTCCAGTCACATGAGACTGGATAAACTTAAACGCCTTTGGTTCGATGGATTGTGTTGCCATAAAGAATTATTTGTGACGGTACATGATTAGACCGTGAGTGGGATCATAAGGAGAA
>CAZWVK010000276.1:0-1788 GCA_964636785.1 uncultured Pseudobdellovibrionaceae bacterium | reverse complement strand
TTCCTTTGGATCGCACTCTGAGTTCGGACCAAGGTCCCACAGTTTCAATTCAGGAGTGACACCAATTGAGGCATAGAGCCAGAATACTCCAATAAGGAGAGCTTTATGAAACTTCACCGTGGGACATCTCTTTTCTTTCTATTCATTTTTTTGAGCGGATGTGGACTCTTTTCTCGAGAAGAAGAAAACTCTGAACAACAAAAACCTCCAGTTCAAACAAGTGCTACAGAAGAGGCTATTAAAGATCAGAGCTCGTCATCGGATGACGCTGAAGTGGTCAGCGCGACCGCAATCACGGGAGCCTCTTCGGATCGGCATGACTGGAGTTATGAAGGCGAAAATGGTCCACAAAATTGGGGTGATTTAAAATCCGAATATGCCCTCTGTAAAAATGGAGTCGAGCAATCCCCGGTTGATTTAAAGTATAAAAAGCCCAAAACAAATCGCGCTATTCAGATCTCTTATCAAGCGACTCCAGCTCGAGTCATAGATGATGGTCGAACAGTTCGAGTTATCTTCAATTCGGGAAATCACATTGAAATTGAAAATCAAAAGTTTCTACTCACTCATGCGGATTTTCACACAGCCAGCGAACACACTCTGTCAGGCAATAAACTGCCTATGGAGCTTCAGCTTTTTCACAAAGCAGAAAATGGGGATAAAGTGGCCGCACTCGCCGTGATCCTTATTGAAGGCGAAGCTCACCCAGTGATCGAATCTATTTGGCAAAATATGCCCATTCAAAAAGGAATGGAAAAGGAATTGAATTTTGAGATCAATCCTTCCGAATTTATTCCAAGCGCTTTGACTTATTATAACTATGCAGGAAGCCTCACCACTCCCCCTTGCACAGAAGGAGTGGACTGGAATGTTTTTAATACGCCAATGACTTTATCGAAAGAGCAGATTCTGACCTTCAGACAGCTTTATCCCGACAACTCGCGGCCTATTCAAGATCTCGGTCAAAGATCCACTCGCAATTACAAGTGATCAAAAGGTGGCGATCAGTTGCCACCTTTAACCGGAGGATTCATCAGTTTCGATGGATCCAGTGCCGTGTTGTTATTGGTCAATAGATTCTCACAAAACGTTGTGACATTCTCTACTCCGGGAACCCATCCAAAGAGTTTGTTCACTCCCTGAAGACCTTTAGATACGATCTCCTCTGGCTGATAACCGTTCAAAAGTAGATTTAAGAACGATCTCTTTCCGAACTCAGCAGTGTCCATCAACTCATAAAGACTCACAAATGGTCCCATAAAGAAGTTATAGGTCGTACTGAAAGCAGAATGTGGATATCTTTTTATAAGAACATTCTTATTGATCCACTCCTGCATTTTAGGATGGGCTCTCAGCTTCCTCATAATCTTAGAAGCCTGCCACCGACTGGCCAACTCATGGGTTTGATCAATTTTATAATCAATACCTGCGAGCGGTGTGAAAAAATAGATCATATAGCCCGTTAAGAAAGCACCCAAATCAAAACGCCCCAGAGTCAAAAAGTTCGTAACCGCTATAGTCACAAAAGCCGCCGATAAATTCGCCCAAGCAATCTTCATTGAGTGAAGCTGGTTGGAAGACCATTTATTGGTTGGGTTTTTAAAGAAGGACTTTAAATAGTAGCGTAAGTAGCTTCGATCTCTATCCTTGGTAGTGGGCACTTTATCAAAAGCGCCTGTGCTATCAATGCGGTCATCCATTTGAACTTTCATCCAAACGCTGGCCATGGCCGACATGATCACCGCGGTCGCAAAACCATTCAGGAATAGATACCTGGAGCCATAAAAC
>CAZWVK010000275.1:0-1817 GCA_964636785.1 uncultured Pseudobdellovibrionaceae bacterium | reverse complement strand
ATTTTGGTGCACGTTTCATGTTGATGCTTGTTTCAATGAGCTTCGCAATTGGATGTACAAGTAAACAATCCTCATTCTCAATTTTACCGAGCACACAAAAATTCAGCCAAGAATTGCAAGACAATCGTGTGGATGTCTTATGGGTGATTGATAACTCAGGATCCATGGCGCCTTCTCAACAAAACCTTGCTGACAACTTCCCTCACTTCATCTCGAATTTCCAGAACTCAGACTTTGATTACAATATTGCGGTTACGACATCAGATGCCTTTATGGCTCTGCCGTTGTTCTCGAGCTCATACGACTCAAGCAATCCCTATTGGGAAGGCCTACCACAGGAGTACAAAGCTCAATTTAGAGATGGTCTGGGCGCGAATCGCTCTGGTGTGCGTGTGATCAATCCGCTCACTCCAAGTATCAACTCTGTTTTTATGACAAACATCATGCAAGGGACGCAAGGCTCAGGGGATGAGAGAAGCCTTCAGAGTATGAAAACAGCCCTTGATAGCCCGCTCAACGCTGGATTCATGCGTCCAGGCGTATTCCTCGCAGTGATCATCGTTACGGATGAAGAGGACTTTTCTCACAACGGAACAGTTTTAACTGAGAACTACAATTATCCAGGAATTCATCCCGTTGAAAGTTACCGGGATTACTTGGATGCCCTAACATTAGGCACAGGGAAATTCAGCGTGAACTCAGTGACGATCCAAGATCTAAGCGATCCACTGTGTGCGGGTCAGCTCCATAGCGTTTCAAAGGTCCCACGTCGCGTACATGAGCTTGTAGATATGACCGGTGGAAAGCGAGCCAATCTTTGCGGAGACTTTGCAGTAGAGCTGAACGATCTTGCCGTTGGTATTATCGAACTGGCCTCACAGTTTAGCCTAAAGAATGCCAACCCTATTCCGGAAACCATTCGTGTTTTCGTAAATGGGACTGAGCTTCCAAAAAGTGAGTGGACTTATGTGGCCGAGTCAAACGTCATTCAGTTCCAGGCCGGCTCGACTCCGCCATCTGGTGCCGAAATTTATGTCTCCTTTGACCCAAAAGAGTTAACCTTCTAATGTAGGGGGATGTTCTCATTTCGAAAAACTCTTTGGGTCTCGTCATTGATTAGCTTTGCAGTTGGAATTTCCTGGGGGCTTAAAAATAGCCCCCTTAAATTTTCCCAAGGTGATAAAAAGCTCATCCTCATCTGCAAAGAGGATTGGATTTCAAAAGATTTGATACGGGAAATCGAAAAGCGACTAGAGATCTCTATTGAGAGATTTCATTTTGAAAACTGGTCCGAGTATTCACGACTTCTGGCCAATCAACAGGGTCACTTCGATATTTTGTGCAGCCATTCGTTTTTGGCTGAGGATTTAAAAAATTCTAAATGGTTAGATGAATTTTCTTATGAAACGCTTGAGCGCTTTCGCGGCCTTTCGGCCGAGTTTCGCAACCTCCCCTTTGATCGTGAGGAGAGTTTTTTTGCTCCTGCCGGTTGGCGCATCAGCGGATATAGTTTCAAGAAAGAGTCTAAAGTCCGCGCAAGCTGGGAAAGCGTCTGGGCGCAAAGCAAAAAACTTTCAATGAATCATCCTGATCTTGAGCTTTACGTGCGAATGAAACAAGAAGGATTGGAAATCGATCCGGAAAAGCAAGGTCGCTACAATCGTGACCCGGAAGGGTTTACAGAGAAATTTATGAGTCGTCTTGGCGCCATCCACTCGCCACAAAAAGAAATTCAGAAAAAGGATTTTGACGATTTTGAAATTATTCAAACGAGCAATGCTCAGGCCGAGCGGATCCTTCGAGATGGATTTGCGGAG
>CAZWVK010000274.1:0-1836 GCA_964636785.1 uncultured Pseudobdellovibrionaceae bacterium | reverse complement strand
CGCGTCATGGATGTAACAGAGGGTCGAGACTACGCTTGAGCCCCCTTCAAGTCAACCCTTTCAAGGATTTAAAAAATCTCTTTTTCCGCAATGATTTGTTCATCCAGCTGCTTTTGGATTTCATCGCGATTTCTTAAGGAAGCCTTTGTCTTCACACTGGCCCCTGGGCAAAAATCAATCACATCTCTTTTCCACGCCTTTGAATTCATATTCTCGGGCCAAAACGGCCATGTCCTGCACTGGGTGGGTCTCGCCTCATAAACAGCGCAGCGGTTTTGCTCTAGGAATACGCAGTCTTCAGTGTCCTGTGGCTGAATCAGATGAAAAACGCCATCGGTTTCAGCAACAAAGCGCTTTTTAAATTCACCCAAAGTCAGATTCAAATGCTTCGCCATTTTCTTTCGATCTTTAAGAGTCAGATAGACGTATCCATACTCTCCTCTTGAAACGCAGCATTTGCCCGAGCCCTGACATTGAAAGTGAAGACCCTTTTCATAAAACGATTTTTTCATAGGTCTATTCTAACCAGACCCACTCGCCATTTTCCAGGGCGAAAAACTCTTTTTCTGAGACTTGGTATTTCTCGCGCGCTTTTTCCAAATCCTGAATGGGCTCAAGGTAAAATTCATCGGTGAGTTGAAAAGTTCCCCAGTGGATTCCAAGCGAGCGTTTGGATTTTAAAACTTTATGAGCTTTGACTGCGTCTTCCGGGTTCATATGATTGGCTTCCATAAACCATCTTGGAATGTAGGCCCCTATAGGAAGAAGAGCGAGATCAAATTCACCGAACTTCTCACTCACTTTTTGAAAGTGATCACCAAAGCCAGTGTCTCCGGCAAAATAGATTTTTTTCATATTCACTTCCAAAACAAAGGAGCCCCAAAGACTTTTATTGCGATCAAAAAGTCCCCTTGCCGACCAGTGCTGTGACGGACAAAATGTCACTTTGACCTCATCACTGATTTGCAAGCTCTGCCACCAATCCATCTCTTGGCAGCGCACACCTTTGATTTTGGAAATGATCTTACAGTCTCCCAGTGGCGCTAAAATCAGCGGCTGATCCTTTTCATGAAGGCGACGCAGACTCTCCACATCCAGGTGGTCGTAATGGTTGTGACTGACCAGAACCAAATCGATCTTTGGAAGTTTTTCGAGCTCAAGTCCCGCTCGCTTGATTCTCCTCGGCCCAGCCCAGGTGACGGGACTTGCTCTCTCGGAAAAGACGGGATCGGTAATTATTTTTACGCCCTCAAGCTCTAGAAGTACGGTTGCGTGATTGATGAAAGTGATTCGCTCGCGCAGATCTCCAGGAGGAAGCGGCTCCCAATTAAAATCAGCGATCTCCACCTTCTTTGGCCATTTTTTGGGGCTTCCAGAAAACTTCCACCTCATAAACTGAATAAAACCCTCTTGATTATTTATGTGAGGATTAAAGAATCGGACCCCATCAAAATGATCGGACTTAGGCCCCTTATGTCTGGCAAAAGAACAGCCGGTCATTAGAATCACTCCTGTGATGGAAAACGCGAGGGAGGAAAGCGTCATTTCGGATGTATTTAAACACTCTTTTGGCTCATTTGTGAAGGTCTTCAGCAAAAATCCCTGTGCCGGGCTGAAGATTCGGCGTATCCTCTGACGTGAAAACCAAGGGGGATCCATGAAGTATTTAAAATTTTTTCTGCCTGCATTTTTTCTTCTACCTATCGCGGCTCTTGCCGATTCAACTCCGCCAGTGCTGCAACCAGAAGAGATGTGCACGGTTGGACCATGCACCGAGAATATGAAAGCTATATTGGAGCAGTTTAAAAATGCCGAGAACATTGGTTTTGCGGATTT
>CAZWVK010000273.1:0-1894 GCA_964636785.1 uncultured Pseudobdellovibrionaceae bacterium | reverse complement strand
CAGTGCGCTCTTTTTGATGGCAACACCAAAGACGCTAATCTTAACGGCATTGAGTACATTATTTCGGAAAAGCTTTTTAATGAGCTTCCAGACAGTGAAAAGAAATACTGGCATCCACACAATTATGAAATTCTATCTGGTCAATTGATTGCTCCAGGAATCCCTGCGGTCGCAGAAAAAGAATTGATGAAAGGAAGGATGAATTCCTACGGAAAGACCTGGCATGTGTGGAACACCGGTCATCATGGACGTAAGGGTGACAAAATCCCACTCGGAGAGCCAAAGCTTGCATGGTCCTTCAATCGTGATGGAGAAGCAATTCCTGGTCTGGTTGAAAACATGGAAAGAAAAATGGATGTGAAAGTCTCAAACAAACGAAAAATGCGCGAAGATTTAACCGGCCTCGCAAAGCCTCAGCAAGGCGTTGATGCGCTGAATGGAAAATTTAAAAGGGAAACAACACCCATTCCTGGCGTGATGGATTGAATGTAACAGTTACCCAAGCAAACTCTTTTCTAAAACAATCTTCATTCCGCACTCATCTGCCCTACTTGCCAAGAAAATATCTATATAAATTAAACCTCATCTTTATTGTCGGATTGGGAGTTGTGTATGTTCTCAGTCATGTATCAGTACCGCTTTACCGCTGGGTAGTGCTTACACTCTGGGTGATCATTGGTTCAATATTCAAACTTGCAAGACACTTTAACTTAACTCCTGAGGATACATGATGCTTCGAAAACTCAAAGAGCTCGAACATCGGCACATCGAATGAGAGTTTTTTTGAATTTGCTCAACCAAGAAAGCAGACGAACACTGACTTCACATCGAATTCTAGCGAAGGTGTTAGATATGCGAATTTCCTAAGTGCCTCGCGGTTCGTCTAGTATTAGATGAAATGGCTTCGATAATTCTAATGGTTCTTGTCATCTTTTTTAAAGGTTCACTAAAATTTGAACATGAAAAAATATTTTCTCTGTTTACTCGCGTTGGTGATTTTCGCTTCTTCAACCTCATTCGCTGATGCCATATTTGGACAGGGTGTGTGGCCGGGATTTCAGTTTCCGCCCACGGATCAATCTGTCTATGGTCTGCGTTTAAGTCCCGGCTGGGCCGAAAACAAAGAAATGACTGGGATTGATTTAGCCTGGGTTGGTCACTCCACCAAATCGAGCTTTTCTGGTATAGCTGTCTCCGGTGGATTTAATATTAATGAAGGTCACGCCACCGTAACGGGCTTCCAGGGGGCCGGATTATTCAATAAGAATAAGGGAACATCGACGATTGTTGGTTTTCAGGTGGCTGCTGGTGCCAATATCAATTTAGGCGAATCGAAAGTCTTTGGCTTTCAGCTTGCTGCGGTCAATGAAGCGCCAAAGACGAATATTTTCGGTGCTCAAGTCGGTGCTTACAGTCGTGCTGGTCGTGTATATGGATGGCAGATGGGTGGCTACAGTCAGACAGATTTTGTACTCGGTGTGCAAGCCGGTATTATCAGCGTCGCAGACACTGTAGGAGGTTTGCAATTTGGATTAGTTAGCCGTGCCAAGAATGTTTATATTCTACAAGGTGGAATTTATAATCGTGCGGGCAATGTCTTTGGAATGCAGGGCGGACTTTACAATGAAGCTAAAAGTGTCTACGGACTGCAGCTTGGTTGGATAAATGTGACAGAGAACCTTCACGGCATCCAGTTTGGTGTGCTGAATTTTGTAAAAAACGGACCGATCAAATTCTTACCGATTATTAATGTGGGATTTTAAAGAAGCACTTCGACTCTTCTTGGTTCGAGGGGTGGAAGCAACGAAGTATTTGGGAGTTTTGAGAAAGTTGGTTGCGGGGGCCGGATTTGAACCGACGACCTTCGGGTTATGAGCCCGACGAGCTACCAGGC
>CAZWVK010000272.1:0-1897 GCA_964636785.1 uncultured Pseudobdellovibrionaceae bacterium | reverse complement strand
GATTTTATAAGTCGGCATTAAAACTAAGATCTCACTTTGATAAGAATTTTTCAGATCCATTGGAAGTTCATGAAGAGCGATTTGTTTGGGATTATTGGAATGTTCCAGATCAGTATTGTCACTTAAGAACTCCAGCCTATCATTACTTTCCTGAAAAAGATTATGAGGACTTTCATCGAACTCTGGTTGAGTGGGGAAGGGAGCAATTGGGATGTCACGACATTTCACCGACCTGGCTGAGCTCTTATCCCGAAGGATCTTTTCAAAACGTTCATGTGGATGAACCTCACGGTCCACTCGCATTTGTATTTTCACTGACGAAATCCACTCGTAGTTTTGCTGGCGGGCAGACCATTGTCAGCCGCGAGCGGGAGCTTAAAGGCTTAAGTGCAAAGAAAAGGGAGCTTAAAGTTTCTCCTCTTGATGCATTTGAAAACTATATTTCAATCCCACCAAAATTTAATCGTTTGATCGTTTTTGATCCATCCTATCCTCATGGAGTGAGTGAAACTAAAGGCACAAAAGATCCGCGAAAATCAAGATTGGTGGTTCATGGCTGGTTCGTTCAACCGCGCCCATTTTGGACCGGCCCATTGGATGAGACTGATGTTTTGCATGCAATCGATGAATTCGTATGGGGGTTATCAAAAACTAGCGAATTCAGTAAGTGCAAAGGCTATATCAGTTTTCGCATTCAACTCAATCAAAGTGGTCAGGCTCGGGATGTTCAGTCCCTCGTATCGACGTTGAACGCTAAGGCCTTTGAGAGCCTGCTTCTTAAGCGACTATCGGGTTTTAAAACGAGGTCTTCGGGAGGAAGAAGCACCCTGACGCTTCCTCTTGTTTTTTCATAACTGAATTTTTTTCAAATTGGATCTCTTTAGCCTGTAACCTTTTTAGAGCAGTACCTGGAGATCTATTCAAAATTCCAAATTTCTGAGAATATCTCGTGTCTTGCGGTTTCGCGTCATACTTCTTATAGGGGAGGCCCGTTTGAGAAATCTTTCTCGCAGTCTGTTGTCACTCACTCTTTCATTTTCACTTGCGATTCCACCTCAGGCATTTGCAAACAGTTGGACGCCTCCAAGCGATGAGCAGATTCTAGAAGCAAAGAAATACCTTTCTCCTGAAGAGCAAAGCGCACTTGATCAGATTTTAAAACAAGTCAGTACTTTGCGCTCGGCCTTTGCCAATCCGCAAGGTCCCGCTCATGCATTGGATGAATTTGATTTGATTCAGCAGGACGTGGTGGATGCAAGACAGATCGCCATTGAAGAGCGCATTCAGAAAGTTCAAGAAGAAGACTTCGCTATTCGTAGAAAAGAAGAGGTCGACTTTTTAAGAGAGCAAGCTCTTAAAAATCCATCGCGAACCATTGAGTTTATCGGTGCTAAGCAAGTTCAAGTGGCTGCGGATCATTTGGGAGTGGATAGCAAAAGAGACCTTTTGCAGATCATCGAAGCGGCTTACACAGACGACACTGTTGCTAAGATCTTTGATATTCAACCGGACAGTGTCGAACATTTTGTCGATGAGGATCTCCCACCACGAAGACTTTATCGCATGAATTTAAAAATCCATGTCATGAAGATCAATTCAGAGAAGGACGAAGTGATCCGAGTTTTGAATCAGAAAGAGGCCGTTGGCTCGGCGGCAGCATCTTTCAACTCAGCCACTCTCTATCAAACTTCGACTCAAGAAGAGTTCCGCTTTGATATTGCCACCTCCAAAGGAGAGGTCATTCATCGCTTCAACCGTCCAGTGGCTGCTGTAGGATTTTATGGTCGCTTTCTGGTTTATGTGGATAAAGAGAGCCTAGCTCTTAAATTTATCGATCTGGATTACTTCAAAGGAGCCATTGGGAATACTCCACTTGCTGCATTTGAGCTTCCATTAA
>CAZWVK010000271.1:0-1914 GCA_964636785.1 uncultured Pseudobdellovibrionaceae bacterium | reverse complement strand
ATTGGAGAATGTGGAGCATTCCTGAGATTCGCGAAATCATGATGGAAGCTGGCTTCTCTAAGACTCTTGTTTATTGGGAAGGCACAGACAAAGACGGCGAAGGGGATGGCGAATACACTTTGGTAGAAACCGCAGAAGATTGCGGTGCATGGGTCGCCTACATCGCCGGAATCAAGTAGGTTGAAAGAGGGCTTGGAGCTTAAGTCCTTCGGCCTTGAGTTTTTCGGTGGCGTCTGGATTTCGAAGAATCGCGCACAATACATTTTCAACGATGGCACCTTCTCCTCTTAGATCATTGGCACTTAAGATGACCTGACCGCCTGTTGTGATCACATCTTCAATCACACAGACTTTTTTTCCTTTTAAACTCTCTAGTCCTTCTGCGAATTTGCAGGTTCCGTATTCTTTGGCTTTTTTGCGAACAAAGACCACGGGAAGACCTGTTTCTAGAGACAGTGCCGTAGCGATTGGTATTCCGCCCATTTCCAAGCCGGCTAAGACTTCTGTTCCTGTCGGAATCATTTCACTTAAAAACTGTGCGATAGGTTTTAGAAGTTTGGGTTGAGCTTCAAAGCGATACTTGTCGAAGTAATGAGTGGCTGTCTGCCCAGAGCGAAGTAGGAAATTTCCCTCCAATCGGCAGATCTCAAGGACTTGCTTTTCCAACTGGTCTAGTGTCATTTTGCATCCTTTCTCATCCAAATCGTATCGCTTCAGATTCATTCGAACTCTGGCATAACGCGTGCTCTAAATCAATATGAGCCATCAGGAGGGCGCAATATGACACTCACTCGAGTTTATATCATCTTAGGATTAACAACATTTGCATTCATTATCATGGTGAAGGTGATGACTCCGTTTTAGGAGTTTCAATGACCTGTTCATTTTCGCATTTAATCAGCAATTTCGTCAGACTATGAATAAAGCCTCGTTGGCCCTGGGTTTCCGTACTGGTGTTCACCACTTTATAATTTCCATTGCACACACTTCTAGCCTCTCGATAGCAGACTTCGACAGAGGAGCATGTTACCAGGCGATGAGGGGTGCCATCAGGTCCAATAAGAGGCTTTCTCGGACTTGAGCATGAAAAAAGAATAAGGGTGCTACTGAGAAGAATCCAAAGCTTCATAGAGCCAATTTATATACTCTAAATTTGCTTCAGGCTGAAACTGAATAATGGCTGGGACGTCGAAAGGATGATGTTCTTTGATGCACTTGATGACGTCTTCGCGTTTGGATTCCGAGGTTTTGAAGAACACATAAATCTCTTCCTCTTTTTGCACTTCACCCTTCCATTTATAGATGGAAAGTCCTTTCCGAAAAATATTGGCACAAGCAATGAGGTCTTTGGAAAGCAAGACTTCAGCCAAAGCCTCGGCCGACTCTTTCGTCGGAAAGGTGGAATAAATGGATATCAATCTATTGTGAGAGCTGGTCATCGGCCTGAATCTTAAATCCAAAGAAAACGTCCAATAGGCTTTTTAAAGTCACAATCCCTGAAGTCTTTCCTTGAGTGTCCGTCACTAAAAGAAGTGGGTGAGAAATAGCAACAAACCTTAAGAAGAGTTCCTTTAAGCTCAAATTTTCAGAAACCTTGCCGATGTCATGGCAATCGTCTTCACTGAGCTCACGCTCTTCAATCTTCTGTTGAATTTCACCCAAAGAAATCCATCCAATGACGTGATCCAAGTCCCCACGATAAACTAGTAAATGAGCTGGCTTGTTTTCAAGTAGCTGGCCAATGCGATCGGTGCGAAGGTCGATATCGACACCTTCGATCAGGCTTCTTGGAGTCATTATGTCTGTGACTTTGAGCCCCTCAAGTTCTTCAAGCCGATCCAAGAGCGGCTCATAAGCCGCTAGGGATTGAGGTCTTGCTTGAGGGGGTTCTGGAGTTTTTAAAAATGAGATGTT
>CAZWVK010000270.1:1004-1920 GCA_964636785.1 uncultured Pseudobdellovibrionaceae bacterium | reverse complement strand
TTGTCCGCATCAATCATCTTGCAAAAGATTTAGATTGTGAACTTTATGCAAAATGTGAATTTATGAATCCAGGTGGATCTGTCAAAGATCGCATCGGATACAATATGGTCCTTGAGGCCGAGCGCTCTGGCCGCATCAAACCCGGAGATACTCTTATTGAACCAACCAGTGGTAACACTGGAATTGGGATTGCGCTTGCTGGAGCTGTCAAAGGATACCGGGTGATCATCACTCTTCCTGAAAAAATGAGTCAGGAAAAACAAGTGACACTTGAGGCATTAGGAGCCGAGATCATTCGCACTCCTACGGAAGCTCCTTCACATGCACCGGAAAGCCATATTGGTGTTGCCCTTAAACTTCAAAAAGAACTTCCAAATGCCCACATTCTGGATCAGTACGCAAACCCTGCAAATCCGGACGCTCATTACGCAGGAACTGCGACGGAAATTCTTGAAGATTTGGATCGATCCGTCGATATGGTGATTATGACAACTGGCACTGGTGGCACACTGACTGGTGTTGCAAGAAAGATCAAAGAAACCTGCCCAAATGCTCTCATTGTTGGAGTGGATCCGAAGGGATCGATTTTGGCTGGCGATGATGAAATCACAAGCTATTTGGTCGAAGGAATCGGATACGATTTTATTCCGGATGTTTTGGATCGAAGCCTTGTGGATCAATGGATTAAAACAGAAGACAAAGAGTCTTTCTTAATGGCTCGAAAAATCATTCGCTATGAGGGGCTTCTTTGCGGTGGATCGTCTGGCTCTGCCATGGTTGGCGCTTTAAAAGCGGCAAAGTCTCTCAAAAAAGGACAAAAAGCAGTTGTGATTCTTGCGGATGGTATTCGCAACTACATGACCAAATTCGTTGATAATAAGTGGATGAAAGAACACGACTTTGTGGATTAATAATC
>CAZWVK010000270.1:0-994 GCA_964636785.1 uncultured Pseudobdellovibrionaceae bacterium | reverse complement strand
CAAGAATTTATGGAAGGGCTTTCAATCTCAAATTGAAAAATTCCAGAACGAATGGCTAAAGACCATTCCTGAATCGAACCGCAACCACCTCGTTCTGGTTGGTGGAAGTGGTGGATATTCGCAGTCTCAGGATTTTTTAAAAAATTTCAAAACACTTATCCATATCGATATTGATCCATGGGCTTCCTATTTCTTTAAAAGAAACCACCCTTACGCAAATGCGAGATTTCATAGAGAATCAGTCTTCGACTGCAATCATCAGATCAAAAGCAAATTCCTAATGGAGTATAACGAAACGAATTCCACTTGGATGTGGTGCAATCTCTTAGGGCAGATGGGTCTGACTTATTCTGAGGAAGTCTCTCTATCGATCTTTAAAAATGTACAAAACCAAATGAAGAAGTACCCTTGGATGAGTTTTCACGATACCTATTCCTTCAGAATACCAAAAAAGCTCGACCTATCCGCCTTACAATCTCAGTTTGAATCGCTAGAGCAGATTCAGGCTGCCCTTCAAAAACTTCCGATAAAAAAAGTGGCCCTTTCGGACCACTTAACCATCGATCGATTTCAATTTGATAAGCGCACTCTACTTTTGTGGCCGCTCACTCAGAAGCAGTACCACTTTGTTGAAGCCGGATTCAGCGACGCTTCTGCGGAATAAGATTCACTTGCATATTATCATTCTTAGCACTTGCAGGTGCGCGTCTTATGTTTGTCGATTGTTTCTGTGCAAGATTCTCTAAGACTCTGTTCTTCTGCTTCAGAGCATTGCGCTGAATGCGTTTCTGCCTTTGTCCTTCGGCCTTGTATTCACGAATTTTTCTTTCTCTTTGCTTTTGAACCATAATACGACGGTCATACTGTGCATTTAGTTTTTTAAGATCACGAACTTCTTTCGCTAGGATTGCGAGATTTGCCTTTTCTCTATCCAACTCAATTTGTCTTTTTTCTATTTCAGCGACCTTCGCTTTGATGTTCTTTTCATGAAGGG
>CAZWVK010000269.1:0-1925 GCA_964636785.1 uncultured Pseudobdellovibrionaceae bacterium | reverse complement strand
ATTGAGCCTGTTCTGATGGTTGTACTCGGAGGTATCATCGCCGTGATTGTTGTGGCTATGTACCTTCCAATTTTCAATCTGGCCGGATCAGTCGGAGGATAGGTTTGGATATTCTCTCAAAGCGAAATTTAAAAATCGTCAGTCCTGTTTCAGACTTGAACCTTCGCGATCCGTTTCGATTTGTTGCGGCGGTTCGTACCGTTCTTTTGGTTTTGGTTTTTAGTACGGCACTTTTCTTCCAGATTCGTCTTGGGCCCTTTGTGGCACCGACCCAGTGGTTGCCACTATATGGAACCTTGTTTCTTAGCTTTCTTATCAATGCGATCTGTTATTCAAGAATAGAATCTCTAAAGAACAACTCCTCATTGAATTTAAGCCTATTTTGTCTCGATACGATTGTGATTGCCGTGGTCTCCCACTTGATCGGCTTAAATCAAAGTATTTATCTTTTAGTTTTTCTTTTGAATCTCTTCTTAGGGAGTCTTTTGTTCTCTCGTGGGGAATCGTGGATTTTAGTACTGATCACTTCCATATGTTTTAACTCTCTTATGATCTTCACGCCAAGCCTTGGCGGTCAGGAATTATTGCTGGCGCTCATTGTAAATAACTCGGCCTTTGTTGCCGTTAATTTTTTGAGTGGTCAGGTCGCAAGACAGCTGAAGGTCGCCGGAACAAGACTTGAGGAAACGCACTCCAACTTGGTTTCATTGCAAAACTTTAATGATTTGATTGTGAATAGTGTTCGAGCTGGTGTGGTGGTTGTGAGTCGCACTGGATTTATTCAGTTTTATAATCCTGAAGCCGAATCGATCCTTCCCGGATTAATCCAACAGCAAAGAAGAATTACAGAGATTTTTCCGCAAGTGGACTGGGAAAAAACTTTTAAGGAAGGCTTAGATGGCAGCCTTTTGCGCCATGAGATCGAGCTCGAATTACAAGGACACTATAAACTGCTTGAAATCAAACTGGGTGATTTTCGTGATGAGAATGAAAAATCAAAAGGCTGGCTTCTTTTGATTGAAGATCGAACGGAGATCAAATCCTTGGAGCGTGAACTGCAGCAGAAAGAAAAATTGGCAGCGGTCGGTCAGCTTGCCGCAGGGATTGCCCATGAGATTCGAAATCCATTGGCGAGTATTAGTGGAAGTATTCAGATGATGACGGCTTCTACGGACACCAATGAAGAGAATCGAAAACTAATGAGGATCGTCGATAAAGAAATTGATCGCTTAAATGGATTGATCAGCGAGTTTTTGGTTTATGTCCGTCCTGAAGATCAGGTTTCGGATCCTGTTGATATCAATCAGATCCTACGTGAGTGCTTGGAAATGGTGAAAATGGATCCCAAGCTTAATAGCAAAATAAAACAGGTTGTTAAGCTGGATGCGGCCTCTCTAGTTGCTGGAAGACACGATAAGTTGAAGCAGGCATTTTTGAATTTTATCGTGAATGCTTATCAGGCGATGAATTCAATTGAGAATGGTGTTTTGGAAATTTACACGAAAGACGAACGTGATCAGGTTGTTTTAATTATCAAAGACAACGGCAATGGAATCAAAAGTGAAAACTTAAATCGAATCTTCGAGCCATTTCACACGACAAAGCCCACTGGGACGGGCCTTGGTCTAGCGATCACGCATAAAATTTTGGAAGCTCACAAAGCACGAATTCTTGTTGAAAGTGAGCTCGGAGAAGGAACACGATTCTTAATTGAGTTTCCTTCTATACGTGGGAACTTTATTGATTTTAATCCTGAAAGAAAGCGGGCTTAAAGTCTTGATGACGGTTGTCTTTAGCAAGAATTGTACTGAAAATAAGTTTGGGGGAACGCGAAATGAAATCACGAATTTTAGTTGTTGATGATGAAGAATCGATATACTAACATCATGTTCTTTCATCGAAACCACTCTGAGAAACTGTCTCAG
>CAZWVK010000268.1:0-1937 GCA_964636785.1 uncultured Pseudobdellovibrionaceae bacterium | reverse complement strand
AAAGTTCCTTGTGAGCCGAATTCGTATTGCCTTTATGGGCACCCCAGAGATTTCGCGAAAATTTCTTGAATGCTTAATTAAAGATGAGCATTTCGAGGTCGTTGGTGTTGTGACTCAGCCGGATCGTCCTTCGGGTCGGCACTTAAAACTTACGCCTTCGCCGGTGAAAGTACTGGCAGTGAAGTTGGGGATTCCGGTTCTTTCTCCTGAAAACATCAATCAAGACGATGTCATTGAGCAGATCAAAACCTGGAAGGCAGAAGCCTGTGTGGTGGTGGCCTTTGGGCAGATTCTCTCGCAAAAAATTTTAGATTCCTTTCCAGCGCGCGTGGTGAACGTTCATGCGAGTCTTCTTCCTCACTTAAGAGGAGCAGCTCCCGTTCAGCGCTCTCTTATGGCGGGTGAACCCATCACTGGAGTCTCGCTTCAGATCATGGTTAAGAAACTGGATGCGGGTCCTCTTCTTGGCGTTCGTAGGATTCAAGTTCCTGAAGACATGAATGCAAGCGAGCTTTTCGAAGAAATGATCAAATGGGGATGTGATCTTTTGGAAGTGGATTTTATGGACTACTTAAGGGGAAATCTTTCCCCATCTCCACAAGATGAATCCAAAGCGACTTATGCTAAAAAAATCGAGAAATCAGAAAGTGAAATCAATTGGACTCGTCCAGCAAAAGACATTCATAACTTGATTCGTGGACTCTCAATGGGGCCACAAGCCTTTACAAAACGAGCAGGAAAAATCTTAAAGATTCATCGCTCATCTGTCTCTGAACAGACTAGGAAATTGAGTGCAGGTGAGTTGTCGCAAGATCAGGATCGTTTATTGGTAGGCACTGGAAATGGCATATTGGAGCTTTTAGTGGTTCAGCCGGAAAGCAAACCGCAAATGAAAGTCAGTGAGTACCTAAAGGGAAAACCTGTATCCGAAGGAGAGCGTCTTGGCTGATTCTTTTTTAATTGCACCAAGTATTCTATCTGCAGATTTCTCTAAGCTGGGAGAGGAAATTCAATCCGTTGAAAAGGCTGGGGCAGATTGGATCCATGTGGATGTGATGGATGGTCATTTTGTTCCAAATCTCACAATCGGAGCTCCGGTTCTTAAATCGTTAAGACCTGTCACAAAGCTTCCGCTTGATGTTCACTTAATGATTGATCGACCGGATATTTATTCGAAAGATTTTATTGCAGCGGGTGCGGATTATTTGACCGTGCATGTGGAATCCGAAGGATTTTCTTTAGAGCTACTTGAAGAGATCAAATCCAAAGGCTGTAAGCCAGGAATCACCTTGCGGCCCAAAACCTCACTGTCTGAAATCGAGCCCTTCTTAAAATTGGTCGATTTGGTTTTGGTTATGACGGTCGAGCCTGGTTTTGGAGGTCAATCCTTTATGGATGACCAGGTGAGTAAAATTGATGAGCTTGCGCGCATACGCAAAGAAAAAGGCTATTCCTATTTGATAGAGGTGGATGGGGGCATTACAGATCAAACTGCGCCTAGGGTTTTAAACGCAGATGTTTTGGTCGCAGGCAGTTATGTCTTCAAGAATGACTATAAACAGGCCATAACCTCTCTAAAAGAATCTTAAAAAACAGAGGACTTAGAAAAGTGAATAAAATCAAGCTTACGGGCGAGGACCTAGGGCTGAAACAGCTTTGGCAGGTCGCCCATGGTTTAGCAAAAGTTGAACTTTCACAAGAGGCTTATGAAAAGGTCATCGCCTCTAGAAACTACATTGAAAACCGAATCAAAGAGGGTGAAGTCATCTATGGAGTGAACACTGGATTTGGTGCGTTCAGCAGTGTTCGAATTTCTGAAAAAGATATTATTCAATTGCAAAAAAATCTAATTCGCTCTCACGCGTGTGGAATTGGAAAGCCATTCACTCCAGTTGAAACGCGAGCGATCATGTGTTTAAGGGCCAATGCTCTCTCAA
>CAZWVK010000267.1:0-1942 GCA_964636785.1 uncultured Pseudobdellovibrionaceae bacterium | reverse complement strand
CTAAAAGGCAAATTTCAAAGATGAGAAAGAGAAATTAGGTAGAGTGCAGCTTAATTTTTAAAAAGGCACAGAATAATAAACGAGAAACAGACTAAAAGAATGCCGCAACATAATAGACTTGAGAAATATACCAGAGAAATAAACTAAAGAGATGAATGCCGATGGTTAAAGAAACTAGAACAAAACACCCCCTCAACGCTAAGAAGCCAAAGCAGCTCTCATTTGATTCGAAGGAATTCATTAAGCCCAAAGATGAATTTGGTGGAAGTCTTTTGAAAGGAAATAATCCAAAAGTAAAAAGACCACTTTCAACAACACTTCCGCTTCATTTATGCCTTCGGTCCAATTTCTCAACTTTAAGACTCCCAAAGAATTACGGTAAAGTTCATAAAGAAATTTATCGATGTGCAAAAAAATATGGAATTAAGATCTATAAATACGCCAATGTAGGAAACCACATTCATTTGCTTATTCGCCTTACCAAGTTAAAGCTTTGGGCTAAGTTTATAAGAGAGCTCACATCAAATATCGCCAAGATTACCAATAAGAATATCAATCAAAGAATCACAAATGGGGTTACGAATCGAGAAATAAAGAGCGATCAAAAAAAGAATGAGAAAGACCTAAATACGAACAGAGTTTTAGAGCACACAAAAAGCGAAAAGAAATTCTGGAAGCACAGACCCTTCACTCGCATTATTCAGGGATGGAGAAAGGCGTTTAAAACGATGAAGGATTACGTCTATCTCAACCAGATTGAGGCTGAAGGACATATCTCAAGAAAAGATATCAAAACGCTCAAAGATTTACGTATCCTACTGGACAGCGGCTGAGCTCAAACAGACTCACCCATTAGATGTGGGCGATCCGCAAGTGGCACATGGCCAGCATACTTGCGAATGAACCAGCCAACACTCAAATGTGTCGGCTCACACTCCTTAATTCTTATTCAGATTGGCAAGAGCCGCGAATGGATTGTTAAATGCAGGCCCTTGACGCTTTTGACCATCTGGTCTTGGCCCACCTTTTTGCGGCCCGCCCCGTTGAGACCCGCCGCCTTTTGGCCTTTGACCTTTTCCGTGTGGCTTTCCCTTTCCTTGCGGACGAGCCGACTTCCCACCTTTAGGGCGCTCGCTTCGGCCTTCTCCACTGTGAGTTCTCACATTCATACTTTGAGGTCGCTCACCCACCTTCATGGAAAAAGAAATCTGATTCTTATCCAAATCCACAGCCAAAACTTTAACCTGAACCTGATCTCCCGGCTTCACAACCAGATTTGGATCATCGACAAACTCATGGCTCAACTCAGAGATATGGACAAGTCCATCTTGATGAACACCCACATCCACAAAAGCACCAAAGCTTGTCACGTTGGTCACTATACCTGGGCAAATCATGCCTTCTTTAAGGTCTTTCACTTCGTGAATATCATCGCGGTATTGAAAAACTTTGAATGGGTCACGCGGATCGCGTCCTGGCTTTTCAAGTTCACGGATAATGTCATCGAAAGTAAACTCACCAACCAGTTTGGACCATTTCTCGCGGATCTCATTCAATCGCTGTGCTCCGGGCCCAATCAATGAGGAAATGGTGACACCTAGCTCTTTCGCCATTTCACGAATTGCGGAATATCTCTCGGGGTGAATTCCGGTTTTATCCAAAATGAATTTTCCATCTTGAATTCTAAAAAATCCGGCCGACTGCTCAAAAATCTTACTGGAGAATCGGGGAACTTTTAAAAGCTGTTCTCTGTCTGAAAAAAGGCCCTGCTCTTTTCTATAATCAACAATGTTTTGTGCGATGCCAGGTCCAATTCCAGACACATACTGAAGCAAGGACTTGGATGCTGTATTCAGGTCCACACCGACTTGGTTCACACAAGACTCAACAACTTCCTCAAGCGATTTTTTTAGTTTTGCAGCGTTCACATCGTGCTGATACT
>CAZWVK010000266.1:0-1953 GCA_964636785.1 uncultured Pseudobdellovibrionaceae bacterium | reverse complement strand
TTGTCCGCATCAATCATCTTGCAAAAGATTTAGATTGTGAACTTTATGCAAAATGCGAGTTTATGAATCCAGGTGGATCTGTCAAAGATCGCATCGGATACAATATGGTCCTCGAGGCCGAACGCTCAGGCCGAATCAAGCCCGGTGATACGCTTATTGAACCAACCAGTGGCAATACAGGAATTGGAATTGCTCTTGCCGGAGCCGTTAAAGGTTACCGGGTGATCATCACTCTTCCAGAAAAAATGAGCCAAGAAAAGCAAGTGACTCTTGAGGCTTTAGGAGCTGAGATCATTCGCACTCCGACTGAGGCGCCATCACATGCACCAGAAAGTCATATTGGCGTTGCTCTGAAACTTCAGAAAGAACTTCCGGACGCTCATATTCTGGATCAGTACGCAAACCCAGCTAACCCAGACGCTCATTACTCGGGGACTGCGATGGAAATACTTGAAGATCTAGATCGATCCGTTGACATGGTGATTATGACAACAGGAACAGGCGGGACCCTGACTGGAGTCGCTCGAAAAATCAAAGAGACCTGTCCCAATGCTCTCATTGTTGGAGTGGATCCAAAGGGATCGATTTTGGCCGGCGATGATGAAATCACAAGCTACTTGGTTGAAGGAATCGGATACGATTTTGTTCCCGATGTTTTGGATCGGAGCCTGGTGGATCAGTGGATTAAAACAGAGGACAAGGAATCTTTCCTAATGGCTCGAAAGATCATTCGTTATGAGGGACTTCTTTGTGGTGGATCTTCGGGTTCTGCAATGGTAGGCGCTTTAAAAGCTGCAAAATCCCTTAAAAAAGGTCAAAAGGCTGTTGTTCTACTTGCAGATGGCATTCGCAATTACATGACGAAGTTCCTAGACAATAAGTGGATGGAAGCCAACGGCTTTGTGGATTAGTAATCCAACAGGCGGACTCTTCTATCACATCAAAGCCCTTCGCTATCGCAGGAGTTTATGGAAGGGCTTTCAGTCTCAAATCGAAAAATTCCAAAGTGAATGGTTAAAGGCCATTCCTCATGCCAATCGCAAACACCTCGTCTTAGTGGGTGGGAGTGGCGGATATTCGCAATCCCAGGATTTTTTAAAAAACTTCGAAACCCTCATTCATATCGATATCGATCCTTGGGCTTCTTTTTTCTTTAAAAGAAACCACCCTTATGCAAACACCAGGTTTTATAGGGAAACGATTTTTGACCACAATTACAAAATCAAAAGTGAATTCTTAACGGATTATGACGAAACGAACTCCACCTGGATGTGGTGCAATCTCTTAGGGCAGATGGGCCTGACTCATTCTGAAGATCTGACTCAATCGATCTTGAGAAATATACAGATTCAAATGAAGAATTACTCGTGGATGAGCTTTCACGATATCTACTCCTTCGAAGCTCCCAAGAATCTCATCCCATCCGCATTACCGACCGAGTTTGATTCACCTGAACAGATTCGATCTGCCATTCAGAAACTTCCAATAAAAAAAGTGGCCCTTGCAGACCACTTAACCATCGATCGGTTTCAATTTGATAAGCGAACTTTAATGCTGTGGCCGCTCACTCGGAAGCACTACCACTTTGTAGAAGCTGGGTTTAGCGGCGCTTGCGCGGAACAAGATTGACTTGCATATTGTCATTTTTAGCACTCGCTGGTGCTCGGTTGACACTTGTTGTCTGCTTCTGTGCGAGATTCTCTAAGACTCTGTTTTTTTGCTTTAAAGCATTGCGCTGAATTCGCTTTTGTCTTTGTCCCTCGGCCGTGTATTCGCGAATTTTTCTTTCTCTTTGCTGCTGAGTCATGATCCGGCGGTCATACTGGGCATTGAGGTTTTTAAGATCACGAACTTCTTTCGCTAAAATGGCAAGATTGGCCTTCTCTTTATCCAACTCGATTTGTCTTTTTTCTATTTCAGCGACCTTCGCTTTGATGTTCTTTTCATGAAGGG
>CAZWVK010000265.1:0-2004 GCA_964636785.1 uncultured Pseudobdellovibrionaceae bacterium | reverse complement strand
AGCAAAGACTTTAAAAAAGGTAGCAGAAGATGTTCTGGTTCGATTTGATGGTCATCTTCCCTGTGAGGAAGAGGCTCTGCTCTCTTTAAAGGGCGTGGGACCGAAGTGTGCGAATTTGGTTCTAGGCATCGCCTGTAAAAAGCCGTTTATCGGTGTGGACATTCATGTGCATCGTGTGACCAATCGGTGGGGCTATGTTATCGCAAAGACTCCCAATCAAACCCTGGAGCAGCTTCAAAGAAAACTCCCTGAAGAGTACTGGATAGATCTCAATCGCTTACTTGTGCCATTTGGAAAACACATATGCACGGGCCGCAGACCCAAATGTTCGACCTGTCCAGTGCTTGAGATGTGTCTTCAAGTCGACGTCGTTAATCCTAGATAAGTCACTCCACTAAAAATTTCGCGAGCGATGGTATGTCCATTGAGCAGTGGCCACCCCATTGGGGTCGCCAATCGACAAGCACACCATTGTCGTGAAGTTTTCTGGCGAAAACCTGATTGGCTTCGAATGCGGCAAAAGAATCATGAAGACCAATGGCAAGATAGATTTCTGGAAAATTTCCCATCTTCATTTCTGAAAGGTATAGAGGATCGGATCTTTGCCACTCCATTTCGTTCGGAAAAAAAGTGTGCACCATTTGAAGACTGAGTTCCACGCTTTCTAAAACTCGCCCGACCTGATCTCTTTTTTCGTGATATTTCCAAGCGGCAGTCGTTTTAACATAGTTCAAAATCTCTTCGCGTGAAGCAAAAGGAGAAACTTCAGACATCGGTGCACAAAGAATGGCCGCTTTTGTAAAGAGATGCGTCTTTAGAGCAAGCTGAGTGGAGTTGAAGCCACCCATGGATTCTCCCAGTAAAGTTCTTCTCCCAACGTCGCTGCCAATTTCCTTTTCCACATGAGGAATAAATTGATTCACAACCAATTCAAAAAGCCCACTGACCAGTTTTGAGTTTTTCTCTGCAAGAATCCAGGCTGGACCAAAGGAGAATGAAATAACGGTTGGGCGTTTGATATTCATTTTGGACCATTCATCACGAAGCTGCTGAGTGTAGTAGAGCTCTTTACTCCATGTGAACTGACTGCCGCCAAGCCCATGCAAGTAATATATGACATCGCGAGAAGCATTTTGCACGGGCTTATGGACACAGTATCCACCATCCACTGGACCAGGAAGCGAGTGGCACTCCCGTGTGTATTCTGCGCTGAATGAAAATGATGAGCTTATAAAAAGAAAAAGTAGTATAAAGTGTTTCACGGTGATTCCTCCTTGAGTCCGCGCTGTGACATATATAATTTTTTGACCCGATCTTGGTCTTGTCAAAATAAGGTGGAAGTTTACGTCAGCTTTCATTACCATTTTAGTTATGAATAAAAATACTCAAGTACTTGTTTTGGTGATGTCTTTGTTTTTTGCTCAGTCCGCTTTTGCAGATGGATATCTTCGTTTTGGCGGCTCTTACTCAACGACAAAAGAAGGTCCTGAATCCTCAACGTCGGACCAATCCACCACGCTTTTGGATATTGGTGGTGGACTGGTCAGTCAAAGCGGGTGGACGGTAGGAGCTTTGTATGCGACGAAAAAAGTAAAGTCAGGATCTTTCACGTTGGATCGGACGGGAATTGGTCCGACACTGGGTTGGATTTCCCGAAAGGATTTTGGATTTTATATTTTAGGAACTTATTTTTTGGAGCTTGAACGTTCAGATGATCTTGAAGGCTCGGGATATCAAATTGATTTGGGTTATAAGATGAGTCTTGGGCGAATTGCATTCGCACCACAATTGAGCTATCGCGATTTAAAATATGATAAACGCAATGGACAAAGCCTCGGCCTAAATTATGTGGATAAGGGAATCGATCCCTATTTTGTGTTTTTGTTTCAGTTTTAGTTCTTAAGGGCTTTAATAATGGCAGGTTCAATGGATTCTGGTTTGGTTTTTGGCGCAAACCGATCAATCACCTGACCATCTTTCCCAACCAGAAATTTCGTAAAATTC
>CAZWVK010000264.1:0-2048 GCA_964636785.1 uncultured Pseudobdellovibrionaceae bacterium | reverse complement strand
CTTTTGGCCGCAAGATCAAACGTTATCGGCCAATGCACAGTCAGGTGAATGAGGAGCTTCTTGGCCGCATGGCAAAGGAGACAGGGGGGAAGTTTTGGCGTGCAACGACGTCCAACGCTTTGAATGAAATCTTCGACGAGATTGATCGTCTTGAAAAATCAAAAGTGGAAGTGAATCAATTCACGAAATACACGGAACTCTTTCAGAAATACCTTCGTTTGGGACTCGTGTTTTTTGCTTTTGGTTGGCTCCTTCAGCAGACGGCTTATAGGAGGGCTCCATAAATGACATTTCGATTTGCGGACCCTCAATTTTTGAATTTGCTTTTTGCGCTTCCATTTCTTTGGGCTTTGGCTTATTGGCTCAGAAACAGAGCCGAGCGCAAAGCACTTAAGATTTTTCACAAAAATGCATGGATCTGGTCTTCACAGAACTTGGATTCGACAAAAAGAATATGGATTCTGGTTCTTCAAAGTCTTGGATTCACATTGATAGTCTTTGCGCTTGCACGTCCTCAGTTTGGTGAAGGCCAACAAAAAGTCAAAAGTGAGGGACTTGAAATCGTACTTGCGGTGGATGTTTCTAATAGCATGCTCGCGGAAGACTCAAAGCCCAGCCGTTTGGAGCTTACAAAGCGAGAACTCAGTCGATTTCTTGATCTCCTTGGTGGTGATAAAGTAGCTATCGTTGGTTTTGCCGGATCTGCGGTGACACTCTCTCCACTCACCCCGGACAAAGCGGCGTTGAATATGTATATTGACTCTTTGTCACCAGATGCCGTGAGTACACAAGGAACAAGGTTTGATAGTGCACTCCGTGAAGCTCATCAGCTCTTGATGCGTGGGGGACTTGAAAACACCGAAGAAAGTCATGTCACAAAAGTTGTTGTGATGCTTTCGGATGGAGAAGACTTTTCGCAGGAAGCAAAGGCTCAGGCTGAGAATCTGAAAAAAGACGGCATACGCGTTTACACCCTTTTAGTCGGAACCGAAAAAGGGGCACCCATTCCACTTCGTGATCGCTTTGGAAATTTAATAGGTTATAAAAGAGATAATAAAAACCAGGTTGTGCTCTCTCAAGCCACAGGGAATTCGTTGAGTGAAATTGCTAAGATCACCGGTGCCAGTTTCAAAGCGCTTGTATTTGGCGGAAATGCCATTCCTCAGCTGATGGGGGAATTGGACCGCCTTGAAAAATCGGAATTCGAATCGATGCAGGCTATGAATTACAACGAAGTTTTTCAGTATGCTCTTTTTCCCGGAATTGTTTTTCTTATGCTTGGCCTTTTCCTCACGGATCGAAGAAAAGCGGGACGGCTGTGGAAAGGGCGATTTGAGGTGAAGGTATGAGTCTTTTAAGAGGACTTGTTTTTTCAATCCTTGTTTCACACTCATTCATCACGCTTGCAGAACCGTGGAAGAGCTATCTTCTGAATAAAGAGGGAATCGCACAGCTTCAAGAAGAATCTTTTGATAAGAGTGTGAATAGTTTTTTAAAGGCCCTTGAGACAGACCCGCTCAACCCTGCTCTTCATCTGAATCTGGGTCTTTCTTTAATGGCACAGGGCGAGCCGCAAAAAGCGGCCAAAGCCTTTCAAAATGCTTTTAGCATGAGTGCCGATCCCCAACTTCGCTTCATTGCGCTCTTCAATCAAGCGTATGCACTGGGTGAAGCCAAAGACATTGAGAAGGCCTTGGACACTTATCAGCAAGCACTTGAATTCGATCCTGAGAGTTTGGAAGTGAAAACAAATATTGAACTTCTAACACAGAATCAGAGTCAGGATGGTCAAGGCGGGGAAGGCGATCAGAATCAGGAACAAAGCAGTGGTGAAGGAAATGATGAGGAAAAGAAAGATCCATCTCAGGGTCAAAACAATGAGGAACAAAAGCCAAAGCCGCAACCAAAAGAGTTCAAGAGCAAAGAGTTGAGCGCCTCAGATGTAAAGAAAATTTTAGAAGAATTGAAATCGCAAGAGCAAGGCATTCGCGCCAAAGAATATGAAAAAGGAGCAAAGGAGAGACCAAGTGGCATGGATTGGTAAGGGA
>CAZWVK010000263.1:0-2048 GCA_964636785.1 uncultured Pseudobdellovibrionaceae bacterium | reverse complement strand
CATAGCTCCATGTTATACGGAAGTGTGACCATTTTAAACGTTCATAATCTGCAAAAATCCTATGCCGACCGGGTTCTCTTTAAAAATTTGAGTTTTGGTATCGATGCGGGAGAAAAAGTCGGACTTATCGGTCCAAACGGGGTGGGTAAATCCACCTTATTTCAAATTCTGATTGGAAGTTTGAGCGCTGATCAGGGAGACGCAGTTTTCTCCAAAGGTGTGAGGCTTTGTTTTCTCGAACAGGAACCTCGTTTTGCGTCCGAATCAACCATCCTGGACACCGTTTTAGAGAAATCAAAAGATAAAGCGGATCTTGTTGGGAGTGCTTATGGCTTAATCTCGCAACTTGGACTAGATCAGTTTGGTGAGAACTTCAAAGTCGATGAACTTTCAGGAGGCTGGAAAAAGCGTGTCGCTCTTGCGCGCGAACTTATTTTAGAGCCGGATCTTTTACTTTTGGATGAGCCAACCAACCATCTCGATGTTTCAGGAATTCTTTGGCTTGAGAAGTTTTTGAGTTCGCAGAGAATGGCCGTAATGATGATCACACATGATCGTCTTTTCTTGCAGAGAGTGTGTCAGCGAATTTTGGATTTGGATCCGAGAAACCCAGATTTTTTACTCGATATAAAAGGGAGTTATCTTGAATTCACTGAAGCCAAAGAGTCGATTCTACGTGGTCAGCAAGCGCGAGAAGAGGTGCTGAAAAATAAATTGAGAAGGGAAAAGGAGTGGCTGAGTCGTGGCCCACAGGCCCGGCAAACCAAGCAAAAAGCCAGGATTCAAGAGGCCATGGAACTCATCGACACAGTTGATGAGGTGAAAAATCGAAATTTGAATCGATCCGCCAACATCGATTTTGGAGCAGCAAAGCGCCTTCCTAAAAAGTTAATACATGCAGAAGGAATCACTAAGAGCTTCGGAAATCAGATTTTGTTTAAGGACTTGCACCTTTTGATTCGTCCATCCACCCGAATTGGACTTCTGGGTGAGAATGGAAGTGGAAAATCCACACTGATCAAATGTCTATTGGGACTCGAGCCGCCAGATCAGGGAAAGATTGAGCATGCCGAGGATTTGCAGGTTTCCTATTTCGAACAAAGTAAAGAAACACTCAACCTGAGTAAAACCGTTCTCGAGAATGTGTGCCCGGAGGGGGATTTTGTTTCTTTTCAAGGACAATTCATTCATGCGCGAAGTTACTTGGAAAGGTTTTTGTTTTTTGGACATCACACGGGACTTTTGACATCTAAACTTTCTGGTGGCGAGCGAGCAAGACTTCGCTTGGCCCAGTTGATGTTGAAAGACGCACAAGTTTTAGTTCTGGATGAGCCGACCAATGATTTGGACACACAAACTTTAGATGTTCTTGAGGAAGCCTTGCGGAGCTTTCATGGCGCGGTCATCTTGGTCACTCACGATCGATATTTTATGGACTCTGTTTGCAGTGAACTTTTAGCGTTTCCAAAAGAAAAATCCAGCGGGGAGTTGATTCGATTTGCCGACTACTTCCAGTGGGAAGAGTGGTTTAAAAGCTCTGGATCTGAAAACGATGCCAAGAAGCTGGTAAGCGAAGCTTCTGCTGGCAATAATAGTGTTGCTGGTGAAACCAACTCCACTAAAAAAGCAAAAACGCGTATGTCTTTTAAAGATAAGTTTGAGCTCGAGAATATGGAAACGACCATCGCCGATCTGGAGTCAGCATTAAGTGATGCTGAACAAGCCGGTGATTATACTCTTATGGCCAAGCTTCAGGATGAGATCGACCTAAAGTTTAAACGCTGGGCCGAACTCGAACAGATGTCACAGGGTTGAGCCGCCAAGCGAGAAAGCCGAAAACCCTGCCAAATGAATCTTGAAAACAAAATATCGAAGAAAAAAGAAGTGTTCGAAGCTTTGTTTTATTTGAAATGCTCAAGGGATGTGCGGCTAGCAAAATCAGGCTTTAGAAACCTTCGTTTCAAGAAGGCTCTTCAAAGCCTCTTTGGTTAAGCGGTGATAAAACCGACGCTCTTCTTTGATAAAGATGTTTGGGCTTTTCTTACACT
>CAZWVK010000262.1:0-2076 GCA_964636785.1 uncultured Pseudobdellovibrionaceae bacterium | reverse complement strand
GTGATACCCGATATAGGCCGCCGTACTAAGGAGTGTCCCTAAGAGATCATGCGTCCAATCACCAGATTGTTTCTGCTTTTTAAAGTGTTTGTGTATTTTCGGCTTGATGTTTAGCTCCACTAATTTAGAGATGGCTTTAGCTTTGGAGCCTTCTTCCAAATACACATCAAAAATCTTCCTGACTAATTTCGATTCAGCTTCATTTACAACGTAAACTCCTGGCTTACTCGGATCTTTGTCAAACCCTAAAATCGCACGACCTCCATTCATAAGTCCACGCATACCTCTGGCGTGTACTCCAAGAGAAACTCTCTCAGAAGTCTGCTCCCGCTCAAATTGCGCCAAAGTGATAATGATGTATATAATCATCCGCCCAACGGGTGTGCTAGTGTCAAACTGCTCTTTTATGGATAGAAAGCTTGCTGTTTGAGTATCTAAAAATTTTAGTAACTCGCAGAAATCATACAAATTACGGGAAAGACGAGAGAGATCACTAACCAAAATCAAGTCAATCTTCTTTTTCTTTAAATCAGAAATCATTCGCTGATACGCAGGACGATTTGTGTCTTTGGCAGAAAACCCATCATCAATATAAAATTCAATAATATTGCCCCAGTTTTTTTCAGTCATGTTTTTCATATCAACATAACTTTTAAGACGATACTCTTGATTATCCAATGACCCTTCTATGGCATTAGCTTGTTCATCCGTGCTTACACGGAGATAGACACCAATTTTACGCGGCATTTTCTTCCTCCATATCTCTCGATGTTGGGCGGCCTCGTTTTTTTGCCAGAAGAATCATTTGAAAAATGATTTCAGTTGCTTCTTCTGTGCGATGTTCAGAGCTACCAGATTCATCTTTAATAAACTTAATGAAGACTCCTAGTATCTGATTCATTGTCTTGGACACCCTTCGCTTTTTGCGAAACTTGTTCAAGACGACGTTCCTCCCTGTATCTTTTTAAGTTTTTCAGATGCTTCCTCCATTAACTTTAAAAATTTATGACCTTGAGAGGCTGATAAATTTTCAAGAAGCAATAATAAAACTTGGACTGTTGGCCCAGGCTTGCGAAACCCAATCTCATATTGACTGATTGTTTTCTGAGTTAAACCAAAACATTTGGCGAACTCTACTTGGGTGAGTCCGAATTTATCACGAATATTTTTGAATCGCTTCGGACTCATGCCGCCTCCACATCCAATTGTGTAGCATTGCTACCATTGCATTGTCGAGTCTTTTTTACTTTTTTGACTTCGGGGGTTAAACCAGCGTTTTTAAATAGAATCTCTCGCAGATTGTCCGGTAAAGATCCATCTTGAACGGCTTGTTTATAGGCCATCTTTAATAAAGAAACTTCATCTATAAAACGCATATACAAGTCTTTCATATCTTCGGATGAAAATGTGGGGCAAAATTTCTCTAAGATAAAGCTTGCTAGATCCAACTTTGATATTCGGACTGCATCATTTTCACTATTTACCTTCTGCATCAATAAAGATAGAGCCTCATCGGCCTCCTTTGTTATTCGTATCAATTTACCGCCAGCTTCTTTTCTTTCCTCTAAGTTCATTTCATACCTCCTTTGCTTAAAATGTTTATGTTATCCAGCCTTTCGGTGACAGGATGTCACCGATCCGCGCTACGATGGCCATGACGCCCCGATTAGGGGCGTCCAATATGGATTTAGTTGAAGCGCGTCGTCGTTCCGACGCGCTGAAATCCTTATCGTCAAAGGACATGTTCTTTGACGCAATCAGAACCAGAAAGCCCAGTATGGGCTTTCTGGTTCTGACAGAGAATGTAGTTATAGGGGATAAGTCGAGGTTAAATCTTTCGTTAAATAGCAGTTCTTCAATAAATTTCCTATTTGACGTTTTCGCCTTATAAATACCTTTAGACTTATCCCCTATAACTACATTCTCTGTTGGTTCCTTTTTCTTTTTGTTGTTTAAAATATCAGATCTTTTCTCACCACTTCGCCCGCCCAACCCCGTACCCCGTTTCGTGACCACCCTCTCAAAACATCGTGGTGAGGGGGTGGTCACGAACAAACTTGAGGGGGGCGGGGTTGG
>CAZWVK010000261.1:0-2078 GCA_964636785.1 uncultured Pseudobdellovibrionaceae bacterium | reverse complement strand
GAAGTTCAATCATAGTCCCAATCATATATGGGAATTTCTGACCGCGGCTCTCCTGAACCACCCTCACTTCTTCTTCCACTTGGGCCTTTAAGATTTTGAGCTCATCTTCCATTCCCACAAGTGGAATCATGATTTCAGGCTCAATTTTTACACCCTGCTCGATGCAATCACAGGCCGCTTCCGCAATAGCACGCGCCTGCATCAGATAGATTTCAGGATAAGTGATCGCCAAGCGACATCCTCTGTGTCCAAGCATCGGGTTGAATTCCTTGAGTGCTCGCACTTTCGCAGACAATTTTTCCTCTGGAAGATTGAGTCGCAGCGCAAGCTCGCGGGCATCTTCTTGTGAGTGAGGAAGAAATTCATGAAGAGGCGGATCCAGAAAGCGAATGGTCACGGGAAGCCCCTGCATCGCTTTGAAAATCCCAACAAAGTCCTCACGCTGCATAGGAAGAAGTTTTTCCAGAGCCAATTCGCGCTCTTCCTTGGTTTCGGCCATAATCATTCTTCGAACGACATCGATTCGATCCGCGCCAAAGAACATATGCTCTGTGCGACAAAGACCAATCCCCTCGGCTCCAAAGTTTCTAGCCACATCGGAATCATGAGGAGTGTCGGAATTCGCACGAACTTTTAGTTTTCTCTTTTTATCCGCAATCTCCATGATTCGTTTAAAGTAATCATCCATCTTGGGCTCAATGGTCTTCACTTCCCCAAGAAAGACTTCCCCAGTCGATCCATCCAGGGTGATTTGCTCACCTTCGCGGATGACATAGCCTTTAATACGAAGCTCTTTTTTTGCTTCGTTGATGTCAGCATCACCACATCCGGCCACACAGCATTTTCCCATTCCACGAGCCACAACAGCAGCGTGCGAAGTCATTCCCCCGCGCGTGGTAAGAATCCCTTCGGCCTTTACCATTCCTTCGATATCTTCCGGCGAAGTTTCCACGCGAACCAAGATGACTTTCTTTCCGCTCTCTACCCACTTCACAGCATCTTCAGAGGTAAAAACAACAAGGCCTGAAGCTCCACCCGGAGAGGCTGGAAGCCCTTTAGCGAGCAATGTTTTCTCGGCGTCACCATCCAATGTGGGATGAAGAAGCTGATCCAGACTTTGCGGAGAAATTCTTAAAATCGCTTCATCTTCGGTGATGAGTTTTTCATCCACCATTTCACAAGCAATACGAAGTGCAGCCTTTGCTGTTCTTTTTCCATTTCGAGTCTGCAGCATCCAGAGCTTATGGTTTTCAATAGTGAACTCAATGTCCTGCATATCGCGGTAATGAGTTTCCAGTTTATTATAGATCTCGACCAGCTCTTGATAAGCTTTTGGCATCACCTCTTCAAGTGACTTCAATCCCGTTCCAGCAGCTGCCTCTTTGGTGATTGGATTTGGAGTACGAATCCCCGCCACAACATCTTCTCCTTGAGCGTTGATCAAATACTCTCCAAAGAAAAGCTTTTCGCCGGTGCTTGGGTTACGAGTGAATGCCACACCTGTCGCACAAGAATCACCCATATTTCCAAAGACCATACTTTGCACGTTCACAGCCGTTCCCCAGCTGGAAGGGTATCCGTGTAGGTTTCTATACGTAATTGCACGAGCGGAGTTCCAACTTTTAAAAACAGCCGTGATCGCCCCCCAAAGCTGCTCAAAAGGATCTAGAGGAAAGGTTTTTCCAGTGTTTTGAAGAATCTGACGTTTGAACTTTTCAACAAGACCACGGAGATCTTCTTCATTCATCTCCTGATCGGTTTTATAACCCTTTTCATCTTTGAGATCTTCAAGAACCACTTCTAAAAGCGAAGTGTTCATTCCCATGACCACATTGGAATACATAGTGAGAAAGCGTCGATAAGAATCCCAAGCAAACCGAGCGTTGTTGGAAGCCTTTGCTAAGCCCTCCACTGTTTCATCATTCAGACCCAGGTTTAAAATCGTATCCATCATTCCAGGCATACTCGCTCTGGCTCCAGATCTTACGCTCACAAGAAGTGGATTTTTGGGGTCTCCAAATTTTTTGCCCAAGAGAGATTCCACTTTGCTTAAATTTTTTAGAACATCCTTTTTCAAT
>CAZWVK010000260.1:0-2086 GCA_964636785.1 uncultured Pseudobdellovibrionaceae bacterium | reverse complement strand
GTGATGGCCGATGATATGGTGGCCGGAATCATCACCAATATTTTCTTTCAATGGATTTTTCAGTCAGGAGTTTTAGACGCTTGGAATTAAGAGACTTCAAACCCCAAACCACTCAATTGAAAGAGATTTTTCTTAGAAAATCATTAAGTCTTGGATTTGCGGAAAGCTGCACTGGGGGTTTGCTTTCAGCCGCACTGGTCGCCGAAGCGGGCGTTTCTTCTTTTTTTAAAGGATCGATTGTTTCCTATGCGGGAGAAGTGAAATCTGCTATATTGGGTGTTTCAAGGGAGACACTTCAAGCTTATGGGGAAGTGAGTCTGCCTACTGTTAAGGCAATGGCCTTGGGTGGCAGAGAAAAGCTCAATGTGGATTGGTGCTTGTCCGTTTCTGGCATCGCTGGTCCGAGTGGCGGAACCCCAAATAAGCCTGTTGGCCTTGTGTGCTTCGGATTGGTTGGACCCGGTTTTGAAAAGGAAGTGGAAATGAGGTTTTCCTCTGCCAGCGGGCCTTTGCAACGTAGTGGCAACCAACGAGAAGACATCCAGCGACAATCTGCGATTTTCGCTTTCGATTTTCTTCTAAGTGCGGTCAAATAGCGCTGGTAGATCGAGGGGAGCCCCTAGAGGGCAGTGGAAAAGCGGTTTTTTTCAAAAATGCTCAAAAACAAACGAACGATGTTCTGATGAGAGACAATCAGAAGAACAGTCAAAGGAGAAGTATGGCAACAACAACACCATCTGGAAACGCAGACAAATTAAAAGCTCTGGACCTGGCGATCTCTTCGATCGAAAAGCAATTTGGCAAAGGCTCCATCATGAAGCTTGGGGGCGAACAAAGCCTCTATGACAATGTCCCTGTTTATAGCACTGGGGCATTGAGTTTAGATATCGCACTTGGAATTGGCGGACTTCCTAAAGGAAGAATTGTCGAAATTTATGGACCAGAAAGCTCTGGTAAAACCACTCTTGCACTTTCAACTATTGCACAAGCTCAAAAAGCGGGTGGCACAGTGGCATTTGTGGATGCCGAGCATGCGCTGGATGTTTCCTATGCGCGAAAACTAGGTGTGAAAGTGGATGAGATGCTTGTTTCTCAACCCGACACTGGAGAGCAAGCTCTAGAGATTGTTGAAACTTTGGTTCGCTCAGGTGCAGTGGATATGTTGGTTGTGGATTCTGTGGCGGCATTGACTCCGCGTGCAGAGATTGAAGGGGATATGGGAGATAGCCATATGGGCCTTCAAGCACGACTCATGTCACAGGCTTTGAGAAAACTCACAGCTGCAATCAACCGCTCCAACACACTTGTGATTTTCATCAACCAAATTCGTATGAAAATTGGTGTGATGTTTGGAAACCCAGAAACAACCACTGGTGGAAACGCTTTGAAGTTTTATTCTTCTGTGCGTTTGGATGTTCGACGAATTGGCGCCATTCAAACTGGCGACACGGTTTCAGGAAACAGAACTGCGGTTAAAGTCGTTAAGAATAAAATGGCTCCTCCATTTGCAAAAGTTGAATTCGACTTGATGTATGGAGAAGGTATTTCTGCAGAGGGTGATATCCTTGATCTGGGTGTGAAGCACGATCTGATTGAAAAATCAGGAGCTTGGTACTCCATCAATGGCGAGCGTATGGGACAAGGTCGTGATCAGGCTAAGACTTTCTTGAGAGAGCATCCTGAAATGATGGCTGATCTTCGTACAAAGATTCTAGCTGCAAACGGAATTGGTCCAAAGGGTCCTCAGGAAAAAATGGAAGCGAAAGCGGCAGAGCTTGCTGAAAAAGCAGGTGAGGACATTGTCACTGAAAGCGGAGCCAAAAAGGTTGCGGCAGCGAAGAAAGGCCGTAAGCACTAAAAAGTGCGGCTCGCGCAGCGCTGCATTTCATAGTAAAAGCTAGATCAGAAAAGCCCTGTTCAATACGGGGCTTTTTATTTTTTAAGAACAGACTTTGAGTCCTTTGGCCGTGCGGGGGCGCCCACTGATTCTCTTCACCCATGAGGAAACATTCTTAAACTCATCCAATCCTAAAAATTCTTTCGCTTCGTAATACTCTTCCAAACACATCACCCATGGAACTGTGGC
>CAZWVK010000259.1:0-2111 GCA_964636785.1 uncultured Pseudobdellovibrionaceae bacterium | reverse complement strand
GGCTGAGATACGAAAACTAGATCTTCTAGTGGTCGAATAAAGGGGGAAGGTCAACATAGCATGCATATCGATAATTTTTTTTACGCCGTTAGGTTCATAATAAGGATAGCATTCTGCAATCTCTGGGAAGGAATAGATTTTTTTTCCGTCTTCAATACTTGAAAACTTCTCTACAAATCTAAGAAGTCCGATAGCCGCAGAGGATGCATCTTGAATGAATTTGACACTTCTTTTCTTTGAAGATTGAGTTACTGCGAAAAATGGATCGGTACAATAGTTAACATCATATTCATTTAATTCTACTTGAGATACTGAGATCCTGCGCAGTAGACATGGAAAACAATACCCACAGTGTTTGTCTCCGTCTTTGCCTTCAATTGGCTGAGTCGTAGCCAGTTTTATTACACTTTGAATAATTGATGCGTGTGCGCAAGAGACTGTATGTTTTATCAAATTGAGTTTGTTGTGTTTTCTAAACTCGCCAATGACTTCAGCCTTCGTCTTTCCCTTCCACAAATTGTCCATTATCAAACCAGGAAAGTCGGCCCATTTCCTAAATATTGTTTGCATGCAATCTATAAACGGAGGATATACCGTCTTTGTAGAAAAAGAGCTCGTTCGAGACAGGTCTAAAGGTATATGAACCGCCATTATTCCGTTTTCATTCACCATTATTCGATGAATATCATTGGTGTAAGCTACAAACATTGCTACTGAAATAAAGTAAAATGAGCGAATTCGCTGACTATCCTCTTTGGGAAGCTGTTTGGTTTGATTCTTTATTGCAACAATACTTTTCTTTGCAATTTGAAAATCTTTTTTATCTTTTTTAAAAGTATCAAGAATTGGCTTGAGACTTGCGTTGTCATGCGTCTCGACCCTAAGAAAGTAAGGATTTTCATCATTGCTAAGGGCCTGAAGGGCTCCGGCAACGCTATCAATACCACCAGATAGTAATGCCACACATTCACTTTTTTTAGCTGGCATTGCCACTATTGGCAGTGCCAACTCTTCAGAAAATGGCGTAGGATCAATTTCAAAGCTAAAATTATCCCCTGATAGCAAATTCAAACAATATTTAAGATCTTCTTCGATTTCCTTAAATTTCTCTGGACGCCTTAGTTGTAGGTGTATTTTAAAACTTCGAATCCAATTTTCTCGTCGATCTCGGAGAGAGTATTTATCCAAATAGAAGAGAAATGTGCCGAAATCCAATATATCTTTCACTTCATCCGAGGCCAATATATGTCCTCTATATTTATAAAACTCAAGAATTGCACTCCGAACCCTACTATCTGGTCCAAAAGGAAGTGTTAAAACCCCATTTCTCGAACTAGCGATCGAAGCCCTTCTATCAAGATATACATCATACCTCATTTAGCTACTCCGAATCCAAATCGGCTGATAAAAGTTTTGCACACTCCTCTAGGGTTTTTATGTCTTTATCCTTTATTTCTTTAAGAACTTCTTCGTGAAGTTCATATAATTTTTTTCTAATCTGCGAAGGAGTAACAGTCTCCGAAGAACCAAACGTACTGGGCATATCGCGAGACAACAGATAATCGATTACATTTGAAAAATATCCTGCACAGAAGTTCTGAAAGGTGGCCGATTCTGTTCCCTGAACGCTCAGTCCAGCTTGCAAGGCAAGGTCCGAAAAAAATGAATTCTTTCCCTCGGTTGCTAATCTTGTTCTCACTTTTTTAATAAAGCTATGGACTAGTGGTTCATCAGCATTTTTCCGAGAAACAAGAATATCATTTATTTCGCTTTCAACGATTTTAACACCTGGGTCTACAATTAGGTTGACGAGCTTATCTCCGTACTGGTCCGTTAAAGCTGAAAATGCACACTGTCGGATTTCTCTCGGCGATGCTGAATCTCGAGTAACTGATTGAAGACGTCTCCATTTTGGAGTTTTTGGTGAAGGCTGAGATGTTGAAGTTCCCATTTTATCTCCTTGCCTATTAGTGATCGGCAAACCTAAAAGATTTTTAAATTAAAATTGTTAACTTTTAATGCCAAATTCATGCCTTGGACCTATGTTGAGCGCTTTATTAATACTTGTTGATGGGCAATTGGCGAAATCTTCGTAGTCCGGTTCTCTGATT
>CAZWVK010000258.1:0-2115 GCA_964636785.1 uncultured Pseudobdellovibrionaceae bacterium | reverse complement strand
AATTCCAAACAAAGTCCGCTGGCGATTGAAGCATTGGTTGAAAATGATCAGCTCAAAGAGCTTCAGGTTTTTAAAAAAGGACCCCAAGGCCATATCAGTCTGGCTTGTCATAAGGAATCCGGTTCAAATCTAAGCTGTAAATGCTTATAAAGACGGCCTCATTTTAAAAGCCGTCCTTAAACCAACCTTTGCTTATGGAACATAATATAACTTATCAGAAAAACCTGTATGGAGACCTTTGGCTTAAATTGACAGCTTATAAATCCTCTTCGACACTTCCCTCCATGAGGAAAATCATCCATGTCGATATGGACTGCTTTTATGCAGCCGTTGAAATGCGAGACAACCCGAGGCTTCGAAATATTCCCATTGCCGTTGGCGGCAAAGCCGATTCAAGAGGCGTTGTTACGACAGCCAATTATATTGCAAGAAAATATGGCGTGAGATCCGCGATGCCTTCTGCGCAAGCCGCAAGGCTTTGCCCGGATTTGGTTTTTGTTCCGCCTAATTTTGCGAAATACCGCGAAGAAAGCTTAAAGGTCCGAGAGATTTTTTCCAGATACACCGATGTGATTGAGCCTTTATCCCTTGATGAAGCTTATTTGGATGTCACACAATGTGAAAAGTTCGGTAACAGCGCGACTTTGATTGCAAAAGATATTCGAAAAGCGATTTTTACAGAGACTGGACTGACGGCATCTGCAGGAATTGCTCCAAATAAGTTTTTAGCAAAAGTAGCAAGTGATTGGAAAAAACCAAATGGTCAATGGACGGTTGCGCCTCAAGATGTTTCAAGTTTTGTTAAAACTTTGAGGCTTTCAAAGATCCCAGGTGTTGGTCGGGTGACATATCGAAAAATGCAGCTCAAAGGCTTTGAAACTTGTGAAGATCTTCAAGCCTTTAGCCAGATTGAGTTGATTAAACTTTATGGAAAATGGGGAAAAAGACTCTATGATTTGGTTCGGGGTATTGATGATCGTGAAGTTAAAACTTCTCGCATTCGAAAGTCATTGAGTGTTGAAACCACTTTTCTAAATGATCTTCATTTGAAGGACGAATTTCTTAAGGAATTTGAGGAAATATTTAAAGAGTTTCAAGAGCGTTTCAATCGTTTTTTGACAAAGAATCCAGGTGCTCAAGTTTCAGGATATGTTCTAAAACTTCGCTTTACGGATTTTCGCCGAGTCACTCGCGAAAAGTCCTCTTCCCGACTCCCCTCTTTAACTGAGGCCTCGACTTTTTCAGTGAAGTTCTTTGAAGAATTCAATCAACCCATTCGACTTCTTGGCTTTGGCGTTCGCCTTAAGAGTGAGGAAGATTTTGGTCAGCTCGAGTTTGAATTGTGAGCTAGAAAGAGCGGCTTTTCTCTCTATAATTATGTTTCAAGATTAGAGTTTTCCCAGGCCGATCAAATAGGTTTCAAAACTTCCCTTTCGAACAGCTTCCGGCTTAAATCTTTTAAATGTTTTGAATTTCTTTTTGACCTCGGCTGCGACCTTTTCAGCATCTCCGCCTTCAAAAAGCTTCATCACAAGATTGCCGCCTTTTTTTAAGAATTTCTCGGAAACCCCTAAAACCTCTAAACAAAGTGATTCAGATCGGGCCTGATCCACAGAGCGAACGCCAGTTGTATTCGGAGCCATATCACTGATTAAAACGTCAACTGTGCGGCCCTCAAAGATCTCAGGATCCAGATTGAAAACGTCCATTTGATAAAACTTGGCATTGGGAGCGCTGATCTTAACGTCTTTAAGATCAATTCCAACGACATAGCCTTTTTCACCAGTGAGTTTGAGTGCCAATTGCGACCATGATCCAGGAGACGCTCCAAGATCCACCACAAAAGAGCCTTTTGGGATGACTCTGTATTTCTTCTGAATTTCTTCGAGCTTATAGGCGGACCTCGCTACGAAGCCTTCTTCCTTTGCTTTATGAAAAAATCGATCTTTCCTATTAAACGCCATACCAGCTCCTATCTCATAAATTCTATCGATTGAATACGCCTTTCGTCGAGCGCAACGGGAATAAATTCTTAAAATCACCAGGGAAAACACCGAAGAGTGGAATGAGGAACTTTATTTTGGAAAGGTATGTATGATCACACTCTGGAGCCTT
>CAZWVK010000257.1:0-2155 GCA_964636785.1 uncultured Pseudobdellovibrionaceae bacterium | reverse complement strand
AGATTGAGAAGCTTGAATATCGCCTGATTATCAAGCTTGGCTCTGTCGTTGGCGCTATTGTTTCCTTAGGCATTGCAGCTGCTGTCGCAATCGCCAAGCTTTCTTAAAATCTCAAAGCCATTTTCACTCTCGATCTTTATTTCAAAGCCCTGTTTGGACTGAGCAAGTAGTTCACCGCCGCTGGCCTCAATGAAAGCCTTAGCTACCTCTAATCTTCGATGGCGAAAGTTCGAAGTTTCTTTGGATATTTTGAGTCTGAAAGTGAAATCATAGTTACTGTTTTGTGTGATTCGTTGAAAATCCACGTGGCAGCTTCCTCAACATCCTTGAGGAATTGTTCGGATTCATAAATTGTATACTTGGCCACTTATCCGATAGCCTATTTGGTCTTTTGTTTTCCGAGAGTCTTTATTTTAGCGCGTTCAATAGCTGAACCGGTAGAATCTTTATGAGTTCGGCCTTGTAAAGCATCACTTAGTCCCTGAGCAATGCCTTGAAGATTTGCAATTTTGAGTTGTAATGCTTCGAACTCTTCAGAAGTAAGCAAAATAAAAGACTCACCATTTCTTCGAGTGATTTTGACTGGCTCATCTTTGGCCGCTTCCAACCAATCTTTTAGATTTGCGCGAAAGTCATTGGCATTTGTGCGGTTCATAGGGCTCCTCACTCCGTCTACAGTACTGTTAACGGTACTGTTTGTCAAGGACGTGATTTTATTAGATTTGATTGTCATGGGCTATTCCTCTTCTATATTTGAGCTGGCGACAGAATAAGTTTTGATGCAAATATATATGCCAACTCTAAGAGGCCTAATAACACTTGGAGAGACCCAAATGCTTCTAACCCGGACGGACTTCATCTAGATAAGCGATTTTAAAAAAGCCTCAGCCAAGCTCCATCTTGGCGATCGTTTGAAGCTGCATATTGCTGGTTCCTTCATAGATCTGGCCGATTTTGGCATCGCGGTAAAACTTTTCGATCGGGTATTCTTTTGTGAATCCATTGCCACCAAAAAGATCAACGGCCATGGATGCGATTTTTTCTGCATTTCTTGAAGCGATTAGTTTTGCGATCGCTGCTTCTTTGACAAAGTCTTTTCCTAAGTCCTTAAGGCGTGCGGCATTGTAAACTAAAAGCCTTGTGGTCTCGAGCATGCATCTCATCTCAGCCAGCTGAAACTGAACCCCTTGAAACTGACCAATGGCTTTTCCAAACTGCTCTCTGGTTTTGATGTACTCAACGGTGGCATCATAAGCGCCTTGAGAAATGCCAAGCATCTGAGCGCCAATTCCAATTCGGCCTTCATTTAAGGTTTCAATGGCGATCTTATAGCCTTTACCAACTTCACCAATCACGTTTTCTTTTGGAACTTCGCAGTTTTCAAAAATCAGCTCACAAGTAGAAGACGCACGAATTCCCAATTTGTCTTCTTTTTTACCGATTTTAAATCCAGGGAACTCCCGCTCAACGATAAAGCCGGTGATTCCTTTATAACCTTTGGATGGATCGACGTTTGCAAAAACCAAGAATAAATTCGCTTCATTCGCATTGGTGATCCAAAGTTTATGGCCATTTAGAACATATTTATCGCCCTTATCTTCGGCTTTTAATTTTAAAGCAAAAGCATCGGATCCGGATCCACTTTCACTTAAGGCATACGCTCCAACCGTGTCTGTGGCTAATTTTGGAAGGTATTTCTTTTTTTGATCTTCACTGGCCCATTTTAAAAAGGCGTTTGTAACAAGAGTGTTTTGCACATCAACCATCACGCTGACCGATCCATCCACACGGCCCAATTCTTCCACCGCAATACAAGCCATAGTAAAGCTTCCGCCCGCTCCGCCGTACTCCTCTGGGGTTTCAATGCCCATAAGACCCATCTCAAAATACTGCTTAATGAGACTTGGATCCATTTTCGCTTCTTCATCCATTTTTGTGACCAAAGGTTTGATCTCGCCTTCGGCGAACTCACGAACCGCTTGGCGGAACGCCTCTTCGTCTTCAGAAAGAATGGTTAGCGCGTTAAATGGTTCAGACATGATAACTCCTTGTTGTTGAGGCAGTGCGCTATTTTTGTAGGAAACTTCAGTGTTTGGAAAGCCTTAGCGCGGTGCAATTCAAATTTTAACTGCGTCCTCGGTGAGGTAGGATTTTT
>CAZWVK010000256.1:0-2172 GCA_964636785.1 uncultured Pseudobdellovibrionaceae bacterium | reverse complement strand
CTTCGATCCAAGCCCCAGTTGCTACGGAAATTGAGGTCATTACACTTCAGCCGGGGCCGCTAAAGGAAAGCCATCCTCAACTTTCTCGCTCCCAAAGAAGGTCGAATTCTCAAGATCGAAAGGTTTTGGCAGAAGAGAAATCACCGAATGTAGCTCAGGTAAAAACGGCCTCTTCAGAAGAACAGAAAGAGATAGAGGGGCGATCAGATATTTCTGAAGGCTTTGTGGGTCGAACACCGAAGAATGAAAAGGAAAGATATTTAGCAGAAGTTAGAAGCCAGATTGCAAAGCTTCAAACTTATCCGAATTCTTCCCGTATGTTTGGGGAGCAAGGAACGGTTCAACTCCTTTTAACGATAAAGCGAAACGGCTCTTTAGTTAAAGTTGAGATTATTAGAGAGTCTGCGTTTGAGAGATTAAATAATGCTGCAATCTCCGCTGCTACTAAAGCTGCACCTTTTCGCTCCTTTCCACTGGATGTTCCTTTTGACCTATGGAGAATTTCACTGCCTATTCAATTTGCTTTGAGTCGTAATTAGCAAATTTTAGCTCTATACAGATTTTATTAAGTCAAAATCACAAACGCATTTTCAGGTGAATCATTTGGCTTTCATCTGTAAGAGGTTTTGTCTGGTTGCTTGACACAAAATCTCAAATCCAACCATAACGGTTAAAAGCTGACGTTTTTAGATGACTAACATAAAGTGGGGAATAAACAATGAGGTTAAATCGGATCCTTTTATCCTTTGCATCAGTAATCCTATTTTTAGGTGTTCCGTCATTTGCACAGGAAGAAGTTTACGAACTTCCAAAAATCACAGTGATTGGAGATTCCAGTCAAGATCTTCTCTCTTCACCTAGCTCTGCAAACTATGTTGAACAGGAAGAGATCAAACGGAAGCAGCCTCAAAGTCTTCAAGAAGCTGTCAGCACAACCCCTGGAGTTCATGCCATTGACACTGACGGACAAGGTGCTCTTCCACGAATTGGTATTCGTGGACTTAATCCAGATATGAGTAAAAAAGTCTTACTTTTGGAAGACGGCGTTCCGATTAATCTTGGACCTTATACGGACCCCGCAGCTTATTACACTCCCACTCTTGATCGTATGCAAAGAGTGGAAATTTTAAAAGGAAGTAGCTCTCTTCGTTATGGCCCTTCCACAATCGGGGGCACCGTAAACTATGTGACAAAAGACCCCAAGGATGTGCAGAACAGTTATACTTTTATGGGTGGCAGTCGAGAGCTTATGGGAGTCATGCTTGAAGGAGCCCAAACTCTCAATAATTCCGCAGCAAGCGTTACCCTTGGACATAGAACTGGAGAGGGAAATAGAAAAAATAACGACTTTAATATCACAGATGTCGTTGTTAAATACGGGATGGCTTTGAACGAGTCTCATTATGTCGGTGCTAAATTTGGATATTTTCAGAATGATTTGGGGGCGACTTATCTGGGGCTTACTGAAGATATGTATCGTGCCGATGCTTATCAAAATCCAGCGGAACATGACCGACTTTTTATCCAGAGAATTGCCTTCGATCTTAATCACTTGTGGAGCATTTCAGATCGAGCGGAGCTTAAGACTTTGGTTTACAGTAACACCACTGAAAGAGACTGGTGGCGTGAGAATTTCACTCTCATAAACGGAAATACGGCCGTCCAGATGAGCGGAACCACTTCAGGAAGGCTTAGAACATTTCAAAATCTCGGAGTTGATTCTAGGCTGACATGGAACAACACCCTCTTTGGTCAAGAAAATAGGACTGAATTTGGAATCAGAATCCATGAAGAAAGAATGAATAATCAACGTGTAGATGGGGCCACTGCCACCGCCAGGTCAGGAACAATTCGAGATGATGATTTGCGTCTTGCTTCAGCTCAAGCGGCTTATTTGCTCAATACTATAAAGATTGGCGAATTCAAGCTAACACCAGGTGTTCGCGTTGAGTCCTACAAACAGGAAAGAAACATTTACCGCATTAGCAATGCCGACCTAAATCAAGCAAACTCAACAAATAATACAGAGATCATGCCTGGCTTTGGGGCCGTTTATCATATCACATCAGATATGAGCACGTTTTTTGGTGTTCATAGAGGGTTTTCTCCGCCAAGAGTTCAAGATGCTATTGATGATACAGGCAGCACGATTGAGCTGGATGCCGAGCGATC
>CAZWVK010000255.1:0-2172 GCA_964636785.1 uncultured Pseudobdellovibrionaceae bacterium | reverse complement strand
AAAATGAATTCAAAGGCTGGCAGGCTTGGATCTTATCAGGCGGAGTGGAGTGGTCGGAAGGCTTTCGCTTGAAAGCCGAAAAGTCCTATCCCTTGAAGAACGGTCCACTGGATGTTCGCCTTATGGGCTACACCATCCGCTAAGCTCAAACCCTTCTAATTTTCCGGATTAGGTACGGCGTACCTGGGGAAGAGAGGGTCGCCTTTGGTGACTTCACTTCCCTCGGGGATCACATTCCATTTTTTTGTGAGTTCAAAATCCACTTTTGCAAAGCCAATTCTCTTTAATAGCTCAGTCATTGAGTCCGGCATCACTGGATAAAGAAGTGTGGCAGCAATGCGAAGAGCTTCAAGACTGTTGGCTAAAACTTCTCCTGCGGCTTTTTGATCTTCTTTGACCAGTTTCCATGGAGCGCGATCTTCCAAGTATTTATTGGTTTCAGAAAGAAAGGACATGATTTCTTCGAGTGCGAAACTCGGTCTCATATTTCGGACCAAGTCTTCCACTTTCTTTGGAAGTTCTGAAGCAAGACTGACAAGCTTTTCAACATTGGCTTCATCGCCAGTTTCCGGTTTTTTGCCATCAAAGAACTTACTGACTAAGTTTGTGCTTCGACTAAGAAGGTTTCCTAAGTTATTGGCGAGATCTGAGTTGAGTCTTAAAATCGCAGCATCCATTGAAAAAGGAGCATCATTTCCTAAATGCACATCACGAACTAATAAAAATCTTAAAGCATCAAGACCAAAAGTTTTTTTAAGCTCCAGCGGATCTAAAATATCTCCTTGGGATTTGCTCATTTTTCCCTGGTCTTTATTCAAAATCCAACCCGTTGCAAAAATCTGTTTTGGAAGAGGAAGACCCAATGCCATAAGCATGGTCGTCCAATAAACTGCGTGAGTGGTTAAAATATCTTTACCAATCAAATGTCTGGCGCCGCCATCCACCCACCATTTTTTATACTCATCTTCCATTCCGTCTCTATTGAACCCAACAGCTACGGCATAATTCAAAAGAGCATCGAACCACACATAAGTGACGTAGTTTTCATCAAAAGGAATTGGAATGCCCCATGATAAACGCTCTTTTGGACGTGAAATACAAAGATCACCAAGGGGTTGTTTTAAAAATCCCAAAACTTCATTTCTTCGTGAAGCGGGCTGAATGAAAGTGGGATTGTCTTCAATGTATTTAATGAGCTGATCTTGATATTTGCTCATCTTGAAAAAATAATTGGTTTCTTGAACTTTGGTGACTTCTTTTCCCTCAGGACTTTTGCCATCAACGAGATCTTTTTCTGTATAAAAGATCTCCTCCGAAACCGAATACCAGCCCTCATAGGAGTTCTGATAGATTTCTCCGCGCTCATAAAGATCTGAAAGTGCTTTTTGAACGGCCTTTTGATGAAACTCATCCGTTGTTCGGTAAAAAACATCGTAGCCAATATTCAGTTCATTCCAAACACGCTTAAAATTTTCGGCCATTTCATCACAGTGTGCTTGCGGAGAAACTCCACGCTTTTTGGCGGCCTGATCGACTTTTTGTCCATGCTCATCGGTTCCGGTTAAGAGCTTAGTTTCATCACCAAATAAATTGTGAAAGCGATTGAGACTGTCTGCACTAATGGTCGCGTAGGCCGTTCCCAAATGGGGTTTGTCATTCACATAGTAAAGCGGAGTGGTCAGGTAAAACGGCTTCATTCTTGATCCTTTGGCAGAAGCTTTGACAGCTTTTGGACACTCTTTCTTAACTCAGGCAGGGATGGAAGGGAACTCTGTGTTCGTAAGTAATCTTTAAGAGGTTGAAGCGGGTAACCGCCGTACGCACCTTTTTCAGTGATGGATTTTGTCACGCCCGACAGACCTCCAATCTGCACTTGATCTGTGATTTCCAGATGACCGGCAATTGATGTGCCGCCACCAAGTACGCAGGCATTCCCGATTTTAACAGAGCCAGCAACCACCACGCCTCCAGTGATGATGGTTCCGCGCCCAATTTCAATATTGTGTCCGAAATGGCAAAGATTATCGATTTTGGTTTGGTCTCCAATTTTTGAATCTGCAAATGTTCCTCGATCAATAGTGGTTCCGGCTCCAATATGAACCTGATTTCCTAAAATCACTCGCCCGAAATGAGTGATTCGGTGATGTTCAAATTTCCGAGTGTCGGTGGCAT
>CAZWVK010000254.1:0-2177 GCA_964636785.1 uncultured Pseudobdellovibrionaceae bacterium | reverse complement strand
TCAATTCACTTTACCTCGATAATGATCAGATGCTTTTGCTTGAAAACAAAAGAAAAAATCTTCCAAGACGTTTTTCCATGCGAATTCGAAGTTACGGAGCGAGTCCGAACTTTCCAGCTTATATGGAAATCAAAAGCAAAAATGATCAGCTTATTAATAAACGAAGATCTCCCATTACAAATGAAGACACTCTTAGAATTTTAAAAGAGGGTGGAGATCCAAGCGCTAATTTTGATTTTTCTCATCCATTCATGCAGATCGCCTATATGAGAATTCTTTCTCTTGGATTGAAGCCGAAACTTATGACTCAGTATCGACGAAAGGCTTTTATGGGCCGTTATGAGCCTTACTCGCGAGTGACATTTGACCGTGCCCTTCGCTGTTATTCTGAGACTTCTTATAATATTTTTCCAACGGACGCTCACTTTATGAACTATGATCACGAAGATATTTATATGTCTCCAAAGAGCAATGTGATTTTGGAACTCAAGTGTGAGTTGAAGGTGCCAGCCTGGATGAGCGCTCTCATTCGAAAATTTGAACTTCGTCAGGCTCAATTTTCAAAGTTTGAGAACAGCTGGAATTTTCTTAACGAGGACGACTCCTATCCTCATCAGCTCTTTGAAATGATTCAGATGTAATTTCGTCAAGGTTTCCTTAGATAAGGTCCAGATCCTCTAAACTGGACTCAACCTTTATATCTGTCCGGTCGATGTTTAAAGGATGTACCGTGCATCGTTTCGACTCGTCATCGCCCTTTGTTTTTTTCTCCTTTCGTGTAGTAATTCTGAATTCCGGGTCGAGGTGATTCCAACTGAACAGCCGCTATCACCCGTGGACCCTACACCGACCGATCCAAAAGAAGAGGCACCAGGCCATAAAACATGGAACGTCGCTGTCATTTCGGATTTAAACCGTTCTTATGGAAGCACTTCCTACACCAGCCATCTTGATAGAGCCATCAGTCATATTCGATCTGAAGCTGTCGATTTGGTTCTTTCCACAGGAGATATGGTGGCCGGGCAGAAATCAGGACTGGATTATCAGGCCATGTGGAGCTTGTTTCATAGTCATGTGACAAAACCTTTGGAGAATTCGAAGATTCCACTTCTTCCGTCTCCGGGAAATCACGATGCTTCCTCTGGATCTTCTTTCCAGAAAGAGCGCACACTTTATGTTCAAACCTTTAATAACTATTTGGTGGAAAGATTCAACTCTCAAAAAAACCAGGAGAAGAGAATCTATTTTCTCGATGAGATCGAGCAAAATTATCCGCTCAACTATGCGGTGAAAATGGGGCCGGCGGTTTTTATTGCACTGGATGCCACTGCGGTTGGCCCACTCATCAATGATCAAATAGGTTGGCTTGAAGAAGTTTTAAATAAAACCTCAGAGTATCCAATTAAGATTGTGTTTGGACATGTCCCGCTTTATCCATTTGCTTTTGATAAGGCGAGTGAGTATTTGGCCAGAGGAACAGCGAGTTCCGGTTATGGTGCAAGGATGGAAGACCTTTTAGAGCGCCATCAAGTGACCTACTATTTTAGCGGCCATCACCATGTCTTCTATCCGGGGCACAGAAACGGAAAAGTTCGTTATATCTCTGTACCCCTTCTTGGCAGTGGTAAAAGAACATTATTGACGAAGGACCGCACCCATAAGAGCAGGATCGACGAGGGATTCTTATACTTGAATTTCGATGATAAAGGCTCGCACGAGCTGGTCGCTCTAAGGAGTGCGAACTATGAAAAAATGCCATGGTCAGCGCTTCCGCCTCATATTTCGATTCCAACAAAATCCTCCTCGGATTGTTCGGGCTGCGGCTCTTTTCCCAGCTCCTTTTTCTTAAATGTTCAGCTAAGAACACTTTTCAATCGGCTCTCATTTTAGCTCAAAAAAGTGGACGAGGGCGCATCGCGTTATTATAACTATTCCGGTTTAATAAATACATCCGGAGGTCTTTTCCATGAAGCTTTTGATGCTGTCCGTATTTGCTTTTTCATGGATCGGTTGGGCGAACCCGCTGATTCAGACTCATGTATCTCCAGGTGGAATTCAAGAAGAATGCATTCGCTTTTCTCACTTTCCAGGTGGAGACTATAAAAAAGGTGACCTCGAAGAAGAGGAGATGCTCTGCGGTTTGGATTTTTACAATGATCCCTCCATTGCACTCTGCC
>CAZWVK010000253.1:0-2180 GCA_964636785.1 uncultured Pseudobdellovibrionaceae bacterium | reverse complement strand
AGTTTCAAGCTGTCCGATCAGCTGGGAGAGCGCTATTGGGTGAGGGATTGGACAGAGATCAATCGCAATCTTTTTGAGGCGGTTGGCCTTGAAAAGGCCGTTACGTTTTTTATTCTGATGATTCTTGTGATTGTGGCGTGTTTTAACCTCGCCAGCCAATTGATCGTCGGCGTGGTCAAACGCTATCAAGACATTGCGATCTTAAAAACATGTGGTGCGGGTCCAAAATCGATTCAAAAAATATTCACCTGGCATGGACTGCTCACTGGGCTTTTTGGATGTGTCGCGGGATTGATTTTGGGCGCAGGGTTATGTTTTCTGCTTGAATTCCTACAAAATTATTTCCCACTCGTTCCACCAGAAGTTTATAAACTGGATCATATTCAGCTCGAGATTCGCCCAATGGATGTTTTGGTAATCTTTGCCGCGACTTTGGTAATTAGTTTTTTATCCACAATGATTCCAGCACGACTGGGAAGTCGAATGTCTCCAGTGAAGGGGTTGCGATATGATTAGAGCGGAGTCCGTCTCAAAAAAATATGGATCTTTGGAGATTTTAAAGAATCTCAGTTTTGAGGTCCTTGAAGGCGAAGCTGTTTGCATTCTTGGAGCTTCTGGAGCTGGGAAAAGTACATTCCTTCATATTCTCGGTACACTCGATCAGCCTACTTCGGGCCGGGTGCTCTGGAATGAGTCCGACCTTGCGAAACTGAATGAAGAGGAAGTGGCGCGTCTAAGGAATCAGGAAATGGGCTTTGTCTTTCAGTTTCATCATCTTCTTCCTGAATTCTCAGCACTTGAAAATGTCATGATCCCAGGCCGTATTGCCGGAAAGAATCCTCACTCCACGGAACATAGAGCCAAAGAGCTTTTGGCGGATTTGGGACTCTCCCATCGCTTTGATCACTATCCATCGGAACTTTCCGGCGGAGAGCAGCCAAGAGTGGCTATTGCGCGGGCACTTTTCAATGAGCCTAAAGTTCTTTTTGCGGACGAGCCGACCGGGAATCTCGATTCGGAAAATAGCCAGAAAATTCAAGATCTTTTCTTTCGCCTAAAGAAGGAGCGCGGTCTGACTCTAGTCGTCGTAACCCATGATGCTCATTTTGCTCGTAGATTTCCTAGATCGATTCGAATGGCGGATGGGAGCTGGGTTTTTTGAAGAGACTCTTAGAATCTTTGACAACGAACCATTCTTGGCTTTAGGCTGATTGAGCAAATTTAAGTTGTTAAAAACACAGGGTTTTTTTTGCTGAATCTTAAAATTTTTCTTTTCATCCTCAGTGTCTATTTTGTTTGGGGGGCTGAGGTGCGATCGGCCCAAGCCCAAACCATTCAAAAAATAGAAATTTCCGGTCAGAAAAAGATCGAGGCCGATGCTATCGAGGCCCGAATCAAGTCCAAAGTGGGTACTAGTCTCGATCGCGATCGCATTCGCCAGGACATCAATGACCTGTTTGAAAGCGGCTACTTTTACGATGTGAAAGTTGAAAGTTTTCCGGTTCAGGGTGGCGGGATCCGTTTGGTCTATACCGTTGATGAAAAGCCATCCATGACTGAAATCAATTACCTTGGAAACGATGATATTGATGACGAAGAGCTTCGTGAGATTGGTGGTCTTAAATCCTATGAGATCTTTGATGCGACTCGGGTTCAGGAAGCTATTGAGAAAATGGAAAAACTTTATGAGGAAAAGGGCTTTTTCCTCGCTCGCGTCACCTATGAGACTGTACCTGATGAAGGCGGAGTGAAGCTCAACTTCAATATTCAGGAAAATGAAAAAGTTAAGGTTCGAAGAATCAGCTTTATTGGAAATAGTAAGATCTCAAGTCAGCGCATCAAGTCCGTAATGGCCACACAGGAAGGCTCATTCTTTAGTTTTCTTTCGGGATCAGGCTCATACAAGCAAGAGGCCTTTGATCGCGACATCCAAATGATCAACTTTCTCTATTATAACGACGGCTTCGTTCAGGTGAAGGTCGATCGTCCGCAGGTTTATGTCACGCCTGATAAGAAGAGCATTTTTATCTCGATTCGAATTGAAGAGGGTGAGCGCTTCAATGTCGGTCGAGTTGATTTTTCGGGAGATCTTTTGTTTTCAGAAGCTGAACTCTTTGACACGACTGAAATTGAAGATGAAAAGGTTTTTAAATACGAAACTCTTCAAAAAGACTTAAGCA
>CAZWVK010000252.1:0-2208 GCA_964636785.1 uncultured Pseudobdellovibrionaceae bacterium | reverse complement strand
CGAACATTCTTGATGCGTGAAAATTCGTTGAATTGAGAGCAATGGCCTGTTGAATGTCTTCCCGCGGAACCAACCGAACAGTCACGGCTTGAAACGCAGGACTATCAAAAGACAAGATCAAGCCTTCGACCAATGCGAAAATCAAAAGGTGCCAGTATTCAATGTTGGCAGTTTCATAAATGAGCGCTAAAACAAGGGATGATATTCCAAGTAAGGATTTGGTTGCGATAATTACCTTTTTGACATCGACGTGATCTACTAAAACGCCAGCTTGTAAAATCAAAAACAGGGCGGGCAGTGCCACAGCCAGCTGTAATCCCCCAAGGGCACCGGCTTTTCCCAAAAGTTCGATGACAATCCAGGATCTAGCTAAATCGTGAGAAAAAGTGCCGATGAGAGAAAGCGATTGCACAAAGAAAAACTTGCGAAAATCAGCGTGGGAAAAGGGGCTTAAGCGCGACAAAAAGTATTCTCTCAAGGCGACATATCTCCAGCTTTGCTTTGCTTTAAAATCAGATTTATGGGAAAGGTTTTAGAACACTTTCTGTGATTAAAGAATTCATATAGGAGCACGATATGACGCCTAGAGTAAGAGAAATTTTAAGCTGGTACGGGGCAGATAATCCCGGAGTACTAACAAATCTTGCGCGAATTATGAATCATGGTCGACTTGCCGGAACTGGAAAGATGGTTATTCTTCCTGTGGATCAAGGGTTTGAACACGGACCGGCTCGCAGTTTTGGAATTAACCCCAACGCTTATGACCCACTTTATCATTACTCTTTGGCGGTTGAATCCGGCTGCAACGCCTATGCGGCACCACTTGGGGCGATTGAAGCTGGAGCACGGGAATTTGCGGGCGAGATTCCTTTGATTTTAAAAGTGAACAACTCGGACACTCTTTTTAACGCAAAAGGAAGTCCGATTTCTGCGGTTACATCTTCTGTTGAGGATGCTTTAAGGCTCGGCTGTGTGGGAATTGGTTTTACAATTTACCCTGGGTCTTCTCAGCGAAAACAAATGTATGAGGAAATTCAAAAGGCTGCTCTTGAAGCGAAGAAGGCGGGCCTTGTTGTTGTGATGTGGTCTTACCCACGCGGAGAAGGTCTTTCAAAAGATGGAGAAACCGGAATTGATGTGATCGCCTATGGTGCTCAGATTGCTGCTCAGATGGGAGCACACATCATCAAGGTGAAGCCGCCAACTGCTCACATTGAACAGCCAGAAGCTAAGAAAGTTTATGAATCTCAAGGGATCAAAGTCGCAAAATTAGAGGATCGCACTCGGCATGTGATTGAATCCTCTTTCAATGGACGAAGAATTGTGATTTTCAGCGGAGGCGCATCCAAAGGAACAGAAGAGCTTCTTGATGAAGTGCGCGCACTCGCTCAAGGAGGAGCATTCGGAAGTATCATGGGAAGAAATGCGTTTCAGCGTCCTAAGGAAGAAGCTGTTCAACTTCTTCATTCTGTGATGGATATTTTTAGAGGTTAATCTTTACTTCAAGAAAAGGTTGGTTCAATTGGAGTCGAACAAAGACAATCCGTTACGTGCCGAGAAAAAAAGAAAATTAAATGCGCTTAAAGATGCGGGACTCGACCCATTCCCGCATAATTTCAAGCCCACTCAAAAAACCAAAGAGCTGCATCAGGAGTTCGATGGTCTTGAGGCGGGAGAAGTCCGAGAAAGTGTCAAGGTTAAGCTGGCCGGGCGACTTATGACTCATAGACATATGGGAAAGGCTGCGTTCTTCAATATTCAGGATCAAGAGGGTCAGATTCAAGGCTATGTTCGCAAACAAGAACTCTCTGAAAGAGATCAGACGTTTTTAGACTATGTGGATCTAGGAGATATTGTTGGGATTGAAGGTTTTATTTTTAAAACCAAAAAAGGTGAACTCAGTGTTCATTGTCAGAGTTTTGAAATTCTTTGTAAAACCATTGAACCACTTCCAGAGAAATACCATGGCGTTGCGGATGTGGAGATCAAGTACCGTCATCGACACCTTGATTTGATTAGTGATGAAGAATCTCGTGAGGTATTCAAAACACGCTCACTGATTATTCGTGAGATTCGAAGGTTCTTGGATGATCGAGGCTTCCTAGAAGTGGAAACGCCCGTTCTTCAACCCATTTACGGTGGGGCGGCTGCATATCCATTCTCGACTCACCACCGGGCTCTCGATATGAAACTCTTTTTAAAGATTTC
>CAZWVK010000251.1:0-2225 GCA_964636785.1 uncultured Pseudobdellovibrionaceae bacterium | reverse complement strand
GACGTCGGCTGTGAATACGGCACCAACTGGATCATCAAGCACATTCTTGAGACTGGGCTTGATGCCGTCGATCTTGAAGAGGCTTTCAAGGAATTCATGCGACAGTGCTATCCTGAAGAAACCAAAGTGGGTTGGATGAGCTTCGACACCGTAACCTTGATGAAAGAGAATGATCCTGTAGGCTGGCGTTGCGCGCTTTCTGACTACGAATCGGAAGAAGAATCCGAAGGCAATATCATTTCCTTCGATGGTGGCTCTACTTACTTCAGCATCCAATCTCTTGAAGACTTCATCGAAAAAGAAGGGGCCTAGTAGCCTTTCATGAAGATATCACTCGGAATATTCTCAAGGCGATGGCAAGGATGCCAGCCAATGCCGAGAGTGTGAGGATTGTCTTTCTCTGTTTTTCTCTGTGGGCATTTTCACTTTTGTTCGTCAGAGGGATAAATAAGATCAGAAAGATAACCAGCAATACGATTCTTTCTATGGGGATCAGTTCGCGAAGAGCGAACAAACCGCCAAATATTGACTGGCCGGTTAAAGGGAACCACTCGTGCAGAGCGCGCTTACCTGAGAATTTTGGCCACTTCTAGGATCAGTCCCTCTGCGTCAGGTTATTGTTGAACTCCTCTTCAAACTGATTCGGAGTTTTCATTCCCAGAGCCGAGTGTGGTCTAATTTGATTGTACCCCTTTCTCCATTTTTCGAGTTTATTTTTTGCATCAGTTAAATCTAAGAATACTTCTTCGGTGAGATGTTCATCCCGGAGCCGTGAGTTAAACGACTCAATGTAGGCATTTTGGTTTGGTTTTCCTGGATCAATATAATCTATAGAGATCCCTCTTTTGTGGGCCCAGGCCAAGAACTCAATCGAAGTCATTTCTGGGCCATTGTCGCAGCGTAGGCGTTTTGGGAGTTTTGGCAGACTCTCAAAAAAGGCAATCATGGAGCTGCTTGGAATGGAGTAATCGGCCAGGAGCCCAGGACATTTTTTCGAGCAATCATCGACGATTGTGAGAATCTTAAGCTTCCTCTTTGTCTCCGTATAATCGTACATAAAGTCAAATGACCAAATTTCATTGGGAGCCGCGGCCTTATCGAAGGGGACTCGAACCGCTGGAGCGAGCTTCTGTCTCTTTCTCTTCTTTATCTGTAGATTTAAAGAGCGGTAAACGCGCTCTGCGCGGCTCTTCGAGCGCACTGCACCTTCCTGCTTCAAAAAGTGATAAATGCGTGGCAGGCCGAATCTGCGATGCTTGGAGCAAAGCACCTTCATGCGCTTCGACAATGCCTCATCCTTTGATTCCCGCGGCTTGTAATAGACTGTGGATCTGTTCTGGCCCAAAACCCGAGCACTCCTCCGTTGGCTTACGGAGAAGTGCTCCTTTAAAAAACTGGCGGCTGCCCGTTTGGCTTTGGGCCCTACCACTTTTTTGCGTTCACCTCTTTGAGCATCATATTGTCGAGGGTGAGATCGGCCACGATCTTTTTTAATCGCGCATTTTCTGATTCCAGATTCTTATACCTCTTGGCTTCTGAAACAGTCATGTCGCCAAACTTCTTCTTCCAGTAATAAATGGCGTGCTCGGATACGCCAACCGCGCGGGCAAGATCCTTTATCTTCTCGCCGTTCTTATGTCGTTGCAGTACTTTTACGATCTGTTCTTCCGTGAACCGCTTTTTCATTTTTGTCTCCTGTTGCCGTGATTTTGACACAGGGAGACTGATCTTCAAAATGGTCTAACTTTTCCAGGTAAGCGCGAGAGCAATTCCTAAGGAATTCAAATACGGAAATTCAAAAACCCTCATTCTATCGACGAACTTCAACCAGAATAAAATCTGAATTACCAATAGCCCTAGCGATCAAGTGTATATTTCCATTACCGATTTTCAGTCTTCGGTAATTCTCTTTTCTGGATGGAAAGAGAGCTTGCACTTGCGAGATGATGATCTTGTCCAATTCGGAAATGTTAATCTTCGCAACGGAAATGAGTTTTCGTGCGGACTCATTCATGCGAGTCACTCGTCCTAAGCGGTGAATCAGAAAAATCGGTTCATGAATTTTTTCAAGAAACGTAAAGCCGTAGTCTGCCAGGCATTCGCCAACACCGTATTTCACTTTGGTCTCCTTTGTAGATCGACTTTTGTTTTTCCGATCTCGCCAACACCTCCATTTTAGAAAACGTGCGCGTAAAAAAGCTGTAAAAACAAATTATCTTTGACCA
>CAZWVK010000250.1:0-2225 GCA_964636785.1 uncultured Pseudobdellovibrionaceae bacterium | reverse complement strand
TCTCAAGGCTTCGGACTCTATTCGAGTTGGGATTGTTCGAGCGCGTTTCAATACCGAAATCACCGAGGCGCTTCGAGCTGGTGCACTTCGATCTCTGAAAAAGCTCGGCGTTGAAGAATCCCAAATCATTTCGGTGGATGTTCCAGGAGCCATTGAAATCCCCGTTGCAGCGAAAGCCCTGTTCGAGTTCCAGAACGTCGATGCGGTGATTGCCCTGGGTGCAGTGATTCGCGGAGAGACCACCCATTACGAATCGGTTTGCAACTCGGTTGAGAGGGGCTGCACTCTATTGGCTCTTGAATTCACAAGACCTGTGATTTCAGGGGTATTGACGGTGGAAAATGAAAAGCAGGCGTGGGACCGCTTGGGTGGAAGCCATGGGCATAAGGGTGAAGAGGCAGGTCTTGCTGCCATTGAAATGATCGGATTGATTAAAGGTTTAAAATAATGAGTATAGAGCTGGAAGAGCGTTCAAAGAGAAGGAAGGAAGTCGTCCTTATCCTTTTCTTATCTCTGCTTTTCGTAATTCTCACAGCGATAGAATTTAAACTCTTTGGAATGAGTCGATCTCTTCCATTTATGCACTCTATCTTCTTTTTAGGACTCGTAAATTTCAATATCATCTTATTCTTACTTTTATTCTTTTTGATCTTTCGAAATATCGTAAAGATTTTTACAGAGAAAAAAGGTGGTGGATCTCTAAAAGGAAAACTCACCGCTGCATTCATCACATTCAGTGTGGTGCCTACGTCTTTGATGTTTGTGGTTTCTGTGTTTTACATCAATAACGTTTTTGATCGTTGGTTTTCTGAAAAGACGGCAGACATCCTGAAAAGCTCACTGGAAGTGACCAATGCGTTTTATTTGTCAGCCAAGCAAAAGAATTATCATTTTGCCGATATGGCGGCCAAAGATATTCAGAATCTGCCAAGCTCTAAGGTCAAAGCTCGTCTTGAAAACTTTCAAAAAGAACTGAGCTTGGATGTTGTCGAGTATTATCCAGGCATTTTAGAGCCACCTATTCAGATTGTGGCCTCTGGTCAGCCTTTTGAAAACGTCCCATCTGTCTCACTTGAACTTCTTGAAAAAGGACTGGCCGATCAATCGGAATCTTCATCCATTCATCCCTTTGAAGCTGGAGATCTTGTTCGTGCCATCACACCTGTTCCGGGGCGAAAGGGTGCCGTCGTGGTGTCTTCCTACGTTCCGCTCTCGCTGACCTCGAAAATGAAGGATGTGGCCACGGTCTATGAGGACTTTAGGGAATCCAATCCGATGGAAGCTCCGATCAAATCCATTTATTTGATTATTTTGATTCTAATGGCACTGACGATTGTTCTCGGCGCAACATGGTTTGGGTTTTACTTAGCACGCCAGCTTTCTGTTCCGCTTGAGAAATTGGGTCTGGCTGCAAAGCGCGTGGCCAATAGGAATTATGAAAAAGTTGAAATCAGCTCCACCTCCAAAGAGATCAACGAGCTTGTCAGTCATTTTAACGAGATGACCGGAAATCTAGAGACGTCTGAGAATAGCCTTCGTGAGACTCTTGGACGCTTGAATGAACACTCCAAGTACATGGAAGTGGTTTTGTCGACTGTCACCACAGGAGTGATTTCAGTGGATCATTCCGAGCGGATCAGCATGGTAAATCGACATGCTGCAAAGCTTTTGGAAGTGCGGCCAGGACGCATGATTGGGAAAACTCTAAAGGAAATTTTAAAGCCAGATTATTATCAAACATTTGAGTCCATGATCACTCAAATGAAGTCCCATAGAGTGAACTCGTTGACTCGAGAGTTTCGTGTTGAAGTGAGGGGCCGTAGTATTCCGCTCCAGATGACTCTTTCTCTTCTTTTTGATGCTTCAGGAAGTGAGATTGGCCAAGTGATTGTCTTTGATGATTTGAGCCCAATTTTAAGTGCTCAAAGAGCTGCTGCGTGGACTGAAGTTGCGCGCAGAATTGCCCACGAGATCAAGAATCCTCTCACACCCATCAAACTATCGGCTGAAAGGCTGCAGCGAAAGTTCGGCAAGAACATCGAAGATTCCGCTTTCTCAGACAGTATTCGAACGATTATTGATCAAGTGGATGGTTTGAAAAACCTGGTGAATGAATTCAATCAGTTTGCAAGGCTCCCGCGCTCACAACCAGAACCTGGGGATCTTAATAAATTATTATCAGATATAAGTGCTCTTTTTGAGAATGCTCATCGTCACCTTAAATT
>CAZWVK010000249.1:0-2245 GCA_964636785.1 uncultured Pseudobdellovibrionaceae bacterium | reverse complement strand
ACAAAAAACTCAGTTCTAAGCAGCATGCCCGATGGTCGGCCCCAATATAAATCCACTTGGCAGGTTTCAGATCAGCCGGTTCAGCCAGAGTCGGTTCGAGTGTGGGTGAATGGAAATGAAGTTGAAAGAAACCGATTTTCTGTCGAGGGTGGAGCTGTCCGTTTAGATTCGACTCCAGAGCCCAAGTCCGCGCTTCGATTCAAATTTCTCTACCAGGATATCGGAAAGAACTTTCGCTTGGAGCCCATTAGCCTTGCAAGAGGCTTGGATCCATCAAAGCTTCGCGTTTATTTGAACAATATCGAAGCTCGAGCAGAAGACTTTATTTTCCAGCGTGATCTCGAGGGCCAAACCAGCTTGATGCTGAATGATTCGATTCTGGCCACTAACGATCCTTATCAGATTCGCTCCCGCAGCGGGCTTTTGGTCAGAGTTGTGACCGATTGATTAGTATTTGCTCAAAAACCGAGCAAATACTGAGATGTCCACAGTCAAATCAGTGCATTTGGTTTTTCCACTGACGAAATCCTAACCATTCTAAGAATTGTCAAAGACCCCCTCGCTTGTAAGGCTATTAATGCAATCGAGATCAAGGGGGGGGGGGATTAAGATGGCGAATCGAATGTGGGCTTTATTGTTTTCACTTCTATTTTCGATCCCTGTTTTCGCCTCCTATCCTCTTGCTCCAGATCCGGAATTGACGCCTGGTGAATTCTGTACTGAGGAAGATCCTGATTTTGATCATTATCGGTACAACGAAAACATCCCTTATTGTGTCAGGAAGCTAAGCTCTCATCGCAAACAGAAGATCTATGAGCTTTATGACATTCCGGAAAAATGCCGGAATCAATACACAATTGATCACTTTATTCCATTGGCCCTTGGTGGAAACAACGCCGATTCCAATCTTTGGCCAGAGCATGTTCTTGTGAAACACGCTCGCCAGCGACTGGAATTGGATTTGTTTTGGGCTCTTCGAAGAGGAGAGATCACTCAAGAAGAAGCAGTTTTTATCGTGACAACAGAAAAGCGTGGATTCAAAGTGAACCCCGTCGATACTCTAGCTCCAAACGATAAATGTGGGCTGCCTGATAATTTGATGTAAGATCAAAGACTCACTTCGAAGGTTTTCCAACAGGAAAGTGTGCTGGCTCACTGCCAAAGAAATAAAACTTTTCACCTTGGTATTTCCAACCCAAATGTCGCCTAAAGATCTCAGCAAGCATCACTGATCCATGAGCCATTCGTCGCACAAGCATCTCTTCAAAAGCTTTCGCATTCTCAGTCGTCTTTTTTCGATCCTGCTTTTTATCCATAGCAAGGAGGGATTCTAAATCTTTGTGGGACTCTTCGGCTCCTGCCCAAAGGAGTTCATGAAGAGACTGCTTTTTTGAGGCCTTCTTAAACTCAGCCCAGCGTTTTTTAGCCGCCTCTAACACCTTGGGAGCAATATCGGGATAAAGAGCATCGACGTAATCGACTTCAAAGATCTCATGAATTCCTTTTTGGTCAGAGAGTTGGCCATCATAATTTTCTGTCACATGGAGTGGTTGAGCCAAATCAGCGATGTAATGTCCAAGTGTCCCAGCAACTACAAGCCACTCGCCCTGAAGCTCTTGATGTTTTTCTTTCTTATTCTTTTTTCTAAGTGCTTTCGTGATCTCTTGGAGGCGATCATTCATTTCTTGAATGCGCCAGAAAGCACGACCTGCTTTTTCCGGAACTTCAGGATGCTTTTTATTGAATTCTTCACGGCTCAGTTGAAGGGCTGTTTTGATGTCTGCATTCTTCTTGGCAAGCGGAACTTTGAATAGCTCCATATCCATAAAATGGTTTGTAGATTCGACTTTGTAGGTGGCGGGTCTTTTCCACACCAGATCAGGAACGTTGTTGTAATAACCCAAGTCGTAGCTATGAGCCTTTAGGAAAGCGCCGTCCTTCTCCCCGGAAGCGAGGATGGCCGCCATTTCACCAACAATATGATGACCTCTCTTTCCCCAAGCTTGGGCATTTATTGAATAAAGCGTAAAAAAAAGTGGAATTGAAAGAAGAAGAATCTGTTTTTTCATGAGCGGAGCATATTCATGTTTTATTGAATTTTGAAGCCCAATAAGTGCATGAAAAACTTACAAAAAGTTCTTTATTTTTTTCAATTCTTGAAGTTTGTTCGGGCTTTTTGGATTCTCCCACTCAGGGGGGCCTTCTTATTTTATCGCTTTTACTATTAAGCCTAAGTGCTTTTTCC
>CAZWVK010000248.1:0-2294 GCA_964636785.1 uncultured Pseudobdellovibrionaceae bacterium | reverse complement strand
AGGTCTGGTAGACTATGACGGCGAAGATGTAAGCTAAGACGTTCATCACCACGAGTTGAGTAAGACCGAACTTCCATGAGCCCATTTCTCGAATCGTTACACCGGTTGTGGATACGCACTGAAGCGCGAACATAAAAAAGACAATCATGGCCGCCACGGTCGGCATAGTGAAGATCAATGAACCGTCATCAAAGCGAGCGAGCTTCATCTGCTCAATCAATGAGTTTTGAATGGACTCTTCAGCCACGCCACTCAAATTAAAAATCACAGCCATGGCCGAAACAAAAACCTCACGAGCCACGAAAGCGGATAAAAGCGCAACCCCGGCTCTCCAATCCAAACCCATCGGTTTAAAGATTGGCTCCAGAAACACTCCGATCTGTGCCAGAGCGGAATTTCGAAGTTGCTCAGACTCATCCCACTCCGCGGAATAAGGCACATGAGTTAGAATCCATAAGATCAAAACAAAAACCAAAATCGTCGGTCCCACGCGCACCACATAGGACTTTGTGCGACGAAGTGAATCCAAAATCACCGTTTTAAAACGCGGCACACGATACGGCGGAAGTTCCATTAAAAAATAACCGCGCTCTTTCACCTTCAAAATCTTATGAAGTGCCCACGCGGCCGTCGCTCCAATCGCCGCACTTGCAAAATAAATAAATGCCAGCGCCACTCCCGGTTTCCAAGCCGGCTCACCAAAAAACAAGAATGCAAGCAAGAGCGCATAGACCGGAAGCCTGGCCGAACAGGTCATAAACGGAAGAACAAATACAGCAATCCAACGTTCGCGTGAGGACTTTAAATTTCTGGTCGCCATAACGGCTGGAACGGCACAAGCAAATCCTGAAAGAAGAGGAACAAAAGATCTTCCACTTAATCCGACAGAGTGAAGTGGGCGATCCACCAAAGTGGAAGCTCTTGCCAGATAACCACTTTCTTCAAGAAAACTAATGCCAATAAATAAAATAAGAATTTGCGGCACAAAGACTAAAACCGCACCTGTTCCCTCAATCATTCCAGAGGTTATAAAACTCGAGAAGAGTCCTTCTCCAAGAAATCCTGCGGCAGACTCACTTAAAGATGCAAAAAACAAATCCACCAAATCCATAAGAGGACTTGCAAGGAAAAACACACTGATAAAAAGCGCGGTCATAACTGCAATAAAGATGGGAAGACTAAAGACAGAATGAATCAGCCAGCGGTCAAGTCGACTCTCTTGCGGTCGAATCTCCCCATGCACGACAGCTTTTGCGATTTCCCGACCTCTCAAAGAAAGCTCTTCGGTCGACTCCGGGGTTAAAATCTCCTTTTTCAAACCTTCAATAACAATATGCTTTTTTGCATCCGATCTTGCACCATCAATCAGTTCTTTAAGACCGCCCCCTAAGCGGGCATCGACAGCATAAACTGGAACTTCCAAAGCTTCACTTAAGGCGCGAATTTGAATCTTGTTTTCTCTACTGTGAAACAGATCCACCATTGAAAGTGCAATTGAAAATGGAATTTTAAGCTCTTTCAGTTGCAAAGCCAAAAGAAGCTGACGAGACAATTGAGTCGCATCCAAAACCAAAAGCACATGGGACAGCTGATCTTTATCCAAAACGCTGAGAGTGGCTTCTTCATCTTTTGAACCTGGAAAAAGGGAATACACTCCAGGCGTATCGATCACTTGTGCGCTCTCGCCATAAAACGGCAAAGTCAATCCGCGATGGATTTCGGTCGTTGAGCCTGCATAATTGACCGTTTTAAATCGTGATCCCGTCAACCAATTGAATAGTGATGTCTTTCCACTGTTTGGCGCTCCCACCAAAGCAATGCGAAGCACGTTCTTATTTAGATTCATGAGACTCCACTAAAATAAAGTCCGCTTCTACTTTTCTTAAAGCGAGAGTTGTTGCGCCAACCTCGACCACAATAGGTCCGCCAAACGGCATTCGACTTTTCACTAAAACCTCTGAACCTTCGAAAAAACCCATTTCGATCAGTCTGCGCTTTAATTCAGCATCGGCCTTTATGGACCTTACAGATCCCTTTTTGCCTTGTGGAAAATGAGAGAGTTTAGAAGCGGAGTAAGACATGAAGCATCAGTGGTAAGGCCAAATGAGCCTAAATTCACGGAATTTCTACCAACTGAAACCCAATTGAAAGCCAGAGGTTGACCGGCTATTTCAACTCGTACAGACTCGTTTCATTATGAAATTCAATAATATTTTAGAAGCTATCGGCCGCACTCCTCTTGTCCGCATCAATCATCTTGCAAAAGATTTAGATTGTGAACTTTATGCAAAATG
>CAZWVK010000247.1:0-2310 GCA_964636785.1 uncultured Pseudobdellovibrionaceae bacterium | reverse complement strand
AAACTAAAAAACCTGGATATTATTGGCCGCAAAGTGGATGAGCATTTTGAGCTCCCGATTATGGGCGTGATCACGCGCGCGGTGGAGCCGGCTGTGGAAACGATTTCAAGCGTTTATTCGAGCTTACAAAGCGGCGGGAAAGTCTTTCTCATGAAAGGTCCCAATGTGGACCATGAATTCAAAGCCGTAAAGTTAAAATTCGGCAAAGAGTTTAAAGTGATCGAAGATCATGCTTACTCCCTTCCAAACACTCCCCATCAGCGCCGCCTTGTGGTGTTTCAACGACAATGAAGATCAAAGAAATCACATCTCGAACCAATGAAGTTTTTAAACGTTTTGATTCGCTTTCACACTCTCGTGGAATCAAAAAAGAGAATTTGGTTCTTGTTAGTGGAAGAAAAATCCTTCCTGAAGTTCTCAAAAAATTCAGCAGCGAAAACCTGATATTCACTGAGAAAAATCAAAACGAAGCCTTTGATTTGGCGGAGAAGTTTGGTGTATCGCACGGTATTCAACTCTCCAATGAGCTCTTCTCAGAGTTGGATGAGTCTGGAACTGGATATCCATTGGTCGCAATAAAAGCTCCAGTGCTTGAAAGCTATAAGAATGAAAAAACAAAGGGCTTGAGTGTTTTTCTAGCACTTTCAGACCCTGCAAACCTAGGTGCGACTTTAAGGTCCTTAAAAGCTTTTGAGGTTTCTCAAGTGATTTTATTAAAGGAATCGGCTCATCCCTTTTTACCGAAAGTCACCAAGGCCGCATCCGGCCTTAATTTAAGTCTGAATCTCAAGACCGGGCCTTCCATTCAAGAGTTGGATTTGGAATCATCCATTGGACTCGATATGGAAGGAACTCCTCTGAAGAGCTTTGTATGGCCTGAAAACGCGCAGCTTATTCTTGGGGAAGAAGGAAAAGGTCTTCCAGATCATCTACGCGATCATGCAAAACTTTTGAGAATAGAAATGAGCAAAGAGGCCGAAAGCCTGAGCGCGCCGATTGCGGTATCCATTGCAAGTTACGATTACTACTCTAAAACGCTGAAATAAGACCGAGGGATTTAGGTGTCTCATCCTCTTGATCCCATAGCGAAAGAACAAAACCGCCACCACCGCTTCCAGTGGGCTTAACAGCCAAAGCCCCTTTATCTTCCAATTCTTTGATATGGGTTGCAAGATCACCAAAGATCAATCCCCATTTCTCAAAGCAATCCCTAGCCAGCAAAATGGAGGTCTTCAAATTACGAAGCTGATCTCTTTGCGGTTCCTGATGATGAAGAGCCTGCTCAGCGAGTTCAACAGCCTCACGCATCTGATCATCAAGCTTCTGGGCCAGAGAAGGCTTTGATAGAAACAGCGCCTTGACCTTTGAAATGCACTCAGCGGTTAACCCTTTGGATCCCGAATAGGACAGGTAAATCGCAGGTCGCCAACCAATTTCAAGATCTCTCATTCCTTCACCGCGCACAAAGTGAATTCCATGACCTTTTAAGGAAACGGCAATATCCACTCCACTGCTCTCACCATGAAAGAGATCCTCTAAGCTTCGCGCGAAATTATAAATTTCATCTTCTTTGATCAGGCCAAGATTTGAAAACCACCTGCCAAAGGCCACTGACAGCGCTGCAGATGCCCCAAGACCAGAGCCCACCGGAAGAGAGCTTCGAATAAGGACTTCACCTCGCACATTTTCCCTTGGAACTTTAAGCTGATTCAGAGCCTGCTCCAAAACCCCATGAAAAAGAAGTCGATAGTCTTCACCCTTTTCGCCTTCAAATCGAACTTTCAAATCGCCTTCGCCAGGGCGAAATCCAAACTCAAAGCTCTGTGACATCAATGGAAATGCCAATGCTGGGCAACCTCTTAAAACAGAGTGCTCACCAGCGAGAATCCATTTTCCATAAGTGGTCGCTGAAAACCATGTTGAAGATGAGTTCACGAATTCAAAACCCTCATATCCGAAATCCGATTCGAAAGAAGATCGAGGACTTCAGACCGCACTTCCAATTGATCTTCACGAAATAAAAGATGCACATTGGGTCCTGCATCCATGGTTACGATGGGTCCGTCCCCCTTTTCCTGCCAAAACCGACGAAGCTCATTGAGCGCCACAATCGCGTTTGCATTCAAATAGCCAAAGCTTGGGTTTGAAGTTTCAAAAAGTGCATGCATATCCCAAAACTCTTCCCAACAGAGTTGATAAGAGGCCTTCCAGTCTTTAGAAATCAAAGATTCAATCAGACGGTGAAGTCGATCTGTGGCTCGCTCTACTCTTCCTTGAAAAAGTGAGCTCGTAAGAACTTGAACATGAGCT
>CAZWVK010000246.1:0-2325 GCA_964636785.1 uncultured Pseudobdellovibrionaceae bacterium | reverse complement strand
GATATGGAAATGTTCGAATAACCGTTTTATAGACTTCGATGGCGTCCATCGCGCGACCATTGGATTCCATGATTTTCCCAAGCCGAATCATCGAAAAGCCCGTCACTTCATGTCCTGGAAACATATCCACGATTTTATGGATGGTCTGAACAGCCTCTTCTGTTTTTCCCTCCTGATAAAGAGATTCAACCAGTAAAAAGTAAGCGTCAGGTGCGTGAGATGAAAAGCCAAACTGATCAATGAACTGTTTCAAAAGGCGAGTGGACTCAGTGAACTTCTTTTCTTGAAAGGACTTCCTTGCGCTCTCAAACTTGAGCTTAGCCATCATAGATTGATGATTTTCTTTTAAACTCGAATCCGGCTTTTGAGTCACACTCGCAATGGAGCGAAGTTGATAGCCAAGTTCCCCTTGAGGCTTAGTTTTTAAAAGATCTGGAAGTGTCATGGCAATTTCCTGCCTGAAGCTCATAAAGCGATCTTCTGCCACAGCAATCTTAAGCTGGGATTGCTTTAGCTTTGACGAAAGCTCATGGACTTTCGCATTTAAAATATCTTTTTCGTCATAGGTGAATTTTGCCCAGTGATAAACGTGAACAAGGGCGACCAAGATCATTAAATTGATTGAAACAAACCAAGACAGTTTCATAGCAGACTTATCGGACCACGAAGCGATAAAATTTAATGTCTCGCTTCACCTCCCCTGCTAAGGTCGAGGTCGCTCACATGGCTTTTGGAACCTTCACGCCCAGGATCCCAAGACCTGCCTCTAAAGTCGTGTACAAACAACGCACCAACATAAGACGCGCAACAATATCACGCTCAGACCCGTCAAGAATTCGTTGCTTCGCATAGTACTGATTAAAGAGCTTACAAAGATCCAATAAATAGGTGGCCAAAATATGAGGCTTAAAGTGATCAAAAGATTTCTTTAAAGTTTCACTGTATAAAAGCAGATGGCGATAGATTTCCGCTTCCTCAGGTGAGTTCAAGATCACTTCTGCATTGGGATCCGGTTTAAGATCCGTCTTTGCCATCAGGCTTTTGCAACGGACCGCTGTGTATTGCACATAAGGCCCACTATCACCATTGAAATCTAAAATCTTATCCCAGTTGAAATCCACATTCTTCTGACGATCATTCATTAGATCGTTAAAAATAACTGCACCAACACCCACTTGCTCAGCGATCAACTCTTTGTCTTCCACATTTGGATTCTTCTCTTCAATTTGCTTTGCCACAAATTCAACAGCCTTATCCAAAACATCTTCCAAAAATACGACATTTCCTTTTCGAGTCGACATTCTTTGGTCATTGAAACGATACATCCCAAATGAAACGTGATGACACTGATCGGACCATGAGTATCCGGCCTTTTTTAGAACCGCAAAAACCTGTTTGAAGTGAAGGTTCTGATCCATCCCGACCACATAGACATTGAGATCAGTATTTAAGTTTTCCATTCGATCAATTGCACTAGCGATATCCCGCGTGGCATAAAGCGAAGCTCCGTCTTTTTTAGTGATCAAACACGGTGGCATATTGAATTCATCCAAACGAACAACCTGAGCCCCTTCACTCAACTCTAAAAGTCCTTTTGTTTTCAGCATTTGGATCACATCATTCAATTTGTCATTGTAATAGGATTCCCCTCGAATCATGGATTCCCGTGCGCCCAAACGATTCCACTGACGTTCGTAATCCTTAAGCGAAAGATCAATAAAGTACTTCCAGATTTTTCGAATTTCAGCATCACCCTCTTCCAAACGTTTGAAAGTGAGTGAGCCCTCTTCATCCAATCGTGGATCTTTTTCGGCCTCATCATGGAAGCGAACGTAAAGTTTAAAAAGAGACTCGATGGGCTCTTTATCAAAAGGATACTCATGCCCCCATTTTTGATAAGCCCATGCTAGTTTTCCAAACTGAACCCCCCAGTCCCCCAGATAATTGATGCCCTGAACGGTATATCCTTGTGATTCTGCTAAATTCACCAAGGCCTGGCCAATGACTGTTGATCTTAGGTGACCAATTCCCATTCGCTTAGCTACATTTGGAGAGGAATAATCAATGGTCATCACTTTGGAAGCAAATCTTGAATTAAAACCCAGTCGCCCCTGGCTCTTGTCCCACTGCTCAAATACCATTTTTTGAATAAAGGCCGGATCAAAGGTGAAATTCACAAATCCCGAAATCGCTTCCACATTTTCCAGAAAAGATATTTTTGCTTTTTCAATTTTCTTTTTAAACTCTTGAGCTATCAGAGGCGGAGCTTTCTTAAGGCTTTTCGCAAATGCAAATACTGGAAACGCAAGTTGACCATGCCCGGCC
>CAZWVK010000245.1:0-2328 GCA_964636785.1 uncultured Pseudobdellovibrionaceae bacterium | reverse complement strand
TTTTGGATTTGCTCAGGAAGCGAGTGCACATGGATCAGATTGCCTTGCTCAACGATAAAGCAGCGCTCAATAACATTCTCTAGCTCACGAATATTTCCAGGCCAGGAATAACGTTTTAGTAAAATCAAAGCTTCCGTACTGAATCCAGTGATTTGGCGATCGAGCTTTTTATTAAAGCGTTTGATGAAATACTGACTTAAATTTTCCAAGTCTTCAATGCGATCGCGAAGTGGTGGAAGGAAGATGGGCATAACATTAAGTCGATAGAAAAGATCTTCACGAAACGTTCCATCTTCAATCATTTTTTCCAAATTCTGATTTGTCGCCGCTACAATTCTTGCGTTCGTGGAAACCTCACGATTGCTCCCAACCGGCGTGAACTTTCGCTCTTGTAGAACTCTGAGGAGTTTGACCTGCATTTCGGGTCGAAGCTCTGCAATTTCATCTAGAAAGATCGTTCCTTTGTTTGCCACTTGGAATTTTCCAATTTTTCGCTCAACAGCACCTGTAAAGGCTCCTTTCTCATGACCGAAGAATTCACTTTCCATCAGGTTTTCAGGAATCGCTCCGCAGTTGATGGCAACGAACTCTCCATGTTTTCGCGGTGAGCTCGAGTGAATTCCTCTTGCGACCAATTCCTTTCCAGTTCCGTTTTCGCCGCGGATCAGAACTGTTGTGTCCACATGGGAGAGTTTACCGATGAGATCAAAAACCTCCCGCATCTTTTGCGACGATCCGACAAACTCCGTTTCAACGTCATCATCAAAAACCGGTGCTGAGATCGCAAGACTTGATACCATTTCCCGAGTTTCTAAGGCTTTTTTAACAATATTTGTGAGACGGATTGGATCAATTGGCTTTTCAATATAGTCATAGGCTCCAACTTTAATGGCATGAACCGCATCTTGAAAATTCGCATGCGCTGTCATGATCACAACAAAGGTTTTTGGGTCGTGAGCCTTAATCAATTCAAGTGCTTTGAGTCCATCCATTTCAGGCATTTTGACGTCCATAAAAACCAAGTCGAAATCATTGGACTTGATGAGATCAATGGCGTGCTTTCCATCTCCTGCCTCAGTGAACTCAAATTCCAACGGACTCGCTTTTTGGCTGAGCACAGCTTCCACGGATTTTCTAAGTTCCGGTTCGTCGTCGACGATCAAAACTTTAAGATTGGTATTCATCGCTTGTCTCCTCATCGGCCAAAGGTAATGAGAATCCTGCACGAACTCCTACTCCGGGCTGGTTCTCAAATAGAATTTTTCCATTGTGAAGTTCGACAAAATATTTCACTAGAAATAATCCCAATCCAGTGCCTTTGGTCGCATTTTCATGGGCTTTTCCGCGAACGAACTTTCCAAAAACCTTTTCCTGATCTTCCAGAGCTATGCCCGGGCCATTGTCTTCCACGGTAAAAATCACAGCGTCATCGACCTCTTTGGTGGAAAGAGTAATTTTTCCACCTGCAGGAGTATACTTAATCGCATTTTCAACTAAATTCAAAATAACTTCTTGAATAAGCACTCCGTCAATTTCAACTAAAAATAACGGCTCGAGCTTTAAAACCAGCTCTTGACGCTTGTCTTTTGCTAAAATCAAGAGCTGGTCATAAACAGTTTCCACCAGTTCATTCAAATCTGTCGAGTCACGATGGATTTTAATGTCACTCGATTCGAGACGTGAGATTTTAAGAATGGATTGTATATAACGATGCAGTTCAGAACTTTCTTTTCTTAAACTACCAAGTCCTTCTTTAATATCATCCGTAAGGTGTGGATGACTTAAAAGACGATCGCAGATCCCTTGGATCTTGGCGATTGGAGTTTTCAGGTCATGGCTGATCAATGAGACGAAATTCGATTTTAACTGCTCAACCTGCGAACTTAATATTTTTTCCTGTTCCAACTTCCACGTTTGATTTTCTTTTAACGACAGTTTGTATCCTAAGAAAATCATATAAGTCGAGACGATAGAAACCAGAGCTGAACTGATTGGAATCCAGAAGTAAAAACTATCGAAGACCCAAAGGCTTAAAGCCGTGAGTGCTGTGGCCAACCAAACAAGGAAAACAAAAGCTACACCTTGAGGATAGATCACCATCAGAGCTGTCGAAAGTGCCACAATCAACAGGATGTAAACCGCACTGGAAAGTATTCCAAGTTTTTCAATCCATCGATCATTAACCAGGTTATCCACGGAAGTCGCAAGAAGCTCGGCGCGAGTCATTGGGCCGACGGGAGTTTGATAAATATGGCCTGTTGCTTCACGGCTCCCAATGATGACGATTTTATCTTTAAAGAAGTTATCAGGAAGATTGCCATTTAAAAT
>CAZWVK010000244.1:0-2343 GCA_964636785.1 uncultured Pseudobdellovibrionaceae bacterium | reverse complement strand
GAATTTTACGAAATTTCTGGTTGGGAAAGATGGTCAGGTGATTGATCGGTTTGCGTCTAAAACCAAACCAGAATCTATTGAGCCTGCGATTCTTAAAGCTCTTAAGAATTAGAACTGAAACAAAAACACAAAGTAGGGATCGATTCCCTTATCGACATAATTTAAGCCGAGGCTTTGTCCATTGCGCTTATCATATTTTAAATCGCGATAGCTCAGTTGCGGTGCGAATGCAATTCGCCCAAGACTCATCTTATACCCAAGATCGATTTGATATCCTGTTCCTTCAAAATCATCCGAGCGTTCGAGTTCTAAAAAGTAAGTCCCAAGAATGTAAAATCCAAACTCCCTTCTAGAAATCCATCCTAGAGTCGGTCCAATTCCAGTTCGATCCAGAGTGTAGGATCCTGACTTTACCTTTTTTGTTGCGTATAAAGCCCCAATCGTCCACCCCTTCTGACTGACAAGTCCACCACCAATATCCAAAAGTGTTGTGGATTGTTCCGACGTCGAAGATTCAGGACCTTCTTTTGTCGTTGAGTAGGAGCCGCCAAAACGAAGATATCCATCTGCTAATGCGGATTGAGCAAAAAACAAAGACATCACTAAAACAAGAACTTGAGTATTTTTATTCATGACTAAAATGGTAATGAAAGCTGACGTAAACTTCCACCTTATTTTGACAAGACCAAGATCGGGTCAAAAGATTATATATGTCACAGCACGGACTCAAGGAGGAATCACCGTGAAACACTTCATATTACTATTTTTATTTATAAGCTCATCATCTTCATTCAGCGCAGAATACACACGGGAATGCCGCTCTCTTCCTGGTCCAGTGGATGGTGGGTACTGCATTCATAAGCCCATGCAAAATGCGTCGAGTGATGTCGTGTATCACCTGCATGGGCTTGGTGGCAGTCAGTTCACGTGGAGTGATGAGCTTTACTACACTCAGCAGCTTCGTGATGAGTGGTCTAGGATGAATATCAAACGCCCAACTGTTGTTTCATTCTCCTTTGGTCCAGCCTGGATTCTTGCAGAGAAAAACTCAAAACTGGTCAGTGGGCTTTTTGAATTGGTTGTGGATCGATTTATTCCCTTTGTTGAGAGTGAAATTGGCAGTGACGTTGGCAGGAGACTTTTACTGGGTGAATCCATGGGTGGCTTCAACTCCACTCAGCTTGCATTTAAAACTCACCTCTTCACAAAAGCGGCCATCCTTTGTGCTCCGATGTCTGAAGTTTCACCCTTTGCTTCACGCGAAGAGATTTTGAATTATGTTAAAACAACGGCGGCCTGGAAATACCATGAAAAAAGAAATCAAGTGGGACGTGTCTTAGAAAGTGTGGAGCTCAGTCTTCAAATGGTGCACACCTTCTTTCCAAACGAGATGGAGTGGCAAAGATCCGATCCGTTAAATCTTTCTGAAATGAAAATGGGAAATTTCCCTGAAATCTATCTTGCCATCGGACTTCATGATTCTTTTGCTGCATTTGAAGCCAATCAAGTTTTCGCCAGAAAGCTTCATGACAATGGCGTGCTTGTCGATTGGCGACCCCAGTGGGGTGGCCACTGCTCAATCGACATTCCATCCTTGGCAAAATTTTTGGTGGAGTAATTTATCTGGGATTAACGACGTCGACCTGAAGGCACATCTCTAAGACTGGACAGGTCGAGCATTTGGGCCTGCGGCCCGTGCATATGTGCTTACCAAATGGGACAAGTAAGCGATTGAGATCTATCCAGTACTCTTCAGGAAGTTTTCTTTGCAGCTGCTCCAGGGTTTGATTGGGAGTCTTAGCGATGACATAACCCCACCGATTGGTCACACGGTGCACATGAATGTCCACACCAATAAACGGCTTTTTACAAGCGATACCTAAAACCAGGTTTGCACACTTTGGCCCCACACCCTTTAATGAGAGAAGAGCCTCCTCTTCACAAGGAAGATGACCATCAAATCGAACCAGAACATCTTCAGCAATCTTCTTTAAAGTCTTTGCCTTCTGGCGATAAAACGTAACGGGCTTTATCAGATCTGCAATCTGCCCTTCACTCAAACTCATCACCTGTGCAGGCGTTGGAGCATGCCTAAGAAGGCTCAATGAAGCATCTCGACTGACTTCATCCATTGTACGAATCGAAATCACACACGCACAGAGCTGTTGAAATGGAGTTTCAAAACCCAAGTCCACAAGCTCAAAAATCATCGCTTTCGGAAAAGATTCGATGGCCGATTCAATCTGTTTGAACATAAAGGAAATTCGAATAGGACGTTTGGATTTATTCAGAGGAGCAGGGTGATGATGAAGTTCCATATTGGAACTTTTTCTCTCCACCCTG
>CAZWVK010000243.1:0-2347 GCA_964636785.1 uncultured Pseudobdellovibrionaceae bacterium | reverse complement strand
TGATCCAAATGAGAGATGGCCAGGTGCAAATTAACGATAAAACGATTCCTTACTCAGCCTTTAATTTGGCTTCAGAACTTTATCAGGCTTACTTCAATATCAAAGTGGGTTTGCTCGACCCAAAGACCGCAAGCTCATCCAGCAACCTGATCCAAGAGTTGGTTCACTATAAGGATCGCGTTTTAAGCCAGTATGACTCTTTTGAAACAGAGATGATCAGTTCGGCCCTAAACGGCATGGAATCGATCACTTCGTTAGTGGATGAGATGACGACCAATCTGGATCGGCAAGCCCAAGCCGGAGTGATCTCAGAAAAATCAAATGTTCCGCAGGCTTTAAAGAAAGCTTTTGAGAACGAGCCGGAAATGATGATCACATTCAATCCGACCTTAAAGGTGATTGAAGAAGAAACTCTTAATCAGTCAAGACTGATTAAGATCAATCGAAGCATCATGGTTTCCAGACAGTTTATGTCCAGGCTTCATTTGCTGATGGCAAAACTCAATCATCCACAGCCTATGGGATCTCCCAAAGTCCTTCAGGGCATGATCATGTTGGCTGAAAGTGGATTGGCTGGAGATCTCGAAAAAGCCAAACAAAACTGGAAGGATCTTAAAAAGCATCCTGTGGTGGCATATGGTCGCTTTGGAGCGCCGGCTCTGGCTGCAGCAGCGATTGGAGCTAGCATTTCTGATTCCTTTGCAATGACGATCTATGAAACTTTACAAATGGGAAAAGACACCCTCTTAGGGTATCTGGAGCACACTGGTTATGGTCTTAACTTTGTTCGTTTGATGGGAGAGGCGGCTGGAACTGCTGCACAAGGGCCAGCTGGATTTTTAGATTACTTCACTGGGGAAAAGCTTCCGCGCTTGGCGATTCTTGGTGCTGCGATGTCGGGACTTGTGGTGAGCATCTATGGATCGCTTCATCTCACAGCCAATATTTCCACAGCTGCTCGTTACTTTTCGCGACATAAGCGTTGGATTGGCAAAGCTCGAGCCGACGGAATGTCGCGCCTTGGAGCTTACCGCGCAGCCTTTATTAAATATCAAAATGCATTGAGACTTTATTATGATAAGGGGCTTGCGGCCGCAGAAGCGGGAGCTGCAAACAATGCTTCTTATAAATTCAATGATGCTCAAGATGCGGTGGCTGAAGAAGTATTGGCTGAGATCAAAAAACGCCCAGGTCTTTTTGCCAAAGTGGCGTCTGCTCTTAAAGGAGTAAGCAAAGCCTTCGGTAAGAAAGCTGCTGAACTCCAGCAGGCTGGAGACAAGGGAGAGGAATTTGTTCAGTCGCTCGAGAAAAAATCGCACTTAAACAAAGTCACGACTCTCAGAGCAGCATTCGCCCAATTTGCATTGAGTTATCCATCTACAGTGATCACATCTCGTTTCAACGGAACTCTTTGGAACTATTGGTTTATGATTCGTACTTTTGCGCTGTCGCCGAAGTCGTGGCCGATGTTCCTCACCTATCCTAATCTCTTTAGAACGGGTATTGATGGGCAAGACGGTCGTGTGCATATGCCAAGCAAACTCAATGGCGGTTATCGAAGTGATCTTGAAAACTTCAAGTTTGTTTTCAGAAACCTAAATACGGATCGAACCCTTAAAGACCTTAAGGTTTTTGAGAAGGCTGTTCTTCCGGTCGAGGCTCTGGCTTATGAAGTGGCCTTGGAGAAGGCGCTGGAAGTTTTGATGAAAGAAATGAAGGATCCCAAACAGCTTAAGGCCTTCTTTGATTCAAGTGCTCTTTCGAAAAGTGGCCTTTCACCAGGTGAAGTGATGGGCGGTGCGGCTCCATCCACCGGGATTCGATCAATTTCGGATGCAAAGATCAAACGCCTATCTAAAAAGAACCAAACTCTTTTTAGAGCGGTGTTTAATCAGCTCTATGAGAAAATCACTGAAGCCTATCTTCGTGATTACATGAGCCAGTTTGCCAATGAGCAAGTGAGCCAGGCTCAAAGTGTTTCAGAGTTAAAGGATGTGGGGATTGATCAAATCGAACAGATGGATGCTTTGCGCAGAAAACTAAAATCTGGTGGCACTTCAAGCGTTCAATCCAAAATGAAAGCCATTGCCAATGATCTTCTTAAAGATGGAAAGATCATCGAGGAGTCGAAGAAACTTTCCGAGTCTTTGGTGAAGATGGGTGAGCGATTTCTTTTAAACCTCGAGCATGATGTGGTAAAAAAGCTCGATCCAAACACCCCGCAGGTTTCAAGATTTAGACTGGCGGAGAGAAAGCTTGCGAATTTAAAGTCAGTGATTCGTGCGGTCAACGCTATGGCCACTGAGATCGTCATGGAAAAGGGCGGGAGCCTTCTTATGATCTTAGT
>CAZWVK010000242.1:0-2348 GCA_964636785.1 uncultured Pseudobdellovibrionaceae bacterium | reverse complement strand
CCCGTTCAACTTATGCCGTGTTTCTCGACAAACTAAGAATTTCTAGGTTTAATTTAAAAAAGGCTTATCGAAGTTATTTTGGAAAATCGGACCAAAAAGCCATTAACAGAATCGAGAACTGCGTGAGGACCGGAAAATGATTAAAATCTTTGTTTCAATCCTTCTAGTATTCTCTCTTCCCGCTGCCTTTGCCCAACGATCAGGAAACCTGACTCCAACAGATAATTATGATTACCGCGTGGATGCAAAAGGCGCTTCCTGGGTTTTGGAAGTTCAATCCACTTCTCAATACACAGGGGATGGAATTCCAAAATCACTTTCCAGCCGCGTAAAAATCGAAAAGAAAGATGGTAAGAAGTCTGTAAAGACTCATCAAATAGATATTGCAAAGTTTCCACATGAAGATGGAGTTCTATTTATTGATATTGCAAATATGAATGTTCCACTCTTTCTTGTGGTTTCAAGAAGTCCTGAGTTGCCGGAATCGGACCGTGAGATTCACCTGATTAGCCCACTTTGCAGAACACCCATTGATTCCGTGCGAGCGCAGATCGAAGACTCAAGCCAGATTCAGATCAACACCGGAGTGAAAGATTTTATGGTCTCTTATCCGACTTCCACTGGTTCTGGTAAAAAAACATGGACACTGCCTGAAAGTTCAAGCAATCATTGCCAGCAAAAATGGCGATAGTTGAATTTGAAAAAGCTTTAGATCTTTTAAAAAATGGTGAGGTGGTCGGAATACCAACCGAAACCGTCTATGGTTTGGCCGCACGAATCGACAATGGAGCTGCACTCAAAAAAATCTTCACAACAAAGAAGCGTCCATTTTTTGATCCATTGATTGTGCATTTGTCTCAAGGCATGGATCCAAGAGATTACACATTGAAGTGGCCTCCATTATATATCGAGCTTGCGAAACAGTTTTGGCCAGGCCCACTCACTTTGATTGCTCCCAAAAATAAAAAGATTTCGGATCTCATTACCTCAGGGCTGCCTGATGTGGGACTTCGCTCTCCCAATCACGCTCTGACGAACAAACTGATCGATGAGCTTGGTGTTCCTGTGGCCGCCCCGTCTGCGAATCTCTTTGGAAAAACCAGTCCCACAAAGCCCAATGATGTGATTGAGGAATTTGCAGGATCCGTGGCTGTGCTGGAAGGCGGAGACACAACCATCGGCTTGGAGTCTACCGTTGTGAGTCTCGATGAGAGTGAGAAAAGACTATTTGTTCTACGTCCTGGTTTTATCACTCGACTTGATCTTGAGAGTGTCTGTCAAACATTTGGAGTGTCCGTAGAGTCCGGACATTCCAAGGCAGCACCAGGACAGCTTAAAGTTCATTACCAACCCAAAGCACCTGTTGTTCTTGAGTTTACTAAAAACTTGGAACTCACTCATGAGCAAAAGAATAAGATGGAGCAAAAGATTTCAAGTTCGATTCCATTGGAATGGCGGACATTAAAGCTTTCCGATTCTCCAGTGATTGCAGCTCGGCATCTGTATTCACTCTTGCGTGAAAATTCACAAGGTCAAAACCCAGCCATTTGGATTCCCTTAGATCCAAATACGAAGAATGATCCTCATTGGGAGATGATCATTGACCGCCTACAAAGAGCCGCAAGCCTAATTCTTTCATAATAAATCGCGTTAGCATGATGAGACGGTGCAAATCTCTGAATTCGCTTGGAGAAATGCAACTGTGTAAAATTCTTAACATCTAACCTATTGAAAATGTGTAGGTTTTTTAACAGAAATCCGTTCATAATTAAGTGAACGGTGGTTTTCTTCTGGTTAAAGTCATGTGGGTAAACCAATTAACTAACTATACGGAGCTTACACATGAGAGACATCAATGAATTTCTAAAAGACTTTGGCCAACAACTCAAAAAACGTCGCAAGGCCATGGGACTTTCCCAAGTGAATGCGGCTCACCAGATGAAGATTGATTATCGTCACTATCAGAACATTGAAGGTGGAAAAATCAACTTGCGTCTAGACACGTTTTTAAAACTGATTGATTTCTATCAGATGGGTAATAAGGAGCGTCCCTTTGATGTTGAGGTCTGTGTGAATATGCTTTCAGGTCTCGAAAACAATGAAACCCCAGAGTTTACTAAAGAACTGGGGGTGGAGGGAGAGGCGCCCAGCCCGGAGGGGTGGAACGCTCTCTATCATGACTTCGTTGAAAGCGGACAAGCTGGATTTCTTTCTGTAAACTGCCGCACCGGACTCATCGAGCAGATCAATGACAAATTGGTCTTCACTCTTGGCTTCAGAACTCCGGGCAATCTTATTAATCGAAACTTTAGCCACATCTTCTCACCAGAGAGCGCTGAACACTTACA
>CAZWVK010000241.1:0-2355 GCA_964636785.1 uncultured Pseudobdellovibrionaceae bacterium | reverse complement strand
GCCCAAACAAAGAACTTGCTCGTAAAGTGATCAATGAACTCTTGTCTCCAAAGTCCTCAGATCTTTTAAGAAAAGAGAGCGGCTTCGCTCATGTTCTCTCACATTTTAATGATTTAAAGGAAGCGCCTGTGGAAATGAGGCCCTCGTTTTTACGAAGATTCCCGCTTCGGTCTCTAAGATTTCCTGACGTCTCGATTGAGGGTCTGCCAAAATGGGAAAGTTATATGAGTAAAACGCTTGGGGAGAATCAGCCTGTTAAAAAAGTAAATTGAGTTTACTCAGCGCTCAAGGGAATTAGACGTATGGTTCGAACTCCGCCTTGATTGACATTTCTAACCAATGTCCCCTTAGAATCGAGTGCCAAAATCTCAAATTGAAGATCATACGAAGCACGATTCAACCCATTTCCAACCAAAAGCCCCGTGCGATCCACCGGATCTTCATTCGCACTAAGACTCTTTAAGTATACGTAAGCTCTGAACTTTCCATTAACACAGGCCGAATGTCTGGAAGTCCCCTGAATAATCATTCCGGAATGACGAACGACGATGTTATTGAGTTTTAAAGTCCATGTGATTTGGTGATTGGTGAAGCCAGCCTCATTGCAATCACCACCAATATTGAATGCCGCTTGCGAAGGCAGCACAGCAAAATCACTCGATGGGTATGGTGTGACTTTTAAATTTGCATTGCTTTTCGTAACACAGTCATCTTCTGACTCACAGTTCAGTGACGCCATCTGGAATTGATTGGCATCGGACATCCCGGTCTCGTAGACTCCGCAGTTGTTAAAGTGACCCAAAACAAGGAGTCCGAACATTAATACAGCTGCTCGTCTGAATCCAAAATTCATTGACCGCCCCTTCAAAGAGACTGGCAACAAATGACCAAATCTCTTCTTAGAACGTATCGACATGAGTCTAGGTTTACTTTAGCGTTTGCTTTGATCTGTCTCATTTTAATACGTTTTTTTTGGCCATCGGATTCTGCGAATGCCGAGCGCGAAACTGAGCCGGTTTTTCGCATTACACTGATGGCAGATCCCTCAACGCTGGATCCGCAGATGCTCAATAACGCCAGCGGAAATTACCTCATCACTCTTCTTAGGCGTGGGCTTTACCGCTACTCCGACAAATCTGAACTTCTTGAGGATGAAGGGGGGTGCAGTTGGGAAAACTCCCTTTTACTCAAATGCAAAATCCATTCAGATGCTAAGTGGAGTGATGGATCGAAAGTGATGGCCCAGGATTACTTGAGAGCTTTTGAGTTTTTAATTGATCCTAGATCCGGAGCTTCGCAAGCGGATCTTCTTTATTATGTGAAAAATGCAGAGAAGATTCATCAAAACAAACTCTCTGTCAAAAGTCTTGGCGTGCAGATCTTAAGCGAGCGAGAATTTGCAATCACCTTTGAGCGCCCTGATTCTGAATTCTTATACAAACTTCTTCATCCAGCGCTTTATCCAAGACATTCGACAGCGACCGAGTCTAAGTCTACAAAGTTTAAAAATGACGAGTCCGTTTCAAACGGTGCATTTCGACTCAGTGAAGTTCAAGCTGGAGTTAGATATGTCCTAAACAGAAATAAGCATTTTGAAGATACGAAAAACAAAAACCTCATTCATTCCGTTGAAGCATTGGTGATTGATTCGGACAGCACTTCACTGCAACTTTTTGAATCTGGAAAAATTCATCTTTTACGAAGGCTTCCCGTGGAGGAGTTTCCGCGATTTCTAAAGTCAAAAGCCTTTCATCAGTTCCCGGTGCTTCGATTTGATTACATTGGTTTTTCCAATGATCTCAAACCCTTTAAGACTCTTCGAAAGAATTTAGCACAAGGCTTTGACCCAGCTGGCTTTCAAAGTCTCTTTGCAACAGATGGAAAGCCAGGCTGCCCGCCCCTTCCCTCGCGTTTTTACAACGGCAATGCCTGCTATAAAAGAGCGGCTAAGCTCTCTTCTATTTCGTGGCCGTCTGAAATAAAACCTGTCTTTGGATTTAGCCAAATGGGCGGAGAAGACATCCGCAGAGGGGTTGAATGGTTTCAGGGTCAATGGAGATCCGACTTAAAGATCAACCTTGAGCTTCAATCGCGAGAACAGAAGATGTTTCTAGCCTGGCTTAAAGCCAAACCACCTGCTCTTTTTCGAAAGGGCTTAAGTCTTAATCGACCAACATGCCTCGCAGCCCTAGAGACATTTTCCAAAGACAACGCTGAGAATTTTATTGGTTTTAAAAATGAGCGCTTCGAAAAAATATTAAAAAGTTTGTCTTAATCCCACTCCCAAAAGGAAAAGAAAAAAATCTGCAGTGAAGGTCTTGCGATTTTAATTCAAGAAGCATGGATCATACCACT
>CAZWVK010000240.1:0-2359 GCA_964636785.1 uncultured Pseudobdellovibrionaceae bacterium | reverse complement strand
CCGAAATTGTCCCCCAATGATTAAATACTTCTATGGATCCTTTTTCGTGACCTTCGTTGGCCTCTTTTTGGGGGCCGGCGTTGGCTATTATTATGGTGGAACTTTACAGGCCGCACTGAGTGCCCTGTTTTTGACATTTATTCTTTCCGTTCTGGAAGTTTCACTGTCCTTCGACAACGCGGTTGTCAATGCCACTGTATTAAAGAAGATGACACCGCTTTGGCAAAGACGCTTTATCACTTGGGGAATTTTAGTTGCGGTGTTTGGAATGCGTCTGGTTTTCCCGCTCGCTGTTGTCAGTATCGTCGCAAATGTCAATCCATGGGAAGCTCTGGTCTTAGCAGCGACCAATCCGGCTCGTTACGAGGAAATTATGCTTTCCTCTCATGTGGTCCTTGCGGGGTTTGGTGGAGCGTTTTTATTGATGGTTGCTCTGACTTACTTTTTTGATCACGAAAAGCGAGTGCACTGGGTCCGCGTCATCGAGGCGCCGCTCGCTAAAATTGGAAAAGTGGAAACCGTCGAACTGGCTATAGCTTTACTGACTTTCTATGGGCTGTCCCGCCTTCTTCCCAATGCTCAAGACCAGGTTAGCTTTCTTATAGCTGGAATATTTGGTCTTGTGACCTACATCGTTGTAGATGGAATAAGTGCATTCCTTCAGCTTCCCTCTGAAGACGGAATTGACATTGAGAAAGCAAGTGTTGCGATGTTTGTGTATCTGGAAATTTTAGATGCTTCTTTTAGCTTCGATGGTGTGGTTGGCGCATTCGCACTCACCAACAATTTATTTATTATCGGTATTGGTCTTGGAATTGGCGCAATGTTTGTTCGTAGTCTTACGATCATGTTGGTGGAAAAAGAAACGCTCGCACAGTTTCGCTACTTAGAGCACGGTGCATTTTACGCCATCGGTGCTTTGGCGGTACTGATGCTCCTTGGAGCATTTGTGCACGTTCCTGAGGTGATAACTGGTCTTATCGGAGCCACCTTTATTGCACTCTCAATCTGGTCTTCGCTGCGATTTCGTTGGCGCGAACAAAGCACAGGCCGCTGAAAGGAAGGAAAAGAGACGTGAGCGAAAAGATTAAAGAGATTCTTTCAAATGTCCGGCCCACACCGATGATTGATAATGGCATGAGTGATGCCGACAAAATTCAAAAAATCTCACAGTGTTTTACGGAAATTATGGAGACTTTGGGGCTTGATTTAGAAAATGACAGCCTAAAAGAGACTCCGAACCGAGTGGCGCGAATGTATGTAAAGGAAATCTTTTCTGGCCTCAACCCATCCACGTTTCCAAAGATCACAAGCATTGAAAACAATCTGTATTACAATGAAATGATCACGATCAAGGATGTCTCGATCATTTCAGTTTGCGAACATCACTTTGTGACCATTGATGGGCGAGCAACAATTTCTTATATCCCAAACAAAAAAGTGATTGGTCTTTCTAAAATCAACCGCATCGCGAAATTCTTTTCAAGACGTCCTCAGGTTCAAGAGCGATTAACAAAACAGATTGCGGATTGCTTGACACATGTCCTTGAGACCGAAGATGTGGCCGTGCAAATCAATGCCAGGCACTACTGTGTGATTCAAAGAGGCATTGAAGACGCGGCCTCAAGCACAGTAACTACCGATCTAAGGGGAGCTTTTAAAGAGGATCTGAAAACCAGATCGGAATTCCTACAGGTGTGTACAATCAAATGAGCTTTGCGATTCATTTGCAAAAGGAAAATTTTAAATTCTCATGCAGCCATTTTACTGTTTTGTCGGAACACACGGCCGAGCGACTTCATGGTCACAATTATCAATTGAAAGTCTCCATTAAGATTTCGGATTTGGATCCAAACTTAGGCTTTGCTTTTGATTTCAACTTGGTGAAGCCCATCATTAAAGATCTGTGTGATAAAGTGGATGAAAAGATTCTTCTTCCTCTGGAATCACCCTATGTTTCTGTCAAAGAATCAGAGGGACAGGTTTCTGTTCAATTTAAATCACGGAAATACTCTTTCCCGAAAGAAGATACCGTTTTACTTCCAATCAGCAATGTCACCAGCGAGGAACTAGCCAGATGGATGTGCAAAGAGTTGATTTTAAAACTTGGAGATGTTCCGCGACTGGAAAAAATTCGTGTCAGTGTTGAGGAGACCCGAGGTCAGAGTGTCAGTTACACTCAATCTTTAATATGAGTCGCTTCCTTAAAGTTCACTTTCGCGCCAACAAAGACTCGCGACTGAGCGAGCTTTTCACACAAAATCTTGACGACGATGCCCGAAGCACTTCACTTCCATTTGAAAACTTGCTCTCGCTTGGAAGCATTTATGTCAACGATAAGCGCACTTATGAAGATATC
>CAZWVK010000239.1:0-2370 GCA_964636785.1 uncultured Pseudobdellovibrionaceae bacterium | reverse complement strand
CTCCACAAGGGAGGCTTTGGAATCAGAGTTTTGTGAAAGATTGGTCCAAGGGTTTCCCCTCCATCACGCTGGTGTGCGGCCGCTATGCTGGATTTGATGAGAGGCTGATTTATAAATATGCTGACTTTGAAATTTCAATCGGCGATTACATTTTAAATGGTGGCGAACTTCCAGCTCAGGTTGTTATGGAGAGTCTCATTCGAGCGATTCCAAATGTGCTAGGCCATGAGGCTTCATTTGATAAAGACAGCTTTGGTGAAAGCGGAGGAGGGTTTGAGTGTCCATCCTTCACTCGCCCTCAGACGGTTTCAGGTCTTGATGTGCCAAAGTTTTTACTGAGTGGACATCATGATCGAATCGAAGGCTTGAAGCGAGCGATTGGGATCTTGAGAATCATGAAACGCCGGCCCGACATAGCTGAAAAAATAAAGATTAAGGAATCCGATGTGAAAGAGGCTGAAATTAAGATCAAAGAGCTATCCAGCGAAGAGCAAGAGCTTTTGGGAGTGTCTCGGTGAGAACGGTTCATGTTGCGCTCATCCATTGGCCAGTGCTCGATCGAGCTAAAAACATCGTGTGCACCAATGTGACCAACTTCGACATTCATGACATCGCCAGGGCCTGTCGGACCTACGGAGTTGAAAAATATTTCATAATCAATCGTATGAAAGAGCAGCTGATGTTTGTCTCGCGGGTGCTCGATCACTGGAGGATTGGGTGGGGATCTAAATACAACCCGAAAAGAAAAACCGCTTTGGATATGGTTTCTGGCTTTGAAACCTTAGAGGATCTCTTGAGGCAATATGAGGAGAAGCCATTTATCATAACGACTTCAGCAAGGGATCGGGGGCTTGAGCGCTATAAGTTTGAAGATCTCAGGCAGATGATTTTTGAAACAGATGGCCCTCCCATTTTGCTTGTGTTTGGAACGGGGTTTGGATTGGCGGACTCGGTATTTGAGAAGGCCGATGGGCTTTTGGCGCCAATCAAGGGCGCCTCTCAAGACGATTACAGGCATCTTTCAGTGCGATCGGCAGTGAGTATCTGTCTTGACCGACTTATGGGGTCATGATAGACCTTCGAGGTTTCAAGGACTAAAAAAGAGGTAAAAAATGGCAAAGTCTTCAACTCGTTCTACTTCCACCGACCTGATTCAAAGAGTCACTTGGGCGAATGCTCAGGATGCTAGCTTAAAAACACGAGTCGAGCGCTTGCCGGATTTTGAAGCGGGTGACAACGTTAATGTTCACGTTCGCGTGAAAGAGGGCGAAAAGGAAAGAATTCAGGTTTACACTGGTGTGGTGATTAAAGTTCAAGGCTCAGGCATTGGGCGCTCATTCACTGTTCGAAAAATCTCTTCGGGCGTTGGTGTGGAAAGAACTTTCCCAATTGCATCACCGGCTGTTGAAAAAGTCGAAATTCTTTCTCGAGGAAAAATTCGCAGATCTCGCCTTTTCTTCCTTAGAAATCTTTCTGGTCGTGCTGCGCGCTTGGATACTCAGCGTTTGTTTGAGCAAAGTGCCTCATCAAAAAATCAAGAGAAGCAAGAGAAAGCTGAATCTTAAGTCCTTTGGATATTCAGCCATTTGATTGGAAAAACCAACCTTTCCCACTGATCGCCGTTGATGAAGTGGGAAGAGGGTGTCTTGCCGGACCCGTTGTCGCAGCGGCCGTTCTGGTGGAATCTCCGGATTGCGGCTTTGACCCTAGAATCACGGACTCTAAAAAATTAACTGCCAAAACTCGACTCGAGCTCTCTCGTCAAATTCAATCCGTTTGCCGGACGGCTATTGGTCTTTGTTCTCCGCAGGAAATTGATGAGATCAATATCTTTCAAGCTTCGTTTCTTGCAATGAAAAGAGCCATTGAGAATTTGAAAGTTCAAAGCGGTCTGGTTTTAGTGGATGGAAAATTTAAAATCCCTAATCTAAACGGCTTTAAGCAGCTGACCTTAATCAAAGGCGATCTCCGGGCGCAGCCTATAGGGGCAGCCTCGATTGTGGCCAAAGTTTTTCGCGATCAGCAGATGATTGAATTCTCAAAACATCATCCTGGATATGGATTTGAGGTTCATAAGGGCTATGCGACGAAAATACATAAAGAAGCGATCGAGAAAATCGGAATCTGTGCCATTCATCGACGATCCTTTCGCGGAGCGAAGGAGATCGGGTTATAAAACCGAGCTTTATGCTGCGGAATTTTTAAAATCCAAGGGATGGAGCATCCTCGCTCAGAATCAAAAAATTGCACATGTTCAAATCGATATTTTAGCTAGAAATGAATCTGGCCTCCTTGTTCTTGTTGAAGTGAAGTCCAAGAGGTCCCTTCACTTTGGAGTGCTTGGAAAAGGGCAGAAAAGTCGACTTAAAC
>CAZWVK010000238.1:0-2431 GCA_964636785.1 uncultured Pseudobdellovibrionaceae bacterium | reverse complement strand
CACACCAAGATCTTATGGAGAATTGCGTTTGAGAGTTTCCCTTTTTCCAACCTCAGGTACGCCGTACCTTTTCCGCGAATATATGCGATTTGAGGCGACGATGTCGTTCTCTATATTCGTCACCAATATTACTCTTTGCGGAACTTAGCCCAGTCCGCTTTGGTGATTTCCCAAAGCTCGCGCACGGCGTACTGCGGATCAACGAACTTAGCCGGCTCGGTCCCGATATATCTTGCCGCAGTCTTTTCCTTAATTCGCCTCGAAGCGTGATTACCAAGGGCGTTGGAGAGGATCATCTTCTCAAACCCGAGGTCGCTGAAGGCGTAGTCCATCACCGGGATCACGGCTTCAGCCATGATCCCTTTTCCCCAGTGCTTTTGAGCGAGCCAAAAACCACGGTTCTCGGATTCATCATTTCGCCTGAGATCTACGACTCCAATCAATTCCCCGGGTGTGTCTTTTAAAAAATCCCCCACACCCAGCGATCCTTTCCTTGGTTGGGAAGAATACTTTGAGTCAGAAAGTCATGGATCCCATTTTCTGGATAAGGCCATGGAACCTGCGCCGCCAAATGCCGAATCACTTCATAGTTTATAAAATTTTTCTTATAAGCAGGTGCGTCTGCAAGTGTCGGCGACCTAAGAATCAATCGTTTGGTTTCAAGCACCGGGATATTCAATACGCCCCCTAACGTGAAACCTGGAATTCCACCCGGCGATTGATAGCGCGGCCTTGATAGTTTCCATTGTCTGCGATCGGCCTGGATTCACCATAGCCCACCGCTTTTACGCGATTCGCAGGGATTCCCATTTGCACCATGATCCTTCCGACGGCTTTTGCGCGTCGGCGACTTAAATCCAAATTGTAAACATCACTTCCGATCGAGTCGGTATGCCCTTCAATCACGAGCTCCTTAAATCCCGCAGGCCCCATAAGATAAGCCACAAACTGCTTAATACTCTCCATAGCCTCAGGGGCTACGCGATCAGAATTGAATTCAAACAAAACATCTCGCCCTCTGAAAGTTTCACGTTTGGCTGGCGCACCACTGTATGCAAACGGATCTTCTTCATAAAAATCTTCATAAGACGCCATTTCAGCTTCGACAATCTCTTCATCAATTCTATAAATTGCTGATGGCTTTTGTTTAAAGAATGGACCAATCGCCCAATTGATTCCCGTATACACTCGCCAATCTGGAGAAGATGTCCCGTGAATCACTTGAGTTCCAAATCCACCATGAACCGCGACATCACTGCGAACATCCCACTTCGCACCCAATAAAAATTCAAGTGTCGATAGATCTCGATCAGAAGCAAAAACAGTATCTTCCATAGGATAGCTTCCAAAGATTTCGGAAATCACTTTCACATCCAATCCTGGAACGAGATAGCTCGCGGCTGCAGATGCAATCAACTGATCACCCAGAGGCTGAACAGGAACATTTGCGATGGGATCCCCCGCCTGGCGAAAACGATAACCAATATTCGCACCCAGCGCCCAAAGATTCGCCAAGGTCGTGTCTGCCACCAACTCCAAATTATAAGTAGGGCCTGCTCCGCTGCCCGAGAACGGATTGTCTTCAATCTGATTAAGATTCATTGAGGCCACAACAGCCATGCCTTGAGCATCATTGCCAAGAAAGCGAAATTTGGTATTGGCGCGAAACTCTGTTAGGCCCGTCTCTGCAAACTCTCCCCGAAAAGCTGCGACATCGCTATCCACACTTTGCGAAAGCAGGACGGGAAAACTAAACCCCACATCCCAATTTCTCATCAGTCCTACGCCAAAGTTCAAATCCGATGACAAGAGAGAATCATTGAAGTTGGTTCGGGTTTGAGTGCTTTTGTCCTCGTAATTGGGAAGTGAATTGACGGCATAGTTTAAAAACAATCCAAAGTTAAAAACCCATGGCTTCAGAGTCTCTGAGCTATGGACTGTGACAAAGTCCAAACCATTCGTGGTCGGATTGAAATTTTGCGTATCTGCTCCCACCACATTGGCGTAAGAAAAATTATGTAACAGGATGAGGCTGAGACCTATGAAGAGACTTTTAAGTGATTTCATATCTTAAGTCTTAAAAAAGACATTCCAAATGGCAACAAAAACAATTTGAGCAGCCGATAGCGCTGATTTCGCAGACTGATCAATCGCTACACAACCCTGAAACTTATACTTCGCTTCCCCTCTTCCATTTACTACTTCTGCTTGAACCTATAGAATCCACGATTGCCCAAAGAAGGAGTTAAAGATGACAGTTCGACATTTGATTTTATTGAGTCTCATCTTTACAGTCTCAGCCCAGTTTTCTTGGGCACAAAGCCGAAACCAGCTTATCAAGGACAGTCAAAGACAGCAGGTTTTGAAAAAATCCGCTGCTGAATGGTTTGAGCGAGAAGTCTATCCGTATCTTAGGCAGCAAGTTCATTCC
>CAZWVK010000237.1:0-2459 GCA_964636785.1 uncultured Pseudobdellovibrionaceae bacterium | reverse complement strand
CGCCGAATCTGAACCCAAAGACACCAATCCCAAACAAGATCATTACTTCTTTCCACTTAAGTTCAACGTCCAACAACAAAGAATCTGTGATGCGGCAATGCAAAACAAACTTACAGTGGTATGGGGACCTCCCGGAACAGGAAAGTCTGAGACCATATCAAACCTGGTATGCCATCTCATCGCCAGCGGCAAATCTGTACTTGTCACCAGTCAACAACCAAAGGCTTTAGAAGTCGTAAGAGAAAAACTCAAGAAAAATATATCGTTACCGGCACCTAAGCATCCAGAGCTTACTGTGCCTCTAGAGCTTTCTCTAATCAGAGGACAGAAGGAATCAAGTATCGCTGACGACATTAGAACTAAACTCGAGGCACTAAGTGTTTACTCGCTGGGGATTGGGTCATCGTACGAAATGTCTCTTGAACTTTCAGATATTAAAAATGAGCTGCGCGTCAATAAAGACAAAATATCAGCACTATCAAAAAGGTTCTCTGAACTAAAGATAGATGAGAGGAAAAAATACAACTCAGCCACCGACTCACCCCTAAGGCTCCATCAACTAAAAGATTACGCCATTCTTGATCCCTCGGAATCATTCTCCCACAAGGAGTCAAAGAAGAACGTTCAACTCCTTAATGATTTTATCGATTCTTTTGTTGGTGTAGGCAAAAACCTGAACAATCTGAGTGAATACAAACTTGAACCCAAACAGATTGAGAGCACTATAGAAAGACTTACCACAGCAACTGAAATAGTCGAAACATTACTACATCAGGCTACGAGCAATGACTTTAATCAAAAGCTGATGCAGGAGTTGCTTACTGTCAGCCGTGATATTGACCAGGTGATGGAATACATTTCTCTTCTCGGAAAATATAGAGAGACATTCCAGAAGCTAGAGCACAACATCCCCACCGATACAAAGCGTCAGGATCTTCTCAACCAAATAGCCAAACTTTCGCCTATAGAATTTGAAAAATTGAGTAGAACAGTTAAGTCTAATGATATCGACCTTTCAGAAATCGAAAATCTGAGCGAGCTTCTTCCCATCGCCTCAGATGATAAGCACTCAATCGTAGAGCTTGAGCAGAATTTCGAAATTCTTAGTAAATCCAACCTACATTTCCTATCAAAGTTCACTGACCAAAAGTCGGTAAATGCCCATGACTTTGCAGCAGGATTGTTCGGTCTCGGCCAAATTGACAAAAGAGCCAAGCCTTTAATACTCAAGAAAATTCAGGAGGTTATCAAACTAAAGCGAGCCTTGCTCAAAATAAATACCTTACAGACAGAGCTTGATGATTTCGGGTTTATCTCGAAACACCTGCTTAATGTTCATGACTACAGTACCTTCCGCAGTCTGATTGATATCTACCTACCCCTCTATCAATTCTGTTCAGAGCTTGAACAGATAGGACTTAAAAAACAACTATCAATGACTCTTGAAAGGTCAAAAATTGATTTTGAGCAAGCTAAGGATTATCTTCAAAGTGTCACCGAGTATACCGAGGCAACATCCAAACTCCCAATGACAATTGGGTCTCCCGACTGGTCTTCAGGAATCCAAATACAAGAGTGCTTACGATCTGTTAATCACCAACTAACACTCTTTAAGCACTACTCAAAACTACTGACAACACAAAAGAAACTGCAAACCCTTCCCAATTCACTTGATTCGATCAAAGATTTCATTGTTAAGAATATTTATCAGATTCCGGAGCCGCTAAAGGATCTGGAAAAGGTCGTGGAATGCCATAGGCTGCAACAACTATATGGAGGCATAGTAGAGGAAACCCCGAGCACAGTAGCTAAACGCATTAAACAGGTCGAAAGCAGAAACAAAGAGCTTGTACACAAATACATTCTCTTCACGAGACTCTCTGCTCTTTATGTGGCAAGCAAAAGTCGTTTGGCGAACGCAAATTTAGTTAAGTTAAAACAATTACTGGGAAGGAAGAAAAAAACACTCACATTCTTAAAGAAAAAGGATTCTATAGACTTTTCTCAAGTGCTTTATTACTTCCCCTGTTGGATTGTAAGCATCGACGACGTATCCCGTTATTTCCCACTAGATAAAGGCTTGTTTGATTACGTGATTGTGGATGAGTCATCACAATGTAGTCAGACATCTATACCTCATCTCTTCTATCGTGCGAAAAATGCCATCATTGTTGGTGACGAAAAACAACTCCCAAATGCCAGTTTGAGATTCCTGCAAAAAGGAATCATGGACTCGTTACAGCGAAAGTACGACCTAATAAAGCATGACAAGTCACAATTCTTTGACTGTAAAGAGTTTTCTCTTCTAACTTTTGCACAAGCCGCCATACCACCAGTACCTCTTATTGAACATTTCCGTTGCGACCCGACTATCATCAGTTGGTCCAATCAACACGTCTACAACAATATGATGAAAATCATGACACCAATCTGGGAGAACCGCTTTAATCCCCCTATGG
>CAZWVK010000236.1:0-2460 GCA_964636785.1 uncultured Pseudobdellovibrionaceae bacterium | reverse complement strand
GCCGAAGAGCTGAACCAAGACGTTAAAACTTTATTTAAAAAATATGAATCACCGACCTGGGGTGAGCGTCTTCAAAGTGATTTGGAAGAAGAGATTTCAAGTCAAATTCCAAAAGATGCGGATGCGAAAACCTGGGTGCATTTTGGAACGTGCATGAGCGCAGCTCTTCCATCACAAGATGCCGAACTGATGAAAATGGCAGAAGATGAGTTTTCAGCGATTCAAACGGAGCTTGAGAGTAAAAAGAAAAGTTTGGATTTTGTTCAGCTGTCTTACCGAATTTCTCTAGAGGAGTTTTTGTTTATCGATCCTTCCGTTCGTATGACACAAAGTCTCCTTCGACCATCACGGGTTTTGGTGGCCGTGAAAGGATCGCATCAGGTTCATCAGGCGAGAGGCTCACTGGGCGGCCTTGAGGTTTTAGACCCAAAGTCGAATTTGGGATTAGATCATCTGTTGAAGAAACTCAGTGATCTGGAAAAAGCGGAGCGCTTGAAGCCGGGACGATACAAAGTTTTATTGTCACCCACCTTAACTGGGGTTTTTGCTCACGAAGCTTTTGGACACTCTCAAGAAGCGGACACATGGATGAGAAATCGATCTAAAGCCAAGGAGCTTTATGAAAACCAAATCCGTGTTGGAAATGATTTGGCGACCATTGCGAACAACCCAGCGATTTATAAAAACGGCGAGGAAGACACCGGCGCATGGGGGAGTTATTTTTTTGATGAAGAGGGATGGTTGGCAAAGAAACAGATTTTGGTTGAAAAGGGTTACTTGAAGCCACCTATGACAGACTTAACGTCTGCGTTTCGCTTGGGACTTCCACGAAGTGCCAATGGGAAACGTCAGGATTGGAGTCATGGGATGTATTCAAGGCAAACCAACACTTACTTTGAAGGTGGTCAGAAAACCTTCAATGAACTCTTAAGTGAGATGGGCGATGGCTTTTTAGCGACCGAATCCTATGGTGGCATGGAAGATCCAAAGGGCATGGGAATTCAAGTTGGGATTCAATACTTGGAAGAAGTTAAAGATGGAAAACTCACTGGTCGCACTTTTGTGGCGCCCAACGGTGGAGCGGTGCAAATGACAGGACATGTTCCGGAATATTTGAATTCCATCCTTGGAGTTTCAAAAATTGAAGCCTTCTCCGATGAACCCGATCAATCCAAGCACCCTTGGAATGAAGTGGGCGGATGTGGAAAGTATCATAAGGAATATGTGAAGGCCGGGTGCGGTGGAACGTACTTGCTTTTAGAAAATGCGACTCTTGGATAGAGAAAAGGAAATAAATCATGATTCAAACCGAAGAAATTAAAAACTTACTTTCCAAGCCTCAAGTGGCGTTCTGGCGTCTAGAGGAGATTCAGACCAAGCGCAATGAATTTTACCTCTGTCAGGGGAGTGAAGCATCTGAGCCCAATCAACTTCGCTCGGTGGTGATCAATGATGTTTTTCTAGAGGTATGGACTGAGAAGACCGAAACTCATTTGGGTTATGCGAAAACCCGTTTGAACTCTATGCTTTCGTTGAAGGAGCAGGTGGATAAGCTGATCAAGCAGAGTGAATTGGCGTCTGAGCAGAAATGGAAACCTGCTCCATCTGAGCCGGTATCTCCGGATGCAAAACTTTGCGCGCATCAGTTTTTGGAAGACTTTGAAGAGGCATCCACTCGGTTGAAACTGGAACTGATTAAAGCCATTGACCAAACTCATTCGGCCGAATTCAATTCCGCGGAGCTGTTTTGCTCTATATCCACACATCGCGTTTTAGCCGCCAACGGCTTTAAGACGGAGTATCCTCAATCAAAAATCTATGCCGAAGTGTGCTTCTCCTCTTCCAATGAAGACGACTCACAAGAGTTTATGGAAACAGCATGGGCGGTCCGACCGGAAGATTTGAACTTTGAAGAGATGTGCAAAAGATCGGTGGAAGGATCCAGAGGGCTTCTGGATGCGAAGCCCATGCCGGCGGGACAGTATTGGACCAAGGTGAAAGATCAGGATTTGGGACAGATTTTGAATGGACTGAAGAATCGCTTGTCTGGGTTTTCAAAGTATCAAGGTCTTCCTTTTTATGCGAAAGGCAGTGATCTGATCGAGAAGTTTGAAGGGCAGAAGTTTGAAGTTCGAGTGAATCCCAAAAGAGATTTTGGACTCAATGCACTTGGCTTTGATGCTTTTGGAAAGAAGGAAGAAAGTCTTGTGCTCGTTCAGGACAACCGTGTGGTTGAGAACTCTTATTCACAAAAATACGCTCAGTATCTAGGAGCGGATGCAAATACGTCTGATGGTGTGCTTGAGATTCGGCCACAAGGTGTGAGTCAAGAGCCAGAAGATTATCTTGAAATTCTTCAGTTCTCTGGTCTTTTTGTGAGTGAGATCTCGATGACGTTTTCATCTGAAATTCGCTTGGCCCGTTTGGTTAAGAAGGACGGCACAGTCAGTTATTTAAAAG
>CAZWVK010000235.1:0-2471 GCA_964636785.1 uncultured Pseudobdellovibrionaceae bacterium | reverse complement strand
GAAATCCCCACTCTCTACCTCATATCCGAGTCGATCAGAAACATAGGAGTAACTCACCTGAATCTCAGAGGCTTTTTTCTCATCCGGATAAATATCGTAGTGATCACTTGAAACTAGGCCTCCAGCTTCACTCGCGAGTAGAAAAGCCGCGCGATCCAAAGCCAAGGTCACATTGGAAATATCTGTCCCCCGAGAAAACCGATAGGCCGAGTCTGTTTGTAGTCCATGCCTTCTAGATGTCTTACGAACCGATTCCATCGAAAAGTGGGCGGATTCCAAAAAGATATTCTTCGTCTCTTCACTCACTCCTGAATTTTTTCCACCGATGACTCCCGCGATGCACACGGCTCGCGATGAGTCTCGAATAGTGAGCTCCTCACCAGAGAGATCCATTTCCGTTCCATCCAGCGTGACAAACTTCTCATTTTTTCCAGCCAAATCAACGATCACTTCCGCGCCGTTCAACTGGTCCGCATCAAATGCGTGAAGAGGCTGACCAAGCTCAAGCATGACATAATTGGTGATATCGACCACGTTGTTGATCGAATTGAGGCCAACCGATTCCAAACGCTTGCGAATCCAATCTGGACTTGGGCCGACTTTCACTTGCGAAATATACCTCGCTGAGTAGCGCGGGCAGATTTTTGAGGCTGGTACAGAAAGCTTCACTTTTGATTTCACTGAAAGCGAATCACCCGGCGAAATGGAGGCTTCCACTTTTTTGAGCGGTCGATTTAAAAGTGCAGACAGCTCTCTTGCTAAGCCATAGTGACTCAAACAATCCGCTCGATTTGGAGTCACATTGATTTCCAAAATCACATCGTTAAGACCAAAGTATTCCGCAAAAGGCTCGCCCACAGGTGCCTCAGATGGAAGAATAAGAATGCCATCGGATTCCTTTGAAAGCCCAAGCTCACTTTCAGAAGAAAGCATGCCCGAACTCTCAATCCCACGAATTTTTGAAAGTTTAATTGCGAAATCACCCGGCAAGACTGCACCAGGAAGAGCCACAACCACCTTGTCCCCTTTTGAATGGTTTTTCGCTCCACACACAATCTGCTTGAGTGATCCATCACCCACATCCACCTGACAAAGGGTTAAGCGATCCGCATTGGGGTGTTGATCTTTCTCAATAATTTTTCCAACCACCACATTTGCGAACTGCTTTGCGGGGTCTTTGATTCCTTCCACCTCCAGGCCTGCAGCTGTTAAAATCTCAGCAAGCTCCTGGGGTTTGGTGAAGTAATCACTGACATCTACAAAATCGGAAATCCATTTTAACGAAATCATCATTTTTGAAACTGCCTTAAAAATCTCACATCGTTTTCATTAAAGAGTCGAATATCACCAATTCCATATTTGATCATTGCCATGCGCTCAATTCCAAAACCAAATGCATAACCCTGCCACTTTGAAGAATCGATTTTACAGGCTTCCAAAACCTTTGGATTCACAAGGCCACAACCACCAATCTCAATCCACCCGGTCTGCTTACAAACGCGACATCCTTTGCTCTCACACATCGGACACGAGCAATCAAACTCTGCTGAAGGTTCTGTAAATGGAAAATAACTTGGACGAAAACGCACATCCACTTTCGATCCGAACAGCTCTTTTAGGACAAAAGATATTGTGGCTTTGAGATGAGCCATAGACACTTTTTTATCCACCAAAAGTCCTTCAATTTGGTGAAAGTTTGGCGAATGCGTGACATCACTATCACAGCGAAAAACCGAGCCAGGAGCCATCACTCGAAGCGGTGGCTTGGATGCGAGCATGGTGCGAATCTGAATCGGACTTGTGTGGGTCCGAAGAACATGCTTGTCATCCACATAAAAAGTATCCTGCATATCACGCGACGGATGATCCGGCGGAATATTGAGCGCTTCAAAATTATACCAATCTTCCTCAATCTGCGGGCCTGTTCTTACGGCAAATCCCAAACGAGTCAACGCGGCCACCGACTCTTGAATCACAAGACTGACGGGATGATAAGAGCCCATTTCTTTAGGGACTCCTGGAAGAGTCACATCAATCTTTTCTTTTTCAAGCTTTTCAGCCAATTCCTTTTGATGAAGATCGTTTTCTTTCTTTGAATAAGCCTCTTCAATGGCTATTTTCACTTCATTGGCTCGTTTCCCAAAAGCCGGTTTTTCATCCTTTGGAAGAGTGGCCATGGCCTTCATCGCTTCGGCGAGATGTCCGTTTTTACCGAAAAAGAGCACTTTGACATCGTAAAGAGCTTTTAAAGACTCCGCCTTGGAAATCGCTTCCAAAGCCGCTGTTAAAATAGGATCGAGAGTTGTCTGATTCATTCGGTCAATGTACAAGGAAGACACATGCAGGGAAAGAAAAAAATGCCCTTTAAAAAGGGCGTCCACAGAAAGCCAGAAAAAGTCTATTCCTTCGAAGAAGCCGACAATCGTCTTTACGATCTTTTTCGTCACCATGGCTTTGAAGACTTTCCTCAC
>CAZWVK010000234.1:0-2487 GCA_964636785.1 uncultured Pseudobdellovibrionaceae bacterium | reverse complement strand
AGAGAACCCGTGAGTCGCCCTCAATGATTTTCGGAACAGAGATCATATTGATGATACCAACAGAGTCATCTACGACCACATGGAGTGGAACTTTGGAGATTTCCAAAGCGTATTGAAGCTCCTGCTCAGTTTCACAGATATAGTGGGTGTTAAAGGAATTATCGAGGATGGAATCCAAGATCTTCGTGAACTGCCCAGTAAACAGAAGAACACCTGGCGAAGTGGCATCGACAACGGGCTCCTCTTTCAATCCAGAATCAATATTCAAATTGATTTCAAAAAAGAAGTGAGATCCGACTCCTTTTTCAGACTCCACTTTGAGCTGTGATCCCATCATCGAGAGGATTTCTGAGGCAATGGATAATCCAAGTCCAGATCCACCGTATTGTCTTTTGATAGAGGAATCCTCTTGAACAAAAGAATTAAAAATTTCCTCCGTTTTGTCTTTTTCTATTCCAATACCTGTGTCTTTCACCGAAACACAGACACGACATGAATCTTCGGTCTCGGAAATCAAACACAATTCCAAAAGTACATAACCCTTCGGCGTGAACTTCACGGCATTATTCAAAAGATTGATCAAAACCTGCTCGAGTCGTCCCACATCAGCGATGAAATTGCGATTGAGTCGCGGATCCACTTTTACAAAGAACTCGATTCCCTTCTGATGAGCGATAGAGGAAACCACCTGAGATGTCTTATCAACCATTTGAAAGACATGAAATGAAGATGCCTTTAAGGTGACATTCTTCCCTTCGACAGCAGCAACATCGATTAAATTATTAAGCATTTCAAGCAGTGTCTGACCGGCTCGAAGCAAGCTGTCCAGATACTGTCTCTGTTCAAAATTCAGCTTAGTTCCTTTTAATACTTCAGCCATACCCAGGATGGAATTCATGGGGTTTCTAATTTCATGACTTATTCGACTGAGGAAATCCGATCGGACCGACAGGGCGTGGTCCAGACGGGACACGGCTGGTTTAAAAATAAAGATCGCTTGGAAGGTGAGAAAAAATAATAGGCAGGCGAGGAATGCAATGTCGAGAAAGATCAAATTGCTATTGGCCTCGGTTGTGAGTTCATCGAGGTAAACGTTGATATGTCCGAGCTGGGCCTTGTATTTTTTGATTTCATCTTCCGCACTTTCTGCCCAGCTGGAAGTGACGCGAAATGGTTTCTTCTCGATTTCACTCAGAGAGGAGAATGCATCTTCAATACATCCGTGCTCATAACAATATCTCGATACTGGGGAAAGCCGATCGAGATCCTCGTGTATCGTTAAGAGCTGAGTCACTCCATCTCTGGCTTTCTGAAGATTCTGATTCCGCACTCTCCAGTTGGAACTCAGCTGTAGATCCAGGAGCTGACTATATACACGATCCGATTGGACCAATTGGCGCTCAATGCTTCGAATAGTTTTGATAGCCTGGTCTTGATCAGAATAAAGACCGAATTTAATGGCATTGAATGCAAGTGCTAGAATAGCGATGGACGTCAATGCATAAAGATAAACATGTGTCAGGCTCTTGCCACCAAGCTGAATGGGGGAAAAGTGCGATCGAATATATTCGTTAAATGCTTTTAACTTATTTAACATTAAAACCTAACCCCCAGTCCTAGTTTAACAGTCGAAACATCTCTTCCATTGAAATGCTTGAGATCAAAAATCTGATAGGTGACTTTCGGTTCAAGGAGCCGCCCATCAGCCTGAACGAGACTTATTCGTAGCTCCAGTTCACTCACATGATCCGTAGTGCTCATTTTGAAAAACTGATTAGATAGTATGGAGTGGGAGGCAAAAGCCCCGAGGTAAAAGCGATCTGACCATTCGTAAGCTTTATGAAATCCAAGGTGAACCTTTGGCCCCAGCGCAGTGTAAGATGGATCGGCTTCAAAGTTGGAAATTCTCATGGCTTCCACTCCGCCACCCACAAGAATACGCTTCTCCAGATTATCCAAATGGATCGTGCGATGAGCAGTGACGGCGGCGCTGTAATCCATCGGATGACCAATAGAACTACCTTGAAGAAATGAAGGAATTGTCGATTGCGCAATAAAGCTGAAATAATGAATCGAGTTTTCTTTCCGGAAGGAGAGGCTGGCAAAAACTTCCGGATCCAGCTTTGAAGCGTAAGTCCCCATTGCACGAACTCTTGAAAATTTTGAGGCCACCTGGTCCGGTGTTCGCTTCAGGCTCAAAAGCCGTGGCTGCTCAAATGCATCTAATACATCGGCCTTGCTGAGAAGCTCAATCTTCAAAGTTCCTGAGTCATTTTCGGTGTAAGTGCCTGCTGAAACATGAACTGGTGATCCGGGGCTTGCCTTTTTAATTTCAACTTTGATTTGATCAAGCCGATTGCTGCTTCCTGTTTTGCGAAACTTTAGTCCGCTCGATCCTTTTATGATCGCACTGTGTTCATTGGGGCAATCCATATGAATTAAGAATGGATGAAACCCTTCAAATCGAATCGACTTATACTCATAAAG
>CAZWVK010000233.1:1369-2503 GCA_964636785.1 uncultured Pseudobdellovibrionaceae bacterium | reverse complement strand
CAAGTAGCAAAAAAGTAGCAAACTCAGGACATTTCGTGAGATTTCACGAAAGATTTAAGAGAGGGTTGCAAGGCCCTTTTCAATGATTTCAAATGTTTATGATTGTTGGGATTTTTAATTTTTTCTGCGACTGCGGTATTCAAAAATTGGTCGGGGAGACAGGATTCGAACCTGCGACCCTCTGGTCCCAAACCAGATGCGCTACCAGACTGCGCCACTCCCCGGGTCGAAATAGATTTTCAATTTGAAATAGGATTTCAAAGGAGATGAAACTAAATGACAGCGGCGCAGATGTCCATAGGCATCATTAAATTCTCATCGACCAAGGTGGGGTGATGCCTATAAATCAACCAAGTGTTGTGAGAAAGACTCGTCACACGTGAATATTGCAACATAAAATTTCGTCAGATCGATTTTATCAGGACCTGGCGCTCCACTTTGTCTTTTTTTCATTGCCAATTCAAAAACCCAGACTCTACGATGAACCAAACGCATCGTGACGAGAAGAAAAAGTCTTAAGGCCAAAACTCGCCCAAGGACTTTATCGGGGGATCTCGTCTAAAGGTGAGTGGAATGAATGAATTGGTTTTTAAAGTTAGTGGAAAGTCAAAAACATAAACATGTCTCAACAAGGAGTACATCTATGAGAAAAGCATTAGCACTAGCCGCGTTCTTGGCTATGGCGCCTTATGCTCAAGCGCAAGAAACTGCGACCAATCACAGTTTCAATGCTGAGTATAGAGCTCGCTATCAGTTTGATAACAACATTTCTGGTGTGAAAGATGTGGGTCCATCTTCACAAGACCATATTCGCCACCGCTTCAAGCTCGGCGGAACTTTCAAAGCCACTGACGAGCTTTCTGCAACAGTGACTCTTCTTCATAACGCCGACTGGGGTTCTTCAGGCTTCGGTTACGGTGGAACTGGCGACGGTCCTAACCGCGCACAATTGAACGGAACTGGCGATCATCAAAACATGATGCTTGTTCAAGAAGCTTATGGAACTTGGATGGTGAACGATGCGCTCACTCTCCGTTTCGGTCGTGGAAGCTTCACAATGGGAGATGGAACAGTGATTCATGAGAATGACTGGGAAGATTTTCCTGTGACTTTCGAAGGTCTTTTGGCCACTTA
>CAZWVK010000233.1:0-1269 GCA_964636785.1 uncultured Pseudobdellovibrionaceae bacterium | reverse complement strand
TTCCTAGAAGCTAAAATGAACTTCTAAGTCCTAGACTTAAAGGAAGCGAGAAAGAGCCAGCTCTTATGAAGCTGGCTCTTTTTTTTTGATCCTGTTAGCCTTTTAGTTGATGCAACAGATCCTCTCCCTTTTTCCTAAAGGCTTTTTAGCGTTCATTGTTATTCTAGGTGGAATTTTCTTTATTATAATGACCGACCCACCCAAATCGATCTGTGAAGCTCAGATTGAAGTCTTCAAGAATGCTCAGGCGCGATTTTTATTTAAGGATCCCAAATCCAAGGTCGAGAAAACAACTCAGTTTGAAAGACTTTTTGAGCACTGCAAGATCACAAACAAGCCGGGTGGCTGCCTTGAGCTTTTTCAACTCACCAAAAGAATGCTTGATGATTTGAGTGCGGTTCCGCGTGAGTGTCGCGATGATGTCGCTTCCATGAGTGAAGTTAAAAAGGCCATTACTTATATTTCGGAGTTACTGGTTCGATTGGCGTGGGGAAGCGCGCCACCTCAAACCTATGCGCAGAAATTTGGATGGCTGGATGTGGCCGACATTTCGCTTTTTTGTCAGCTTAAGAGTCGATATGAACTTTATTTTGGAAGTGACGCCTATGCATCACTTCGTGAGAAACTGCTTAAAGATCTACCTGGAGCCGGCAATATGGCGCGATCTTCCGTATGGGACTTATCCATTCTTTCAGAAAACTGTTCGCGCTATCCTTAGATCCCACAGACTTCCAAAGATGCAAGCTTGAAGTTTTGAGTTTTTGATCGCTTTAAAATCCCTTTCAACTCTAGGCCGCAGCTTTTTATAGATTTGAAATAAACATAGGTTCCATCTCCCTGAAGAGAAATTTTCTGCACCAACCACTGCGCGGGATTGAGGCCAAAATGTGTGAGTTCAGATTTGATTTTTAAGACTGGGCTTTGCATTTTTTATTCTCCTTTTTGGTTTCGCTCAACCAAAATGCAAAGCTCACAGCTAGATGAGCACAAAACCAATTGAGTCTGGCGCCTTAGCGTCCTTTATGCTGGACGGATTTCTAAGATGCGAATTGCTTCCATTTGGTCTTGAGGTTAGGTTTTGGAAATGATTCAGTTCTTAAAAGTTTGTCTTTGGACTCAGGTGTTTGCTTTTCTTTTTGCACTATTAGCCTTTGGGGTTTTGGCAGATCCACGAACCGCGGGCTCAATGACTGGGCCCGTCTTTCTGATGTCTGGTGCTATGCCTTTTGTTGGACCGTTTATAAAGCGCCTTCGCTTTTCAAATTTAAG
>CAZWVK010000232.1:0-2556 GCA_964636785.1 uncultured Pseudobdellovibrionaceae bacterium | reverse complement strand
GCGTGTAGAGCAGGGGGAAGGAGCGGGTATGAAAATAGTGCCTGTCCCCAATTTCAACTGCTTCACTGGTATTTTCTCCAGCAGGATGTCCTAGATCATTTATGCATTCAGCCTCATCACCCTCATTACGCACGATCCATTGGAGATGTGCTCCATCTGGCAACTGATCGAAGTTTATAAGTTTAAATTTTATACTACAGTCACGAGGTATTGGACCAATTCGGTCGGTACCGATCCACGGTTCGTGATGGGTGTTTGTTTTTGAAGTGGCTATAACTCTTACCTGAGGAACAAACAAGACTTTCGATAAACTTTTATTTTCAGCTGGCTTAGCCGTTTCCTCTGCTGGAGCAGGAAAGAAATGCTTAAACGCTTCCGACCATATGGACGCAGCACTAGCTTCGCTATCTGAACTTAATGCTCTATCAGCGATGTTCTTTAAGACATCAAGTTTTTCAAGGAATAAAAAATATTCTTCTTCAGAAAGACGATTTAAGTTTTCCGTACCATCAACTGGGTTACTTACAACGCTAGTTCCAGTAAGTCTCGCTTTGATTGATTTTGACAAATGAAATAATGCAGTGTCATCTTCCTGAACATCTTCAGCGCTAAGCGTTTTATATGCTTCTGCAACCAATACAGTAAGGAGTATAGAAGACGGAGGGTTCTCAAGATTGAGAATTGACCACATCTTCATGTAGCGAATTAAACGTCGCACCTGATTACTGTCATCATCAGAAAAATTCTCTCTGAACCAGAGGTATATTGCTTTAGGGTCACTGTCCTCCCATTTTCCACTTTCAGTGGCTAAGGAGCGTAGGTCATGTTCTTCATATAAATGATAAACTGGCACATCAATATGAAAACCCTCTGTAAATGAAATACGATTGCATCTTTCTTTTCCAGGCTCGAGAACAGCAGTAGCATCAGCTGTTTCAGATGCGTACACTTTTAAACTTTCTTGTACTAAGTGTTTAAGCTCCTTCGCTGAATAGGCCCCTGTATCTCTCGAACTTTCCCACTTGAAATAGATACCTAAGTCTATATCAAACTCTTCTTTTTTATTTTTTGGACGGACTTGCGTTCCAAATTTGTAAGAACCTTGTAGCCAAGTACATATTGGTAGTCCAGTCTTTTCATTTAGATCAGCTACTAGGAAATCTCTCAAATCGTCCCACCAATCTTGTTGTTGCTCAAATTGAGTTGAATTCGGAACGATTCGACGATGCAGGGTCTGCTTGTCAGTATCAGTTGAATAGAAAAAAGAATGGACATTAGCCATTCCTTAATTCTACTCCTATTCAGGAAAACTGCACTTTTCGAACTAAGTGGGTCACTCCGATACTTAGTTCTATTGGCGGTGATGATTGGCGCAACTTTGAACCGATAGGGCGGCTTAGTTACAGCAATGTTGATAGAATTATACGAAAATTGAGGCGGATTTATCAAGAAAAGCCAGCCTTATTCGAGATTCCTACTTTTGCTCAGAAGATTTACTGATTTTCTCAACCTCTTCGTCAGAGAGCTTTGAACCTGCTAATCGAGTAGATGCACCAGCAGATGCGATGACTGTTGCGCGACGGAGATCTGCCATCGGCGACAGCGACTGGTTAATTTTGTCATGCGCGTACACCGCAAAGTCCTTTAGGAGTTGCCCGTCGATTTTCTCAGACGTACCCGTATTCTGGTATTCCTGTAGTGCAGCCGAAATAATAGGACAATACTTTTTTGGTAAGTTCTTTAATGCCCATTCTCCTCCCTCGACTTTTGAGGTGATAAGGTTCTCCTGAACAAAGGCCAAAACTCGACAGAAATTTAGAACAGCATAATTTGGCACGACACATTCGCCATTGCCAGTTTTACTTTGAATGTTTTGGAAACTTTCTTCGGAATCTTTTGCTATTGAATCCAAATAATATTCTCTGGGAATGTCTATGAATACTTCTTCTATCGACTTCCCGTATACACAAAGTCCTCGCTTTTTCACAATGGTTAGATGAGCAGCTAAATCTGGATCAGTCATTTCTTCTTTATGAGGAAGTCCATGGAATTGAATTTGCTCTTGCGTGCCCATATGAAATTCGTAGGGTGTTGGATAGCGAAAATCTTTTCCAGCAAATTTCTCGCTGATAATGCTCATTTCAACGCCTTTCGCAGGCACATTCTGTCCATATATTTCTAGAAAAGCGGATGATAGTTTTTGTCGTTCTTCTGGAGTCAATGGTTCGGAAACAACTGCCAAATAGTCGAAATCGCTTTGTGTAGCTGTAAACCCACCCATCACGCTTGAACCATGCACGTAAATCCCGACTAGTTTGTTACCAAGTACATCGAAAAGAATTTGCGCATGCTTTTCAAGCAATGGGACAACTTCTTTGGGCAATGTATCGGTGTTGTGTAGCATAGTTCGAATCCCCTCAGGGTTCTTATATTTTACAGCTTTTTGGTTTTAGAAAGTAGCTTAAAACAAAGATATTTTAATGCTCATTTTGCAAAATTACTGGCGGTGTTTTTTGGACGAAGTTCGAACATTGTATGAACAAAATCCGCAGGATT
>CAZWVK010000231.1:0-2570 GCA_964636785.1 uncultured Pseudobdellovibrionaceae bacterium | reverse complement strand
ACCCTTGACCAAAGCCAGGTTAGGCTTTTGATCTCTCAGCAAATCCACCGGACGGCAGTGAGCTGCGGCGAATCCGCCATTATTTTCCCAAGTTTGGGGACCAAGAATCGTAAGAACTGAGAATCACAGACAAAAGGTTTCAATCACTTAGAGATCCCGCACAGCAGCGAGAACTCCAAGGATCTTTTAAAGCTATTATGGATCCGTGCCTTCAAGAGATCGACAGGGTCGATAAGAATCTTTTCTCCCGAATACAGCCTGTTCTAATTGAGCTGTCAAAGCGCTAAAAATCCCAAATTAGAACAAGCATATATCACAAAAACAAGTTGTTGACAAATTTATACAACGTTGTATTATATGTACAACGAGGTCACGAGAAACGGATTTCTTGCTGCTCCTCCTTTAAGGAGGCCGTCATGAAAAACTTTGGAAGCTTGTTTAAGAAACTGCGCGCCAAGACTAACCTAAGTCTAAGAAAATATTGTGAAAAGTATGAGCTGGATGCGGCTCAAATTTCGCGTATGGAGCGAGGACTTTTACCCGCGCCAAAGGATAAGGTTAAGCTTGAGTTTTACGCCAAGACTTTAGGATTGAAAGAGGGTTCAAAGGACTGGAAATCTTTTTTTGATCTTGCTGCCGTTTCTAACAAATCTATTGTTGATGAAATTAAGAATCCGGCCTTACTTGAAAAGTTGCCGATTTTTTTAAGGACCATAGACAACAAGAACTTAGATGAAGAAAAGCTAGACAAACTTATTGAGCTCATTCGGAAGTCCTAATGGCTAAGTCTTACATTTCGCCGGATGAGATTGAAAAGGCGGCACAAGCTTTTCTCAAAAGATATCACTCCGATAACACCTTACCCATTCCGATTGAGGAAATTATCGAGTTCCACCTGGAAATCGACATCATTCCTACTCCAGATTTGATGGATACAACTGGTGTGGACGCGGTGACATCTCATGACTTAAAGCAAATCAATATTGATCGGGCTCAGTTGGAGTCTCGCCCCAACCGAGCTAGGTTCACATTGGCTCATGAAGTGGGTCACATTGTTTTACACAGGGAGTTTATCGAGAGCCAAAATTTTCAGAACGAAAAGGGTTGGCGAAAGTTTGTACTGAACGATCTTCATCGCGATCCAATGGAAGTGCAGGCAAATATGTTCGCTGCGTTCGTATTGATACCGTCAGATCATTTGAAACGTGAATATGAACTTGCCAAAGCTGATCTAGCCAAACATCCAGCCTTTAAATCTAAGGATCTACCTGCTGAAAAAATACTGGCGCCGTATCTGGCAAAACCGCTTGTGCAGAAATTCGAAACCTCTGAAGAAGCTATGACGAATAGACTGATCAATTGGGTTCAAAGAAAGTAATGTATGGCAGAACTTAAAAAACCAAACCCTTCTGAAATGTGTCCTCCTGGTTATCATGTGGTTCGTGGGCATGAGCGGGTCTGTCATTCAGGCACAGTAACGTGGGTAGATGCCCATGTCAGAAAAAATCGTAATAAAATTAAGCCGGGTCTTCTTATCGAAAATATTCATTACTTGTTTTGGAATACGAAAGAGAAATATTCTCCACTGAAGCAAATCCCAGATTATACTCAAGGCAGTCAGTATGATGATTTGATTCAATTTTGGCTCGATTACTGGAAATCCCAGGGGCTTAAATTCCCCGATGATCTTGACCCCTTGATGGTCAAAGCTCTTATTTCTGTTGAGTCAGGTTTCAATCCAAATGCCAAAAGTAAAGATCCAAAAAGTACAGCTTCCGGCCTCATGCAAGTCACTGATCAAATGGTGAGAGTTCTTGGAAGATTCCCAAATAAGAAGGGCTATATTGAGGCACGCAAAAATCTAATCCATATCAAATACAAAGACAAATTGGATCCCAATGTAAATACCGCACTTGGCATTCGGCTTTTAGGTCACAAGTATTCGCAAATTCCGAAGGGAAATTCTAAAAACGCAAGAAATACGCTGAAGATGTACCATCAATGGAACAAACATGGCGAAAAATATGCGGACGAAGTTTTATCTCGCTATAGGAAGGCCCGTGATAAAAAGTAGTTCTTTATTTTTGATGCTGTTTCTGTTTTCCAGCTTGAGCATGGGGGACGCACCCATCGAACGCGATTTTCTCAAGCTTCCTGATGGCCGGTGGGTTTGGCTAAAAAAAGTGGATGTTCACAAGACTTGGATACTCTTGGGAAAAGGAAAGAAGTCAGTTCGCAACCGAATCTGGTCGAAATTTTACGAAACGGATGGTGAACGGCACACGTGGGCTTATGCCTTTTTTGTTAGATTGAAATTGGATCGATTCATTGAGCAGGATTCTGTTGGTAACCCAAAGGTGGCGATCTCGACCTATGACATGGGAAATGGAATCGTTCGATGGGCGATTGTTTATCGAGTATTGGATGATCGCTTGGAAATCGTTGAGGAAGTCAACGGTTTTAATGTCGAGGCGGATGAAAGTGTTTATGAAAAACGACTTGTTCCGCGCGATTTGAATCCACATCTTAAAATTTCAGATATTCCAAAATGGTTGGGAAAATATTCCTTT
>CAZWVK010000230.1:0-2594 GCA_964636785.1 uncultured Pseudobdellovibrionaceae bacterium | reverse complement strand
GATCAAATGGAGCATTTTCCCTTACACCAATGTTGTTCGCTTGGTCTAACCCAATCACCGGCGTGGCTGCGAACGGACAGGATGTCTATGGAGGTGAAGTTCTTGTTCAACTTGAGATTAATATGGAGAAGGCGCGTGCCGTCCTTGTCGAGTCAATAGGTGAAACTCCGGATAATCGTGATCTGCTAGATCCTCGTAATCAGGAGGCGATGAAGGAAGAATTGCGAGCTTTCGAAGGAGTTGATCTTATACTTCACACGGTCGGCCCTGCTGAGCGCCCGTTTTTTCGAGAGTGGATTGTTTTACGACCTCAGGTCATCAAACACGTTACGGCTGATCCCCGCGTGCTTGCGCCAATAGTTGCTGCTTATGTTGAGCGTCTTCGAGACCCAAACTACACCTTTCCTCGTGATCAACTCCATAGTCTTATTCCAATTCCAACGGGACACGGTGAATGGCAACTGGCTTGGGAATCAATGCGCTTTCGATCCGAACTGGCAAACCTCGTTGAAGAAAGATACCTGAATCAACAAGAAGCGACATTACGCATTTTGCCCGAAAGACTAAAGGCTGACTTAAGCGGATCGCCTAACCCGGCACGAACTTGTCGCGAAGTTTTTGGGTTTTAACCCTCGATTTTCGCAGACACAATAGACACTGCTCGCTGAGATAGAGACTGAATCGAGACACCCAAATAGGTCGGCTCTTTGACGCAAGTTACGTACATCGTCATTCTGGCACGTCAGATTTTTTGTAAGTCAGCGTAGTCTTTGGGAGTATAAGGATTCTGGCCATTGAGAAGATCTTTGGCTAGTTTTTCAAGATACTCTCTTGGATTGACCTGGTTTAGTTTACAGGTCTCCACAATTGAGAACAATATTGCAGCCGTCTCTGCCCCTCGCTCCGAATGGGTGCCGTACCAGGTCTTTCTACCCACCACATGGCTTCTCAAGAGCCTTCCTCTCCTTCATTAAGGTGCTCTTTCCCGTGCCACGTGGGCCAAACAAAAAAAGACTTAGTGGGTGGCGACCAGAGACGTTTATACATACTTCAAATTCTATACTATGATACAAAAATATGCCTTGAGTGGCCTAAATTTGTTCCCTAAGCCTAGAGAACACTGGAGCAGAATCTCTTGCAAAATATTACACTATCCGGTATAGTGTTATTCGGAGTCGTGGATGATCAAAAGCTTTGGTAATCGTACTGCTGAAGAGATTTGGGAAGGTTCGGCTTCAAAGTCGTTACCTAAAGAATTATGGCTTAGATCAAAGGCGTTGTTGACCATCATGCACAGCACTTCGACGATTAATGATTTGAAAATCAAAGGTAAGCCGCCGAATATTCGACTTCATAAATTGAAGGGCGATCGCAAAGATGAATGGAGCGTGACAGTAAAACTTCCCTACTGCATAACTTTCAAATTTAAGAATAGCGAATTTTATGATGTTAAAATTGAAAACTATCACAAAGGATAATCCATGATTAAAAATTCAAAACCTCTTCATCCAGGCCAAGTGCTTAGTGAGATTTATATGAAAGAAATGGGGCTCAACCAGTTACAATTGGCGGGTAGATGTAAGTGTTCACCGCGTAAGATTAATGAAATTGTAAATGGTAAGCGCGCCATTTCCCCAGAGTTTGCAATCGTGCTCGAAAAATTTTTGGGCACTACGGCTGAAATGTGGGTGCGGATGCAGGCCGACTATGATCTTTGGAATGCACGAAAGAAGGTGGCTTGAGTGCGTGAGAAGCCCGCAAATGTATCAATGAAATTTATTAGCCAAAAGCGATGGAGCTTATGGTTTTAAGTGCTCAATAAAAAATTGGGAGATTTTGCTGCGGTAGAGAAAAAACGTTTTTGTAATGACCTGAAGATGATTCCCCCAAAGCTGTAGATGGGGTTGGGCTTGAAGCATTTCAGCAAGTTCCACCTGATAACGAGTTGGAACCGTTGTGTCGGCATCCGCACTGACGACGAGGGCGGGTCGGCCGCTTGTGTCACCTAAAAAAGCTGCGGGATCGACATACACATGTTTCTGAACTTCTGTTTTGTAGTCTTCTTCGTCTTCGATGCCTTTCATCGACATACGTTTTCGACGCAGCTCAGAGACGCCCTCCTCATCGCTTTCAGCAATAACGTTTGCAAATCTTGCACTTCCTACAACCAGGGCGGCAGCAGATATGCGAGCATCCACTCCAAATGCAAAGGCGGCTGTGATTGCGCCAACACTCGTGCCAAAAATTCCGATGGATTCTTGGTCCTCGGAGGACAAAAACTCTACAACATGTCGAATAGCTACCAAAGAGCGAAGCGCACCCATATTGTGCATATTGTAATCCAAGCTCACATAGTTCTGATTTTCCCAACCGGACACCAGAGCCGCAGTCAGACCAGAGGCACAAAACTCATTGACATAACCTTGATCAAGAATATTCACCCCTCCAGTTGGTGGAACCACTATCACAGCTGAACGTGATTCCTGCATCCCTCGCGCTCGGTATAAACTCACATGAACAAATCTCTCCAAGTGAGTGATTGGATCTTGCCCCAAAATGACATACTCTTCCAATGGGCATCCCAATAAGCTCCG
>CAZWVK010000229.1:0-2597 GCA_964636785.1 uncultured Pseudobdellovibrionaceae bacterium | reverse complement strand
GCCATTGTCCGCATAACTCCAGATCTCATCAATTCCGTAGTTATCAATATCCAGCATAGGGGTAATGGAGATATTAAAAAACGTATTCACTTCTTGAAGTTCGGCCCAAGTGTTCTCATCCCAGATTCTGACCTCTCCGCGAGAGCGAATTCGACACTCTTCAGGTTGAGTTTTGCAGAATTCGTAATGCCCAATGGGTTGGGAGGTTTTCCGCCAATCAAAGCTTAAAAACAGCTCATCGTTCGCATAGAGAGATTGAGAAAATGGGAGACAGATGAAGAGAAAAATACCTAAATAAGTCTTCAAAATCGACCTTTCTAAAATCCAATCGTATCAATTGCAGATCGTGGGCCATTTTAGAATGAGCCGAGGGCAATATGAGGTCTGAAGCGGAAATATTTTCCAATTGGAGGACAAATTTGGGAATTTATCTCTTCGTTGAAGATTTATTCGTGCAGGTGGTTTGATGCGGCTGACAATGTGATTCCCCGCCCTCAGTGCCTTTTTTAGGTTTGGAGTCTTCGATTTTTCCTTTGAAAATCAATGGCCATTTTTTTCCAGTCATAAAGAAGGTGTCACTTTTCTCATCGAACGCGATGCCATTAAGAACAAAATTTCGATCGGCAAGAATCATTTGCTTTTGTGCAGGCGACATTTGATTCATTAAATTTTGGAGTTCGATACGTGCATCGACACATCCGGTTTTAGGATCAATGCGAAGGACTTCGGTTCCCCCATGGGTATTGGCGTAGATTTTACCATTGGCAAATTCAAGTTCGTTGAGTTTAGAGACTGGTCCGTGCTCATCTCTTATGTTGAGAAATGTAAAGTTATTGATGTTTTTTGGGTCGTGAAAGGCGAGTTGACTGCTTCCATCAGAAGAAATAAGTCGCTCACCATCATTTGTTAAACCCCAACCTTCGCGATTATAGGATTGCATGGACACGGTAGGCGGCGAGGCTTTGAGATCATGGACAAAAACCTTTCGATCTTTCCAGGTCAGTTGATAAACTTTGTCGTTTAAAATGGTCAGTCCTTCACCGAAGAACTCCGAACCGAAGTCCTTAATGGTTGTAACGACCCCGTTTGCATCAATTTTATTCAAGCGGGTGGTGTCTTGATAAGCGCCCGTGCTTTCATAGAGCACTCCATCATGAAACTCCAATCCTTGGGTGAATCCAGTGCTTGAGCGCTCCGTCGTGGATTCGACTTCAAACTCTTGAGTCTTGGGTGGAAGACAGGTCTTAGCAACAGTTAGGTCTGAGATTAAAATTAGCCCTAGACTCCAAATGATCATAAAAATCTTTTCGGAGAATCTGAGCTTACAATTGAAAAAAAGATGGGTTCCAGACGGCTTGACGCCCTTTGCCAAGAGGGGTAGCTTGTGGCCATTCATGTTTAGTGGAATCGTAGAGTGCACCTCTAAAGCTATAAATGTTTTCTCGCCATCAACGGAAGTTGTGCGTGTTCAGGTTGAAAGACCTGGAACCTTCAATGACATCGAGATCGGAGATAGCATTGCGGTGAATGGGGTCTGTCTTACCGTTGAAGCTTTTGATGAAAAGTCCATCCAGTTTGCTATTGGAAAAGAAACCTTAAATATCACCGGTTGGTCACAGGAATGGTTGGGCCACGCGATTTTAAATCTTGAGCGAAGCTTGAGTCTAGGAGCACGAATTCATGGTCACTTGGTGAGTGGTCATGTCGACATTCAAGGAAAAGTATCAGACCTGACTTCATCAGAAGAGGGCTTGGAACTTTGGGTGGAGTTTCCTAAAAATTTTCGCGCTTATTTCTGGCCAAAAGGGAGCGTCGCTCTCAATGGAGTCAGTCTGACGATCAATGAGGTCAAAGAGAATGCTCTTCGTGTAAACCTCATTCCTGAAACTCTTCGTGTTACCAATCTAGGCGAATTGAAAGCCAAGGATTTCATCAATATCGAGATCGACTCTTTTGCGAGAGGTTTGATTCATTATTTCAAAGACAAGGAGCCAAATGGAACTTCACTCCGTTGAAGAGCTTATTGAAGACATCAAATTAGGCCGCATGGTGATTCTCGTTGATGATGAGGATCGTGAGAACGAAGGTGATCTGGTTATGGCGGCGGACTACGTCACGCCCGAAAAAATCAACTTTATGGCCAAAGAGGGTCGTGGACTGATTTGCCTTTCTCTTCCATCCGAGCAGATCGAGAGACTTCAACTTCCCCTCATGGTGAAAGATCATGTCAATAAAAGCCCAAATAAAACCGCTTTCACGGTGAGTATCGAAGCCGCTCGCGGAGTTTCAACGGGAATTTCGGCTGCCGATCGGGCATTAACAATCAAAGTGGCGGCAAATCCCGCAGCTAAACCTGAAGATGTGATCGTGCCCGGGCATGTTTTTCCCATCCAGGCGCAAGACGGGGGCGTCTTAAAGAGAGCAGGTCACACCGAAGCCAGTGTGGACCTGGCTCGAATGGCGGGACTCAATCCAGCCGCCGTGATTTGTGAAATTATGAATCCGGATGGAACGATGGCAAGAGCAAAGGAGCTTTTATCTTTTGCAAAAGAGTTCGGAATTAAAATTGGAACGATTGAATCCTTAATTCGTCATCG
>CAZWVK010000228.1:0-2602 GCA_964636785.1 uncultured Pseudobdellovibrionaceae bacterium | reverse complement strand
GGCCACTTGAGCTTTTAAAGTTTCGCATTGAACGATGAGCTCTTTGCTTTGTTTTCTATACTGATCCAATTCAGTCTTAAGTGCGAAATTCTCTTTTGTGTAAGCTGATTTTAAACCACTGAGTTCACGTTCAAGTTCAATCGAGCGATTTTCAAATTCAACTTTAGCACTCTTAAACAGATCACGTTCAGAAGCCTTCTGAGTCAAAGATTGAAGCTGTGTCTCGTAATCAGCGATAAGGTTCGACTGAGCTTCAGACATTTCCGTGTGGATCCTCTGAAGGCGTGCGCTTAATTCCTCGACCTGAGTGCGCAAGTGAGTATTAACCTCTGTGAGACGACGTGATTTTTTTCTAAGTGACTTAAACTCTGGAATCTGAGTGCGAAGCTTTTCACGGTATTTAAAGAGTCTTCTAAATGCACGCTCTACCTTTTCAAGTCGGCTAAGAAGCTCGATATTCTCATCTCTAAGGTCTTCAGCTCGCTGTAGAGATTTCTCTGTGCGCTCACGAAAGATCATTTCCTTTTCTTTTAGAATCATGTTTTGTTCAAAAAGATCTTCGCGTTCTTTTTTAAATTTGGCGGTGATAAGATCCTTCTCTTCTAGCTGACCCTCTAATTCACTGATTCGAAACATAGCTGTTTTGAGCCTCGCCATGAGATCTTCATTCTGGTTGATAACGCTTTGTAAGGCTTGAGACTTTCGGGACATGCCCTGATAGTCTTCGAAGGCAGGACCGCCGCGCATTTGAAAATCAATGCTCTTTTTTTGGGCAAAGCCAGAGTCTTCAAGTGCTTTTTGATTTAGGACAATCTCGACTTCATTATCCTTCATTATTTCCCCCATCCTGGTATCGATTTAGGCCGACCTTGGCCTATAAGACAATTGTCGCAGAATGAATCAAAAATTGTCAAAATTGATTCCTGCAATGCCTCTCAGCTGGCCCGAGGTCCAGATTTACTCCAGTCCTTTGGTCCCCTAGCCGATAGGCTAAGGACTATGGCAGCACTACAAAGTATCGATTACGAAGCATTGGAAGCCTCGAAAACTCAAGAGGTCAAAGAGGGTTTAACGCTAAAGTTAAAAGCGAAAACTTATGAGGCCGGAAAAATCGATAGTCTCAAGCGAAGCATTCTCGGGTATGTGGCCTCAGAAAGCTACGATGTCGCTAAAGATGCCCTTCGAGGCTACGTTCATCATAAATCTGATTTTCCACAGTTTCAGGATCGAGTGAGTCGCTACGTTGATCATTGTTGTGATCTTATTCAGGCAATTGAATTGAAGCGAAATTTTCCTGGAGTGTCGTCACTCACATTTTCAAAACAGCAGGAGATTTATGAAGGCGTTCTTAAGCATTTTGAGGAATTGAAGTCGTCATTGACGAGCATCCAAAGGATTGAGCGAGAGCTTAAACTTGAGGACCTTCGCTCAACCGCTTGGTTTTTACGAACTTTAAGCCACTGTCTGTTTTTGGTGACGTCAGTGGCATTTGGTGTGGCGATCAGTAATGGATTGGGACGGTCATTCCTTCTGGTGGTTGACCAGGTCACAAGCCAAATCTCAGATGCCCTTGTGAGATTGCTCGGCCTCTAATTGCCAACGGCTTGCGAACTCCTTTTGTAAACCGCTTCCAGCACAGGAATCATTTGACCAAGTTGAAGCACCTTTCCGTTTGCAAGAATAGTAGGCGTTCCCTGGATGTTTAAGCTTTTACCTTGTTGGCTTTGGTACAATATAGCCTCGTGAGTCTCAGAAGCCTCAATGCAGCTGTTGAAACTGTCCCGATTGTAATTAAGATGCTCAGTGATTTCTAAGACATTCTTTTGTAAAGAGGGCACATCACTCATTCGATTGAGTTCATTTTGGTATTGAAAGATCAAATCATGAACAGCCCATCCTTGATTTTGTTTCTCTGCACAATAAACCGCTTTCGCCAAGAAGCACGAAAGGCCGCTTGAGTTCTGCACGCCAGGATTGCAGCTTCCATCGAGTGGGAAAACATAGAATTCAAAACGAGCATTCGGATAGGATTTTGAAAAAGTCTGAAGTGAGTGTGCAGCTGTTTTGCAATGACCGCAGCGAAAATCCGCAAATTCTGAGATGATCAGCTTGGCTTCATGAGCTTCAGGGCCTTTGGTGAGGAGTGGCGGGACGGAAAGAGTTTGTCTTGGCTCAGAAATCCAACCTCTTACGCCTTGATTAATAATGCGATCAAGTTCTCCAGCCCCAAAATGGGTGAGTGCCATGCGATGAAACAAAAAACTTAAAACAGGGACTGCAATTAGAACGCCGAGAAGGGTGCGATTTTCTTGAAAATAGGAAGGAAGGTCTTTTAAGAATGGGCCTAAAAAGCCCTCTTTGAGTGTTGGGTAAATAAGCACGATAATCAAAAACGAAAGGAAATAAAGTGCTATGCAAAATAAGCAATAGTGACTCATCAGCGAGAAAGAAATGAATCCCATGATCAAAGACGCCGCCCCGGACCCAAGTGCCAATGCAAATCCAAGTCGCTTGTAGCGTTCGGGTCTTTCAGTCCATTCGAGCCATGAAAGAAGGAGTGTGCCGAAGATCATTAGATTAACCACTGCTCCCCAGATTGAAA
>CAZWVK010000227.1:0-2654 GCA_964636785.1 uncultured Pseudobdellovibrionaceae bacterium | reverse complement strand
GCGCGATGAAGACTTTTTCCGTCTCCTTCAATGTTGATTCTTAAATTTGGAGGGGTGACCTGACGGCCCAGTGATTGGATGGAAACCTTTTCCAGCCATTTGATCTGATAATCACTGACCACAATGCTGCTGGAGATGATCTTCAGATTGACTCTTTCAATCACGCCCACTTCAACGGTGGAAGTTTGGCCAGGAAGATAGCGAAAGACCCGCTCGCGCCCTTGAGCATCTACAACCCCCTCAGCGAATGTAACACCTTTGATCCCACCGGTGAGCTGTTGATGGTAAGAAAAGCTGCTGAAGCCTTTTGGTAAAGCTTGTTTGGAGCTTGGTTTTGGATTGTTCTTTGGATCGGGCTGAGAGGCTCCCGGTTCTGCATAAGTGGTCGGCGGATAAATCGGCGGAACAGCTCCGCCACCACCGGTTGATGTTTGAGCTCCTAATGCGATTTGCGGATAGGGAAGAGAGAGACCCAGAGATAGGATCAGTGTTAAAGATTTTCGAAAGGTGCGAACGAGCCTTCTTCCCATATGGATTTCTTGAGCAATTCAGATGCCATAGAGCGTCTGGTTTTAGGTGGATTTAGGCGCCCAGAGCCCCCATTTGGGCATTTCCTGCCGACACCTGGCTAACAATTTTTGTCGCTCTTGCGGGTGGACCTGGGGAGCGCCTAGCCGGGAGGCCACGTTAGGTTTCGGCCTCCTAGGAGGTGGATGTGCAGGTGGGGAACCGTCTGACCGCCCTCATCTCCGATATTCGCAACAAGACGAAATCCGCGATCAGTTAGGTTTAAATCTCTCGCCAAATCTCTGGCAATCAAAAGCATATGACCAAGAACCTCTTTGTCCGAATCATCCGCGTGCCCAACCGATACGATTTCTTTCTTAGGAATAATGAGCAAATGAACTGGAGCTTGAGGACTGATATCTTTGATCGCAAAACACTTTTCGTCTTGATAGACAATGTCTCCGGGAATTTCACCGTTCAAAATTTTTGTAAACAAGCTCGCCATTTTCACTCCTTCTTATAGGTGGGCCGCCCGTACTGGCGGCTACATCTGTTTGTAGTCGGGACCTGCTCCACCTTCACGGGGAGTCCACCTTGGCCCGAGAACATCCGTCGCTTTACAATCCACGCAATTCGGAGCATTCACAACCAGCTTATCGCCTTGACGTTCATAAACACCGGCAGGACACACGTGAGAATAAAAGTCAGCAAGCTCAGGTGAAATTTCATCTCCGACTATGAGGTGCTGTGGAATATCATCTCTGGTTTTATTTCCTGAAAGATAAACAGCATCCACCTTGCTCAGTGATCCTTGAGGAAGGGGAGAGCAGTCCTCAGAAAAAATCTTCCATTCTTCGGCATCACTCATATTGTGATGGGCATTGTCTCCAGGAAAGCTTCCACCGGTGAGAGTCATCAGACCCGCTTTAATACCACCACTGAAAAAACCATCTTTAAAAACATGGCGCATATTTCTTACTTTTTTCAAATCATTCATAAAATCAGCGGACCAAATCGCTTCATCGTAAGAACTCAAACCCGCTTGGGAAACATCACCCGCTTTAAGCGCTTTGAAGATGGCTCTTGCTGCAAGAATTCCAGAGAGCATGGAGTAGTGGACGCCCTTTAATGCCGGAACGTTAACAAATCCAGCGGCATCCCCGATCACCAATCCGCCATTGGCCGTTAATCTCTTGGGAATAGAATGATATCCACCTTCAGGAATTGTTTTTGCGCCCCACTCAATACACTCTCCGCCTTCGATTATATTTTTGATAAGTGGGTGAGCTTTAAGGCGCTGAAGACTTTGATGAACATCCATATTTGATTTCTTATAATCAAGGCCCGCCACAAGACCGATAGCTACCGTGTCGTCGGACATTGGATAAATAAAACTTCCACCAAATGCATCCGTTGGAAGCGGCCATCCCAAAGTGTGAATGATCTCTTCTGGAGCCTGTTTAACTTTCCAAAGTTCCTTTACCCCAAGCGCATAAATCTGTGGGAATTGAGCGGAGATATTTTGCCAATCGTAAAAAGCTTGTGTGAGCGGACCTCTTGTTCCTTCACTCAAAACAACCACTTGAGAAGAAATATCGGTTGCTGGCATATGCTGGCTACCTGGCTGACCATCTCGTCCAAGTCCAGCAGGGGTTGTGCGCACACCAACGATGCGATCATCCGACACAAGAAGGGAGTCGACAGGGAAGCTGGTTAAAATATTAACTCCAAGACTCTCGGCTTTTTCACCAAGCCATCTCACCATCTCACAAATGGATCCAATGTAGTTTCCATGATTCTTCATTGTTGGTGGAGTGGGAAGACGAACGCTGCTTTTCTCGGTCATAAGAAAAACTTTTTCTTTGCTCACAGGACGACGAAATGGAAAATCCTTGAGACTCATTTCAGGAAAAAGAGTTTGAAATCCGATCGGGTTCACGACGGCGCCTGAAAGGCTATGTCCGCCCAATGTTCCTGCTTTCTCTAAAACTCCAATTTCAATGGAATTGAGTTCGGAGTCGCCGTTGCAAAGTTTCGCAAGCTCAATGGCTGCGCTTAAACCTGCAGGTCCCGCACCTACGAATGTCACGTCAAACGGGACGACTTCATCACCTGTTGGAGCTTCTCGTTTTATGAGCTCAGAAAAC
>CAZWVK010000226.1:0-2661 GCA_964636785.1 uncultured Pseudobdellovibrionaceae bacterium | reverse complement strand
GTTTTGTGGTCACTGAAGAGCTAAAGCAAAAACTTGAAGAGCTTAGATCTCTTCTTGGTCCAAAAGGCTCATTTTTAAGCTTTTCCGAATTGGTGGGAGAAATAACGGATATTGGCATTGAAGCATTAAGAAAGAAGAGATTCGGATGCCGGAGTTCAAAATTGCTGAAGGCCGACTCTCAAAAATCAGATCCCCTGACTCGAACTCCGGCGCCGGAGTTGCGGCCGCGGCGGAAGGAAAACGATTTGGACAGTGATGACGCAAATAAAAGCCACTCAAGCTCAGTAAAAAGTAAAGGATTAGAATCTAAAACTCGCTACATCTCAAAACCCCTAAAAACTCAAATCTGGATCAGAGACAAGGGTGAGTGCCAAATCTGTAAGTCTAAAAGAAATTTGAACTTTGATCATATACGCCCGTATGCACTAGGTGGAGAAAGCACAGAAGAAAACCTAAGACTTCTTTGCTACCACTGCAATCAACGCCAAGCGATAAAAAAGTTCGGATTTGAAAAAATAAAAACCTATCATTCTCAACGGCCATAAAAGTAACTGCAGTAATTTACAAAATAAAACAGTTCGATGTGTGTGAATGATATTCTCATTAGCCAGATGGGTTTTACGACGTAAGGATGATACCGAGGTAAGCACTTCTCATACTTGTACAAGAACCACAGACATGCAGATCATCCGTTCTTGGCCGAATGAGAACGCTATACCAACAGTTTACTTCCTTCTGTGCATAAGCACAACCGTACGCAGGATGTTTATATATTCATATATATAATCTGAATCTGAGCGACACATTAAAAGATTATTTGCTCGATCCTCATGCTAGCCGCTGCCAGAACCACTTAATACGAAAGCGATAAGGTCTGGTAGACTATGACGGCGAAGATGTAAGCTAAGACGTTCATCACCACGAGCTGAGTGAGGCCGAATTTCCACGAGCCCATTTCTTTAATCGTTACCCCAGTTGTGGACACGCACTGAAGTGCGAACATAAAAAACACAATCATCGCCGCCACAGTTGGCATAGTGAAGATCAAGGAACCGTCATCAAAGCGAGCGAGTTTCATCTGTTCAATCAATGAATTTTGAATGGACTCTTCAGCCACACCACTCAAATTAAAAATAACAGCCATCGCTGAAACAAAAACTTCACGAGCCACAAAGGCGGATAGAAGTGCAACCCCTGCTCTCCAGTCTAAACCCATCGGTTTAAAGATCGGCTCTAAAAACACTCCGATCTGTGCAAGCGCTGAGTTTCGAAGCTGCTCGGACTCATCCCACTCGGCCGAATAAGGCACATGAGTCAAAATCCACAAGATCAAAACAAAAACTAAAATCGTTGGCCCCACACGCACAACATAGGATTTTGTGCGCCGAAGAGAGTCCAAAATCACTGTTTTAAAACGCGGAACACGATAAGGCGGAAGCTCCATTAAAAAATAACCGCGCTCTTTCACCTTCAAAATTTTATGCAATGCCCACGCAGCCGTTGCTCCAATCGCTGCACTTGCGAAATAAATAAAAGCCAGCGCCACTCCCGGCTTCCAAGCCGGCTCACCAAAAAACAAGAATGCAAGCAAGAGCGCATAGACTGGAAGTCGGGCCGAGCAGGTCATAAACGGCAGAATAAATACCGCAATCCAGCGTTCACGTGAGGATTTTAAATTCCTTGTGGCCATGACCGCTGGAACGGCACAAGCAAATCCGGAAAGGAGCGGAACAAATGATCTTCCACTTAATCCCACAGAGTGAAGAGGGCGATCCACCAAGGTGGACGCTCTTGCCAAATAACCACTCTCCTCAAGAAAGCTAATTCCAATAAATAAAATTAGAATTTGCGGGACAAAGACTAAGACCGCCCCTGTTCCTTCAATCATTCCGGAAGTGATAAAACTTGAGAAAAGCCCTTCTCCTAATAAACCCGCCACAGACTCACTTAAAGATGCAAAAAACAAATCGACCAAATCCATTAGAGGACTTGCAAGAAAGAAAACACTGATAAAAAGCGCCGTCATAACAGCAACAAAGATTGGCAGGCTAAAAACAGAGTGAATCAGCCAACGATCAAGCCGACTCTCTTTCGGTCGAATCTCTCCGTGCACCACAGCTTTTGCGATTTCTCGACCCCTCAAAGAAAGCTCTTCGGTCGACTCCGGAGTTAAAATCTCCTTTTTCAAACCTTCAATAACGACATGCTTTTTTGCATCCGATCTTGCTCCATCAATCAGTTCTTTAAGACCGCCACCTAAGCGCGCATCGACCGCATAGACTGGAACTTCCAACGCTTCACTTAACGCACGAATTTGAATCTTGTTTTCTCTGCTGTGAAACAGGTCCACCATTGAAAGTGCAATAGAAAATGGAATTTTAAGTTCTTTCAATTGCAAAGCCAAAAGAAGCTGGCGAGACAATTGGGTCGCATCCAAAACCAAAAGGACATGGGAAAGCTGATCTTTATCAAGAATACTAAGAGTGGCTTCCTCATCTTTAGAACCCGGAAAAAGAGAATACACTCCCGGTGTATCAATCACTTGTGCGCTCTCACCATAAAATGGTAGCGTCAACCCACGATGAAACTCGGTTGTTGAGCCGGCAAAATTAACAGTTTTAAATCGTGAACCAGTCAGCCAGTTGAATAGTGATGTCTTTC
>CAZWVK010000225.1:0-2703 GCA_964636785.1 uncultured Pseudobdellovibrionaceae bacterium | reverse complement strand
GTCGACAAAATTCAAATTGATGATTTGAAAACAGAACAGGTCCGAATCGTTTTACTTTCCATTCCAACAACGCGAATGAAAGATTGGATGATTTGTAAAAAAGGCGAAATTCATTGGCAATCGATTCTAGCTGTTGCTGAGTTTTTTGATGACGTTCGTGATCTCAAGGGTGATTCAGACGGAATCAAACCGGAAGATTATCAGGCTCCTGGAAAAAAATCCCCCGCCCCACCTCAAAGGCGCCCACTTTTTGAAGATATCAATCTGGATGCGGAAGAAACACTCTCTATCATGGGTGCTGAGCAAATGGACGTCAAAGAACGCCGGTCTGCACGTCGCTATTCCAAAAAATTAAAATTTGAAATCATTCAAGGTGGAAAAAATTTCTCCACAGAAACTGTGGATGTTTCCATGGGTGGGATGAGTCTTGAAGACTCTCTTCCGGAATGGAGCAAAGGTCAGTTTCCTGCTGTTGTAAGTTACAATGGAAAAGAGCTCAAGCTGGTTGTTTCTCGAATTCATGATGACGCCTCTAAAACAAAATTAAAAATAATTGAGGCGGAATACTGGGATCTGCTTCGATCCTGGGTCGTGGGATGGTGACCCGCCATGAAAGCTAAAAAACCACTTCATCATCCCCCTCACCTCTATGAGATGGCTCATGGGCTCAACCTGGAACGAAGGCTTTATCCCCGAGTGAAATTTCCGGTTCAGTCTTGGAAGGATTTTTCAGGGCCTGTTGTTCGATTTGAGAATCATCCGGTTTCACTTATAGATTTGAGTGAAGGGGGTGTCTGTCTTGAGGATTCCCAAGATCTGATGCAGTTTAAAATTGGTCAGGAATTCTGCCTTAAAATAGAATGTGATGGGCTCTTTGAAGTTCAGAGTCGAATGGTGGCCATGAATCTCGCTCGTAGGCATATTCAGTTTCTGAACCCTTCCAATGATCTAAAAATAAATTTGCGAAGATGGATTCAAACTGGGCTTCGTGGACAGTGGCTTAAACAAGTATCTTATGAAAACCAAGAGCACACATCCTCCATTCTATGGGCCTCCATTTATGACGACAGCTTGGCATACAGTCCGGACTCAAGATGGGAATTTCGTCTTGGCTTGGATGATAAGATCTTTCTACTTAGCGCCGATTTTTGGCCAGTTACAGAGGGGGACTTAAAGCCCATTTCCGTTGATGAATTCGATCAGATGTTGGTGTTTCTCGAAAACCTAAGTTTCTCAAATGAGATTTCCAGCAATATTCGAAATTTTTTAAGCGGTATTCGTCGGAGGTCTTTTGAATAGTAGGAAGCTCGAATCCTATTGTCCAAAGCTTCGTAAGGGAATCATTGCTCCTTCGGGTCGTCTGTTTGTCTTTAAGGTTGACGACAAACAGGTTGAACTTCCTTTTGCGATGGCCGACCTTGTTCTTCTTTGTGATGGAAGACACAGTATTTTTCAGATCATTGATAAGATGCATCAAAAGCAAGGTGTGGTTCATTTTCAAAAACTGATCGATACCCTGATTCTTCTTTACGAAGGGGATTTCATTGAGAATGAAATCGAAATTCATCCTTTGATTGCAGATCTAAAGATGATCATCAATCGCACTTATACCTTGAAAGATCGTATTTATGGCTTTATCTCAACTCTCAAAAAAGCTTATCCATCGAAAGAAATATTCTTGAGAGAATCCATCCGAACAAAGATTGAGCGCAATTCCTTTTTCAGTGAGCTTCGCGAAGAGGCATTGGATGTGATTTTGAATTCTTGTGAAGTGATTCTATTTTCCAAAGGACAAACGATTATTGATCAAGAGGAAGAACCAACAGATATCTATCTTCTTTTGGAAGGGCAATGCGAAGCTCGAACCCCTGGTTTTTCAGGCGTGATTGAGGGGGGATCATTTTTTGGCGAAGCTGCGCTTCGTGCCAATGGAGCGCGATCTGCCACTGTAAAGGCACTTAAGTCCTGTCAGGTTCTTCGAATCCCCGTTTCCTCTCTTCATGAGTTGCATATGGGAGAAGAGCATTTTGAAACTCTAAGACGGCAAATTATCGTGAGCCAGTTTTTTGGGTCCTCACCACACTTTCAAGGTGTGAGTGAGGAAACGATTGAGCGGTTTCAGCGCTCCGGGCAACTTGAGATCGTCGATTCTGAAGTGACAGTCTTTGAGGACGGCGATCCCACCTCAGGGCTTTATTTCTTAGTGAGAGGCTCTGTTCGTGTAGAGGTTTCCGAAGAAAAAACAGTGCGGTTGAATCAGGGCGATCTCTTTGGTGAGATTTCGGTTATGGCCAAACTTCCTCGTACCGCAAGAGTCGTCACCGAAGAGCCTTGCTTTCTATTCAAGGTTTCGCTGGAGGCTTTTTGGGAGATTCTTTTAACGGACTTAGAGTTTGCTTACCGAATCGAGCGACTTTGTGAGATGAGGCTTTCTGAAGATTTACACTTTCTTCAGGAGAAAAATAAGAAAGCTGGTTCATTTTGAGACACTCATATGACATCCGGTTTGATACATTTTGAAATATGATAGAATTTTAGAAGTCTAAAGGGGTCAAAAAATGAAAAACATTTTGCCTGCGTTTGCGCTAGGGATTCTGATTGTTCCATTCCTATTTAATTCCTGTCAGAGCGGTTTTAAATCTAAAAATCTAGCATCTGCACTCGGCCCCGTTTCTTGTAAGATCACTCTTGAAGAAGGACGCT
>CAZWVK010000224.1:0-2779 GCA_964636785.1 uncultured Pseudobdellovibrionaceae bacterium | reverse complement strand
TGGTTTTGGGATCGCTATTTAAGAGTTGAAAGAAAAGCCTCGTCATTACCCTCATCAAAAGTTTCTTCAGGTGGTTCTAAGGGTAAACTTCATGGAGTGCGAAGTTCATTGAATATTCGACATGATCCTTCAGCGAGAAGCCGACAGGTCGGCTCTTTAAGGCCGAATCAAGATTTTGAAATTTTAGGACAAGCTCAAAATGGTTGGTATAAGGTGCGAACCCAGGATGGCGTCGAAGGTTACGCCTCCGGTGAGTATATTCGATCGGTTGAGCCGATTGTAGCCGTCGATGAAGAGGTTCAACTTGGCGCAGGAAGGCAAGATAATTCAGAGTCAACGATAACAGCTTATGCTCAAGAAAATGATTTACAAAACTCTGGCTCTCTTGCTTTGGAAAGGCTTGTCAGTAGTTCTAATGATGAAAACACACCCACTTTAGAGGACACGAAAATTGAAGCTGATTGCAATAATTGTGGATTGCAGGATCAAAGTGATTCTGGGCCGAACCGTGATCTTTTAGATATTGGATCGAAAGTTTTTGATTTTCACCAAAAAGAATTTGCTCAACAACAGCAAACTTCTAATGGAAGAAGCGCACCAGTTATTGCTAGTGGATGTAGCATTGGATCTCCATTCGGAATGAGACGTCATCCTATAACAAGACGACGGGCCATGCACTACGGACAAGATATTAGAACAGGAAGACGTAATCTGCCTTTAAGGGCTCCAATGTCGGGTACAGTACAGCAGGTTTATCGGACCGCTGGTAGTGGAAACTCTGTGGATATTAAGCTCGATAATGGTGTGACTCTTAGATATTTTCACATGCAGCGGAAAAGTCCTTTGAGAAAAGGACAGAAGGTTCAAGCTGGCACTGAGGTTGGTCGTGCGGGAACTACAGGACGCTCAACCGGAGTTCACCTTCACCTTGAAGCAGTGAACTCAAAAGGGACGCGCGTAAACCCTTTGAGTGTGCTTAAGCGCGGTGAAATTTGTGGTAATGCTTAGTTTCAAATAGTGGATGGAATGTGAGTTTTGAGTTATCTTAAAACTAATAGGATATAAAAGTATGAAAAATAAATTAATTAAATTTTTAATATCGGTCGGACCTGCCGTTTTCATTTTATTTGGTATGTTGACTGCTCAAGCATCTGGAACAGCTAAAGTGCTTCAGCAAAGTCAGTTTAAAAGCGAGTATTTGGAACTTTGCCTTTCTATGAAAGGTCTCAAGGAACTTCCTCAAAAGAAACGTTCAAAATATTGTGAATGTATGCTCAATCAATATCAAAAAAGAAATTATACAACCGCTGAGGATCTCAAGGTGGTAAGAAAGATGTATTCCGACCAGCCGCAATCTCAAAAAAAATTACAGTCAGAAAAAGAAAGTTTATTTGAAGAAACTTTAAATGCGTTTGAGCAAGATGCTGCGGAAGAGTGTCTTTCATAAGTTGCGGAAGTTTTTAATTGTGTTTACATGACTCTCTCGGTCGAGCGGTTTTCGGTTTAGTGTATCGCTACTTCATCTGTCACCTCCGTTTTCTCAATCATGTATTCTTTGTACAGATCATATCCCTCATCCCAGGTTTGCTTCGGTGTCCGGCCCAGGCAGCGTTTTCCCTGGTTGGTCCGCTCATTGTTGTAATAGGCCATAAACACGTCCAAATCGGCCTGCATTTGCTCAAGGCTTGTGTAGAGGGTCTTTCTGAAGGCCACCGAGTAAAACTCCTCCCTGATGATCTGGTTGAGCCTCTCCGTGCAGCCGTTGGTTTGAGGATGGCGGGCCTTGGTCCTTGAGTGCTCAATGTCGTTCAGGTGAAGGAACAACTGGTAGGGATGCTTCTCCATCCGCCCACCGTATTCGGACCCACGATCCGTCAGAACACGAAGAAGTCTCATCTGTTCGTCATCGAAAAACGGCAGCACTTTGTCGTTAAGGAAGTCCGCAGCTGTAATCGCAGTTTTGTTCGCATACAACTTTGCAAAGCCAACATTGGAAAACGTATCAATGCCTGTTTGTTGATGGATATTTCCAATGCCCTTGATATAGCCGACGTAGTAGGTGTCTTGACCAAGCAAAAAGCCGGGGTGGAAGGTCTCAATCTCTCCATAGGCTTGCTTTTCCTCCTTGGCATTCTCCAGAGCCACAACCTGAGACTCAGTGAGAACCGCTCCGGTCTCGGCAGAATACTTCTCAAGACGCTTGAGTCTCTCCTTCTTGCGTAGTAAATCGTGACGGCCCCAAACACCGCGCACTCCGCCATCGCTGATGTGGATACCTTTCTTTTTTAACTCATTACAAACACGCTTTTGCCCATGTGTTGGGAACTCAAGGCTGTAAGCCAGGATATTCTCTTCGATCTCCGGGCTTAAACGATTGGCCACTCGAGGCTTTTTCCTCGACTTCTCCAAAAGCCCTTCTATGCCATCCTCGGCAATAGCTGACTTGATGTCATAGTAATGCTGACGGGATACTCCAAGATTGCGACACGCCTCGGAAATATTTCCCAAGGTCTGGGCAAGCTCGACAACGTTCATTTTTCTTCGGATAATATATTGTGATTGAGTCATTGGACTCTCCTTTACTGGTTAAGAAATTTGCTTCGTTAACAAAATTCTCAACCGAGAGAGTCCGTGACTCAATTCCTTCACTCAGGAAGGTCTAGGCCTGTAAACGCTTTTCAAAACTTCCGCACATAAGTATATTAATATTAAAACTCACTCGTTTCAAAACATCAGCAAACAATAAGATCTGGCTTTCAGTGACACTTCAAATTCATCT
>CAZWVK010000223.1:0-2800 GCA_964636785.1 uncultured Pseudobdellovibrionaceae bacterium | reverse complement strand
ATTTCATCTTCCAAAAGAGCTGAGACTTTGGATGTCGATTCTTTCGCCGGATGCTTAGCCCACTCTGGCAGAGCTTCCTCATCAAACATCAATTGTTCACGGTTAAACTTTGCAATGAGCTCCAACTGCTCTCTTGGTAAATCCACACTCTCAGCAATCTCTTCAAGCGAGGCTCCGGAATTGGCCATACGAGCTGCTTTCACGTAGCGAACTGTTTTTTGTCTCTCGACAATATCCTCATGAGGGATCTTGTCTTGAAAAATCTCTGCGACCTCGAGACTCTTTTGCATGGATTCATGAATCTGATAATTGTGGCGATCTGCTTCGACGATTTTATCCTGAATCACACGTGTTTTTTGATCCAAAAGACTGGTGAGTTGCTTCACTTGAACGTCAGTGCGATCCGACAGATCTTCAAGAACTGTGATTTTACTTTGTAGAAGTTGAAGACCACGGCTTAAACGCGGATCATCTTGGGGTGGACGACGAAGCTTCGTCCACAATACAAACATTCCAACCGCAAGAGATATATCGATAAAGATTTGGATCAAGGTCCAGTTCATAATGTTCCCCCTCTTTTAGTGTATTGGAGAGGTGCGACACGCCACAAGGCGGGATTCATGCAACTGGGCTTTAGGATGGTTTCGTGGTTGCGTGAGAGCGATTTCAGATCGACGGTGCGGATTCGATGGTCGGGGAAGTAGGTATTTGCTTTTGCATAAGCTTTTGTGCTGTTGGGAACGATAGCTGAGCATGAAAAACTGAGCGCAGAAAACCGGACGTGTTAAGAGTTTGTGGGCCAGTAGGCTCCTGTGTAAACAGCGTTGCGACCTTGAGGCCGTTTGGGTTTGTGGCTGTTTGGGATTGTCGCATTTTGGCATTTTGACTTTGTGAAGCAGTGGCTTCGTGGTTTTGTCATTTCATAACATTACAATACCATCAACATATAATTTTGACGTCGAATAACTCCCAAGCTTCGATTTGATCTGTTCAGAGGTAAGCGATGAAAAAGAATCTCAAACTCTTCGGAATCTATTGATTAATTCGTTTCCCAACATTCGTTCCGCAGCCAAAAGATTATGCTGTCTGCAAAGGACTCTTAAGTTTTCAGGGTGATCTGTTCCACCGAGCACTTTAGGGTGAATGTGATCAATTTGAACTTGATATGTGCTTTGGCAAACTCGTCCAGTTCGTGGATCTTTAAAAGAACACTTACCACCGAACTTTTCTAGAATTTTATTTTTAAGTGAGCGATTTAACTTTGAGGTTTTACGATCAGTTGTCCGTCGACCTTCTTTAATCAGCCTCTCATTAGAATGAACATCCACATCTGCCTCAGGAAAAAGTTCAACGCACATCGCTTCCGCTACGGAAGTAATATCTGTATTTAAACCACTGCTAGATTCACCACCTATTTCATAAGCTATTTTATGACTTGGTTTATTACCTAGTTTAGCACCTGCCTCACTACTTGTTTTACAGCTTGTTTTGCCGCTCACTTTTTCACTCTTTCCGTTTGTTTCATAGCTCGCTTTCATACTCTTTTCTTTGAATGCTATTGCTGCCTTTATTGTCTTTATTGTCTTTACTGTCTTTACTGTCTTTACTGTCTTTACTTCCTTTGCTGTCTTTATTGCGTTTACCTTCTTTTCCTTAAGTTCCCTTCTATGCTCTACATATAGATCAGGCTCCACACTTACTTCATCCTTTTTGATGATTGCACTTGCTCCGGTCGTTCTACTTGGCTGACCTTTGAACTTCGAATTCAAAACTTCAACTTTTTCTTTCAAAACTCTCTTTCTCAATGGATCTTGCTTTTGTAAAAAGAATTCTAAGACATAGCCGATCACATCAGCATCTTTTTGATCGGGCAGTCGATGAGATAGAATTTCCTTTGCACGTTTTAAGTTTTCGCTCATTTCTTTCGTGAAGTTTAATGTATGCCTGGTTATTTCCTCGTTGATCACAAGTTTTCTTTCTTGATGAATTTGAGAGCAGGTTTCCGGGAATGTTTGAAGAAGAATCCTTTCAGTTTCCTCAAGAGATTTATTTTCGATTTTTTGAATGAGACCCTTTTTCGTATCTACAGCCACCTTTTGTCCGCTGAGCTTTTCTTTGGTTTTAACAATACTTTGAACTTTACAAAGGGTTGATAGGTTAACTTTTCCTGTTTCTAATTTTTTCGAAACTTCAGGAATGGACTTGATAAGTCTTGCAGCTTCAATTCTACGATAGGCTGCGGCATTGGAATACCCAAAACCCTTCGTTAGCCAATCAAAAAGGCTCGAATAGCCGAGCTCAAGATATGTGCGCTTTTCCATCGCTTGATTTAAAAGCTCAAGAATTTCGTTTGTAATTTTTCTTTCTGATTTAATCAGTTCTTTTAGCTTCTCTTGGAGGAGGTAGCTTTCAGTGCTCGAACTCGAGAACTCTGTTGTTTCTAGAGCAAACTGTAGATTTGTATTCATAATCCCTCCAATTCAATTCAATTCAATTCAATTCAATTCAATTCAATTCAATTCAATTCAATTCAACAGGATAATAACACGGGGTTAAGTTTTCGATTTTTGGAGTTTAAACTTGCTTGCGGGATGATTGCAGAAAAAGTACTCGATCCGTCCCATAAGATTTTTCCTCTTTCAGCAGCGTGTATGTAATGAGTTATGATGGGCACTGTGAGAAGAGTTTTCGCCTGAAATTGTTTTAATGGAAATGATACAAAAACCCTGTCAATAAAAACTTAAAACAAATTTTCTAGTTGTGACGCAGACTGCTTCCGCAGCGGAAGTGGGTTTCGATT
>CAZWVK010000222.1:0-2808 GCA_964636785.1 uncultured Pseudobdellovibrionaceae bacterium | reverse complement strand
CTCTTTTAAGTGCTTAAGCCATTAGCAAAACGTGCACTTCATTTTTGAATCCGGCACATAGAACTGCGACAATATCGGGATAGAGTTTTAAGGATTTTTTGGTAAAGACCTCTCGTGGGGTTTTATAGTTTAAACCCCAAAGCAAAGTGTCAATATTGCGGAACTCTGAAGGAGCTGTTTCCCTGACATCATTTGCTTGGCCGCCATGCACTCAGCAAGCTGAATCTAAAGATCAATGGCTCTGTGGAGAAGAGTAATTAGCGAGCTTTGAGTTGGATCAAACGATCGGAAATTTCGACAAAACCATCACCTTCTTTGGAAGGGGAAACAAACTTCGGATAAACTTTCATAAGGTCCTGATAGTCCACAACATTGGCCACACCAAAGCTATTCTGGAATCTTTCAAAGAGGGGTTCATCATTCGGCGAATCCCCAACATAAGCACAATGCTTTTGAATTTCCTCATCGGAATTTAAGCCAAGCTCGTTTTTCGCATAATAAAAACAAGCATCCCCTTTGTTTTGATCGCCAAACCATCCATTCACGTGAATATGACTGACTTTGCAGGTGGCGCCATGTTTTTCAAAGATCTCAACGATCTTTGCGATTTCTGATTTGGGTAGGGGAGGCTTTATGTCTTCAGCAAAATCAATGGCGAGATCAAAAATTCTTGAAAACTGATCCGATGCCACTTTTGCTTTTGGAATTTGAGAAAGCACTTCTTTTTCGATCTGCTTCAATTTCGAGCTGAATTTTTCCCGCTCAGCGGATGATGCAAAGAAGTGTCTTTTCATTCCACTTTGCTCATGACGAAAATAAAAAGCACCGTTTTCACCGATCACTCCATCCACCGGCCATTGTCTCGCGATCAATTCACACCAGCCAGCGGGTCTTCCCGTTACGGGGATGACTTTTACTCCAGAATTTTTCAAGGACCACAGACTTTGGTAGGTATCGGGTGAAATTTTATCGTTCGTTGTCAAAGTGCCGTCAATGTCGGTGAAAACGTAGCGAATATCAGAGGAGACAAAGTCTTTTAAAGGTTTCATATTTGGCTCCAATGTCTGAATATAGAAGCGATGAGTCAATAAAAATTTATTGAAAGATGTTCTCAAGACGTCCAATTCTAATCCATATGTCAAAAGCGAATTCCAAAAAGTTAGTTATTGTTGAGTCTCCCACAAAAGCGAAAACCATTCGGAAATTTTTAGGGAAAGATTTTATTGTTGAATCCTGCATGGGGCACATTCGAGATCTGCCTCAATCGGCAAAAGATATACCCGACAAATATAAGAAGGAGCCTTGGTCTAAACTTGGCGTGAATGTCGAGGATGGCTTCGATCCCATCTATTGTATTCCGAAAAATAAAACGAAAGTGGTTAAGGATTTGAAATCACTTCTTTCTGATGCGGATGAACTGATTCTGGCGACGGATGAAGACCGCGAAGGCGAAAGCATCAGCTGGCACTTGGTTGAAACATTAAAGCCAAAAGTTCCGCTCAAACGCATGGTTTTCCATGAGATCACTAAAGAAGCCATTGATGAAGCGATTCGAAATTTTAGGGACATTGATGAGAACCTGGTTCGAGCACAAGAAGCTCGGCGGATTCTTGATCGTCTGGTCGGGTACACCATTTCTCCTCTCTTATGGAAAAAGGTCACCTATGGATTGTCGGCAGGACGTGTGCAGTCGGTTGCTGTTCGTTTGATCTCCGAGCGAGAACATGAACGCTTACGGTTTAAGAAGACCGAATACTGGAGCCTATTGGCCCAGAATGAAAAAGATAAGGTTAAATTTGAAGCTCGCGCTTATTCCTTGGAAGGAAAAAGAATTGCGACAGGAAAAGACTTTTCTGCGGAAACTGGAAAGTTACTGGAGTCCAAATCCAAGGATCATATCCATTTGACAGAAAGTCTGGCGAAAAGCTGGCAGGAAAAATTAAAAGGTGAAAATTGGACTGTTAAAGAAGTCGAGGAAAAGCCGGTTTCAAGAAAACCAGCTCCACCTTTTATTACGTCCACGCTTCAGCAGGAAGCCAACCGTAAACTGGGCATGAGTTCACGAGAAACCATGCAAGCAGCTCAAAAGCTTTATGAGCGCGGTTTTATCACTTATATGAGAACGGATTCCACCAACCTCTCAAAGCAGGCGATTGATGGAGCAAGAGCTGCGATCCAACGGCTTTTTGGTAAAGATTATTTGCCAAAAGAGCCGAGAATTTATTCTGGAAAGAAAGTGAAGGGCGCTCAGGAAGCTCACGAAGCGATTCGTCCAGCTGGAAGTCAGATGACTCTCCCAGATGAAACGGGCTTAAGTGGCGAGCTTTATCGTCTTTACGAATTGATCTGGAAAAGAACAATGGCCTCTCAAATGGTGAATGCGGAACAAAAGCAGGTCAGCGTCAAGTTTGATGTGGGTCCTGCGGTTTTTTCATCTTCCGGGATGACGATTGTTTTTCCGGGTTTTCTTAAAGCGTATGTGGAAGGTTTTGATGACGAAGCTTTGGCCGAGGAAAAGGAAGTTCATCTTCCAAAGTTAAAGGCTGGAGAGTCGGTTCAATGCCAAAACATTAAACCTGTTCAGCATGAGACTAAACCACCGGCTCGGTTTACAGAAGCAAGCCTCGTTCAAACCATGGAAAAAGAGGGCATTGGCCGTCCATCCACCTATGCATCGATCATTGGGACGATCATAGATCGCGGATACGTAAAGAAAATTGGAAATGCCTTAGCTCCAACCTTTACAGCTCTGGTTGTTTCAAAGCTTCTCAAAAAATATCTTCCGAATTATGTGGACTTGGGTTTCAC
>CAZWVK010000221.1:0-2816 GCA_964636785.1 uncultured Pseudobdellovibrionaceae bacterium | reverse complement strand
ATTCAAATAGGCTTTTATATCCGAGATCTGAAAACAGCTTTCTTCTCTCCACCTCTTTTAAGTTCTTTAAGATTTGAGCTAAAAGATGTCTTTCTTCCTTAACAAGGGTTTTCGTATTCTGAAGAAGCTCTTGATCAGAGAAATGATTCGGCTCGCTTTTGCGATTGATACTTATTAGTGAGTTCATAGGATTTCCTTGTTCTTGTTCTAAATGGACATTACCACGGGATTTCAAACGTCAAATTTTCGCATTTGTTGCTTGTGAAATGATTATTGAAAAGTGGTCTCCGCTGGTCTCTAAGACTGATCCTGACTTCGCTATTCGTTTTAAAATCTCAAAACATCTCGGATGGTGAACGATCTAAGAACTACGCTTACAGCGCGTTTTCAAAGGTCAAATATGCCGTCAATATAAATCTAAAAAATATTCTTGAATTATAAATAATGTCATGCTGCAGCTTCATTGAGAGTTGGAAGCTTTTTATTTCTTAATTTCTTGCCTTAGTGTTTTGAACATTCTCATTTCTTTTTCTGTTTGGAAGCTCAGTTTCACAGTCTTTGAATTATCGAAAAATGACTCCGGCGCCGGAGTTCATAGAACTCGTTCATCCGATTGTGACTTCCAAAGCATTTAGAACTGGAAAATAAGAACAGGAAAGTAAAAAGAGAAACGAACTCTTCAAATATTAAATATTCGAATTGCTAGAAGGATGCTCCGCGAGCGGGGAGGCCGAGTCCAGGATGGCAAAAGAGCGGCAAGTACATGGATGTACGGCTCCTGAAAGCAATTTGAATATTGAATGTCTGAAGTGCCTTTTCCTGATCGCTTAGGAGCACAATTCTTAGAGGGACTTATCGGCGGCGTTCTCAATCATTGCTTCTGCGTGCTCGCTTCCTAAGAAGCGATCAATCAAGCTATGACCGAGATAGATAAATGGCGTTAAAGCTATCGCGATTGCGAGCTTATAAGTGTAATTGAAAGTGGATGTGGTGAAGTACTCATTCAAACTCAGCTTTCCAGGCAGATAAAAGGCGATTCCTAAAATCACAAATGTATCAATCAGCTGCGACACTGCTGTCGATCCGGTCGCGCGGAGCCATAAAAGCTTACCGGCCGTTTTTGCTCTTACGGCCCAAAACACAAAGACATCAACAAGCTGACTCACTAAAAATGCCACAAGACTTCCAAAAATAATCCACATGCTTTGGCCAAAGACCTGCTCGAAGGCCTCATTGGTCACTGGGGAAAACCCGGCAGCTGGAATCTGAATCGCTGCAAAAAGAATTAAGAATGTATAAATAATTAAAGCGACCGTCATAAACGTAAGCTTTTTAACGCCTTCTTTGCCAAAGTACTCATTCACTAAATCGGTTGCCAGAAAAACGATGGGCCAGGGAATGACGCCAATACTCATTGCAAAAGGGCCAATTTGAATTAGCTTTCCACCAATTAATTCCGCGGTGATGGCATTGGTCACAAATATTCCGGCCAGAATCAGGAACACAAGTTCCCTGCGGCGCTGCAGTTGATTGGGAGCGTGAGTGGATGCCATATGTCACCCATTTAATTCCCAATTTTCCAATCAAACAAGGACTTTCTCGGGTTCCGCAACTGTGCTAGCTTGAATTGCACGGAAACATTAAAAAATCATTCAGGAGGACGAAAGTGACAAACTTGATTTCCAAAGGCGCGGTTCTCGTTTCATTTCTATTTGCTTTCTCAGTTCAAGCCGAAAAGAAAACGATTGAAGTGGAAGGTATGCACTGCAAGGGCTGTGTTGAGATGATGGAAGGTGAGGTTTGTGAAGCACAAAAGTTTAAAACCTGCAAAGTGACACTTTCAAAGAAGAAAAAAAACACAGGCATCCTGGAGTTAGAGACAGAAGATGGCACACCGATCGATATGGCTAAAATCAAAGAAAAAGTGAGCGAAGCTGGCGATCAATACAAAGTGGTTGAGTGATTATGGCTCATGAATCCTATTGGAAAGATGAGGCCGCTCAGATCGATTGGATCAAACCATTCACCAAGGTCAATAACTCACAACTCACTTCGCCAGTTTCTATTCGCTGGTTTGAAGACGGAGTATTGAACGTCTGTCACAACTGCGTTGATAGACATATTCCAAAACACAAGGATCGGATTGCATTTTATTTTGAACCGAATCATCCGGATCAGGAGCGACGGCAGATCACCTATGGTGAACTTCATAAAGAAGTACAAATCTTTGCCAACGTATTAAAAAAGTTAGGTGTTAAAAAAGGGGATCGTGTCGCGATTTATTTACCTATGATTCCTGAAGCGGCGACTGCGATGTTGGCCTGTACTAGGATTGGTGCTGTTCATACGGTTGTATTTGCGGGATTTTCTCCCGAATCACTGGCGAATCGAATTGAAGATTGCGATGCAGAAGTCATCATCACAGCGGATGAAGGATTAAGAGGAAGTAAAACCACACCTTTAAAAGAGAATGTGGATCAGGCTCTTAAGCTGACCAAAAAGATCAAGAATGTTCTTCTTCTTCAACATACGAATAATGACGTCAACCTTGTTCCCGGAAGAGATCTTCTTTATGAGGATCTGCGCAAAGAAGTTTCGAGTGAATGCCCGGTTGAGCCGATGATGGCTGAAGATCCTTTGTTCATATTGTACACCTCGGGCTCAACAAATAAACCAAAGGGAATTCTTCACACCACTGGTGGATACCTGGTTTATGTGAACTCAACGTTTCGTCGTGTGTTTGATTACCGCATGGATGATATTTTTTGGTGCACGGCAGATGTGGGTTGGATCACCGGGCATTCCTATATGGTCTA
>CAZWVK010000220.1:0-2829 GCA_964636785.1 uncultured Pseudobdellovibrionaceae bacterium | reverse complement strand
GTTCTTTGGGTCTTGTCTTTTAAAAAACAAATGCATCGATGAATTTACGAATGAACCAAATCTTCGCCTTGCGAAATCGAAACGAAAGAGTGGAGCCGACAGAGCGAAAAAGTTTTTGAATTGGACCTTTGGCCGGCTCTGGCTCAGCTTCATCGGACAACTCCTCATCGCTGAAGTCATCAAGTGAATCCCCTTCATCCAGCTCGACCTCAGATTTGACCCCGGCAACCTGGGAAAGATCCTCTTTAAAGCCGGGATCTTCCTGATCCAGCAGATCGTCAATCTCTTGTAGTTCTGCATCCCTGTTTACGGATGATTCTGTGGGCGTTTCTTCCATCTTTTTTATTATGGACTTAAAAAATCTCAAATTGAACCGAAAAGGTTTCTGAAGACCTTTTCACATGGAGGTAAGAGGTGTTTTCAACTCTTCGCACACTTGTTCTTTTATTATTAATTCCTGGACTAAATGCCTGCTCACACATTGAACGCAGATATGAATCACAAAAGAACGAATATGGTCATCCTTCTTACCATCCGACGAATTCTCGATTTGAAGTGGAAGCCCGAGAGGAACTGGGTCTCGGCAGCGGGTATCTATCGAGTTATGATCGCGCTCGTGTGCAAGAGCGTGTTTACTTAAAAGAACTTGAGAATCGATTGGAATCACGAGCTGAAAAAGCACAGTACTTTCAAATCAAATCTTCTCTTAGAAATGATGCGGAGAGAATTCAGTTTTTGCTTTTAGGTTCACGTGAAGCCAAGGCACGTTGGATTACAACTCGTGGATTGAACCGCCAAGATACCCATACAGAAGAAATTGCTAAGGCCATTGAATCCAAAGACATTGCTCTTGGAATGAGTGAAAAAGCGGTGCGCGAGAGCTGGGGCGATCCGGATCTAATCGAAGTAGCGGGTGATCCTGTCTATGGATACAAGCGCTGGCGCTATCAGAAGATGGCTTCAGGAAACGATGGCTATCAACGCGAGCAGCGAGCAGTTTACTTCGAAGGCGGCCGTGTTGTTGGGTGGGAAACCCACGACCTGTAGAGATTCTAGAATAAAAAGTAGCATTGAACTCTAGGTATTTTAATAGCTTTAAGGAGCCGCCCATCCCTGGGCTTCAGCTTTCGGCATCCATGCCTCGCTGAGCATCCTTAAAGCTATTAAAATACCTAGAGCTCAAAGAACGGTCTCCCTTTTATTCTATTCTCCTCCAATCTCTTCCGAATCTTCTTTTCATTTTTCGAATCTGTTCAACAGAGTTTCCCGCTTCTTAGAATCGGCTGTGACATCGGTTTTCCACTGCCTCGTGATTGGGACATTCTTGAAACTTGAAATGAAGGGCGAAGCCATAAAATGCTTTAACGACTGTCGAAGATCACTTTTCAATGTGAATATTTAAGTTGCTTGAAGGATGCTCCACGAGCCATGGATGGCGAAAGTGGCGAGCGCATGGATGCGCGGCTCCTGAAAGCAATTTAAATATTCACCTTGAAAAGTGATTTGGGTCATCAATCAGCTGATAATTGCTGAGACCTGAATGATTAGCCGCTAGTGGGCGTCGTCCCAATTGGGGCCGGAAGCGACATTGACCTTCAATGGAACTTTAAGTTCGTAAACGCCTTCCATAATGGATTTGATTTCTGAACACCAAGACTCAGCATCTTCCGCTGGAGACTCGAAGATCAATTCATCATGCACTTGAAGGACCAATGGAATTGGAAGATTTTGATGGCACTCAATCATTGCAAGCTTCACCAAATCCGAGGCGGTCCCTTGCATTGGCGCATTGATTGCTGCGCGCTCACCAAACTTTCGAATCGCCTGATTCTTAGAGTGAATCTCTTTGATAAATCGCTTTCGTCCCAAAAGCGATTGCACGTAACCCTTCTCGTAGGCAAAGTGAATCGTTTCTTCCATATAGCGCTTCACTCCAGAGAAGCGCTGAAAATAACGATCAATAATGGCTTTGGCTTCACCGCGAGGAATTCCCAAAACTTCAGCTAGGCCAAATGCACCTTGTCCGTAAGCAATTCCAAAATTCACAGCCTTCGCCTGTCTTCTTAATCCCGCAGAGACTTTCTCTGGTGGAATTTCAAAAATCTCACTGGCAGTGGCAGTGTGAATATCTTGGTCTTCTTGAAAGGCTCGAATCAAGCCTTCATCATTTGAAATATGCGCCAAGATTCGAAGTTCGATTTGGCTGTAATCCGCTGAGATTAGGATTTTACCTTTTTCAGCAATAAAAGCTTTACGCACTTCCCGCCCGCGTTCGGTTCGAATTGGAATGTTTTGAAGATTTGGATTTGTACTTGAGAGACGACCCGTTGAGGTGAGCGCTTGATTTAAGTGAGTGTGTACACGTCCTGTTTTTTCGTTGATCAATAATGGAATCGCATCCACATAGGTGGATTTGAGCTTCGTCAATTCTCGATAATCAATCAATAGTGAAGCCACTTCATGCTCTGCACGAAGTGACATTAAGACTTCATTGTCCGTGGAGTACCCTGTTTTTGTTTTGCGCCCGGGCGGAAGTTTCAATTCATTAAACAAAACTTCTGCCAGCTGCTTGGGACTTCCAAGATTAAACTCACGACCGACGAGTTTAAAAACTTCTTTTTCAATTCTTTGAATGTCGGTGTGAAGAGTCTCACTTTGTCGTTTCAGCTCTTCAGCATCCACTTTCACGCCCTCAAGCTCCATGGAAGCCAAAACTTCTTCCAATGGGAACTCTAATTTCTCAAGGACACCTAAAAGGTCCTGCTCTTTCACTTCCTTCATCAAAGTTTTTCGAAGATCAGCAAAATAAGCGAAGTGCTCTTCCCAAGA
>CAZWVK010000219.1:0-2849 GCA_964636785.1 uncultured Pseudobdellovibrionaceae bacterium | reverse complement strand
GTACGATGGCGCGCACTCAATCCACTTCGCGTTCGAAGAAACGCACTCCACAGCCTGCTCGGCGTGGAACTCAGAGCCGTCCTAAAAAGGTGGCGGCGAAAAAGAAGCCAAATTTATTCTCAGGTTTGTCGCTGGATCAGCTTCGCCATATGTACGAGCTCATGGTTAAGTCTCGTGTATTAGAAGAGCGCTTAATCAAGATTTACAAAGCCGGTGGCGCCTTTTTTTGGATTGGTGCTCCAGGAGAAGAGGCGTTTGGAGTTCCGCTTGGACTTCTCGTTGATAAAGGAGAGGGACCGAAGCACGATTATCTTCACCTCCATTACCGAGGCACTCCAACATTGATCGCAATGGGAATGCCAATGATTGATTCCATTCGTTTGATCATGAATAAGGCGACGGATCCTTCGACCGGTGGTCGGAACTTTTCGAACCATTACTGTTTTCCTCAGTGGAATGTGGCTCCTGTCAGCTCGCCCATTGAAGTTCAATACATCACCGCACTTGGAACCGCACGAGTGCAAAAGCGCAGAAGTTCGAAAAGTTTAACGATTGTAACCGGTGGAGATGCAGGAACCGCAGAAGGCGATTTTGCGAGCTGTTTGATCTGGGCGTCTCGGCCGAAAGAAGAGCTACCTCTTTTAATCACTGTACAAAACAACCGTTGGGGGATTTCAACGGACTATGCCAGTCAACATGGTGAAGAAAGTATTGCCGATCGTGGTAAAGCATTTGGAATTCGAACATGTGTGATCAATGGAAATGATCCTGTTGAATCCTACATCAAACTGTCAGAAGAGATGGCTTATATCAGAAAGAATCGAAAACCCGTTTTGCTGGAAGCCCATGTTTCAAGGCTGTACGGTCATTCGTCTGCATCGGGTGCGAATCCGGTGGATGAATTTGATCCAGTTCGTGCCTTCGAAGAAAAACTTCTGACTGCGGGTGTGATTAAGTCTAATGATGCAAAAGAGACCTGGAAGAATTTTGAAGAAGAGGCTCGTTTGGCGCAGGAGCAAGTGAAAACCGAGCCTGCACCGACTCCGGAATCCATTTGGGATCATGTTTATACCAATGGTGAAAATGCGGATTGGAGGAAGTTCTAATGGCAAATATGGCACAGGCCATTCGAATGGCCCTTCACTACGGTGAGGAAAACCTAGGTGTTCAAGATATTTTTGGTCAGGATGTGGGCGCACCACTGGGTGGGGTCTTCACAGCCACTCAAGGTTTAAAGACGGCTTGGAACACGCCACTGGATGAGCGTGGGATTATCGGTATGGCAATGGGGATTGCTATGACCGGAGAGCGATGTGTCGCAGAGATTCAGTTCTGTGATTATATTTTTAATACGATTGATTTATTGAAAATCGCTGGAAACACGAACTGGGTGAGCAATGGAAATTACACTCTTCCATTTGTTCTTATGACTCCAGTGGGTGCTGGAATTCGTGGGTCCGTTTATCACAGTCATAGCTTTGATTCGTGGGCATCGAGGCTTCCGGGTTGGAAAGTCGTTATGCCGTCCACTCCACTGGATGCTTACGGTTTGATGATTTCTGCCATCGAAGATGAAAATCCAGTTTTGTTCTTGAAGCCAAAAGCTCTTTTACGAGTCAAGGGGCAAGAGCTACTTCCTGGTGAGCCAGAAGATGAAAAAGAATTGAAGGCCATGATTGATGCGCCAATCGGGGATCGATCCAAGTGGAAGCCAAAATGGCCAAAGATTGAAGATTTTCGAATTGAAATTGGAAAAGCAAAAGTCACTCGCGAGGGCGATGCACTCACTATTGTGACTTGTGGTCGATTCACTATGTTTTGCAATCAGGTGGCGAATCAGCTGAGCAGTGAAGGTCATTCTGTTGAGGTGATTGATTTACGAACCATTTATCCTTATGACTGGCAGGCCATTAAGAGCTCAATCACAAAGACGAGAAAGGTTCTTTTTGTTAATGAAGACACTGAAGTCACAAACTTTGCTGAGCATCTTGCTTATCGCGCGACAAAGGAACTTTTTTATCAGCTGGATGCTGCACCTGAAGTTTTAGCTGGGAAACATCTTCCAGGAATTGGACTTCATCCCAATTTGGAAGATGCTTCTGTGCCACAGATGGCAGATATTAAGGAGGCTGCTTTAAGACTTCTTTCGGAGAAGCCTTAATGTCCAAAAAGAAAACTAAAAAGAAGATTTCGAAAGTTCTTGGACCGTTTGATAAATACGATCTGTATATGCGATCCGTGCAATCTCCAGCCGCTGATGTGGAGTATTTTGCGCAGACGTATAAAGAGATTCGTAAAAAGCCTGCGCGGATCCTACGTGAAGATTTCTGTGGCACATTTGGAATTGCTTGCGAGTGGGTAAAGCTAAATCCAAAGAATCATGCAATTGGTGTGGATTTGGATCCGGAACCTCTTAAGTACGGAATGGAGCACCACTACTCAAAGCTATCTGAGAAAGAAAAAGAGCGTATTAAAATTATCGAAGGAAACGTTTTAACAGCGGATCCGGGTCTTTCGGATCTAACAGTGGCCGTTAATTTTTCCTATTACCTCTTTAAATCAAGACTGCTTCTTCGAAATTATTTTAAGCGCGCTTATAAGGGGCTTAAAGAGGATGGCGTCTTTTTAGTGGACTCATTTGGTGGACCTTTATGCCAGGAGCCGAACGAAGAAGAAAAAGTCTTTGAAGATGAAGGCTTTTCTTATTTTTGGGATCAAGACAAGTATGACCCAATCTCAAATGAAGCCTTGTTTTATATTCACTTTAAAAGAAAAGGTGAGAAGAGACGTGATAAGGTCTTTACCTACGATTGGAGAATGTGGAGCATTCCTGAGATTCGCGAAATCAT
>CAZWVK010000218.1:0-2877 GCA_964636785.1 uncultured Pseudobdellovibrionaceae bacterium | reverse complement strand
TCTCCCGATTCCGGATGAATCGGGAGAAGCGGGAGTTTGAGGGTAGAGCCCTCAAACAGACAGGAAGTCTTTTAAAAGGAAATCACTGACCAAGAAGGCGTGAAGCAATACAACCATCAATTGCACTGCGCTCAAGCTCTCTTAAGCAGGCCGTTTCACCAACGACGCCTACACAGGGCTTTTGAGTATTAAAAAACTGAGAGGTTTGATTTCTTGCGCGCTCGCGAACTTCCGCACGACAAGAGAGTATCAAAAGCTTCCTTTTTTCATCCGAAATTTGAGCCGTCTCAAAAGATTCAAATTGATCATCTTCAAAGCGCATTAAGTTTTGTTGAGTTTCCCAAACCTGAACAGACGTCACTGGAATTTCGGCCGTCGATGCAGCGGAGGCCACAGCAAGCAAAGAGTTAAATCCAAAATAAAGGATCGCTGCCAAGACAAGAGCGCGGATGTTCAGAATTCCCACTATTTTTCTGCTCCTGTTTTAAAGCTCATTCGCACGGTTGCAGAAGGAACAGCGATCTCGCTGAGTGCATCTGGATTTAAAATCACTTCCATAAGTCCGGATCGGCCGCTTTGATCTCTTCGCACAACCGCTGGATAAACTCCATTTTCACAGGAGTCCGAGCGGCAAGCTGAACTGAAGTAGCCCAGCTCCTCACCTTGTGGAGAAAGAACTGTGATTTCAAAACTTCGGCGATCCATCTTTGAAGGATCGACTTTTGTTCGACATAGGAATGAATTCTGAAATTCCATTTTTAGATTCGAAAAGCGTCCAAGCTGGGCAAGTGATTGTCCAAAATCATTATCTCCAAGATTAACCGCCTGTCCGCCACCAAGCTCGATCAAATCCAGGTATCCACGACCTTGCTCTTTTTCGCCTGCATAGCGGTGTCCGTCTTTCTGAGGAACCTCATCGGATGTGTAGACGATACCTGTAAGGATAATGTCCTCTGGATTGGGCTTCACAAAATTCAAAGCGCTTAAGACATGTCCAGGGTCAAGCTGCTCACCATTTGAAAGTTTACAGAAGCGCTCAAATGTTGTGACTTCAACCGGATCTCTTTGTCTTGTTCCATTTGGGTTTGGTGTTCCACCTTTTCGGTAGTCATAACAAGCATCATTCTCATCGGCGACAAAGATCACGGCCAGAGCGGCATCATCACGTAAGAACCCTTGGGATCTCATTTTTCCGCGAAGGTCTTCGCGAATCAATGAAACATAAAGTCCAAGAAGCCCAACCTCACCTTGTGCATAACTACGATCCGTTTTGAGATGGATCATTTTATTTTGAAGGCTTCGAATCACGGACGCCTTTCCGCTTGAGGACTTCAAAACAGCGGGATCACTTCCACTCACAGAGTAAAGCTCCCCAAATGAATTCCCAGAGCTCTTAACTTGAGGACCATCGGCACCGTTTGGTCCATGAGCCGGCATAACCGCAATTCGATAGTCCACATTGGAATTCAGTTGATCAATAAAAGATCCCATCTGCTCCGCAATCCGAGTTCGATCCTCTTTAAGCGATGCAGAAGTATCGACGACGAATAAAATATCAATTTTATTTCTTCGCGGGCCTTCCGCTAGAGTTACATCTTGACATTGATGCTCTTCGGGAACGCAAGCGCCACATGTATTTAAATGCGGCTCGATATATCCAGATGAAAACCATTCAACGACATTTGGATTTCCGATTCGAGGACGCACGCCTCTTTGTTGATTTTGTGAAAAAATATTTTCATCAAGTGGTCTTCCGTTATCAGGGATTGGCGTTCTTGGACTGGGATGAAAAACAGGAGGAAGTGGATCCGGGCCGATAACAATGTCTTTATCATCCTCCTCATGAATCTGTGGAAGAGGGATGACTTGTGGCTCTTGAGGTACAGGAAGCGGTTGTTGAGGGAGTGGCTGGGGCACTGGTTGAACATGCACAACAGGCTCTTGAGGCACAGGCTGACGATGGGTCATTCTTGCCTTTTGGCAACCAGCAAGAGCCGCCATAAAAAAGACTAATTTAAAGGCATGTAATAAACGAGCCATGTGCAGTACTCCTTTTCCAAGAGTTGAAATCTGCAAAGCTAAAGCCGGGCTTAAAATGAAAAAAAGAGAGGATGATGCTTAAAAGTGCCACTTTTAGTCACTCTTAAGGACGTATTTTGAGCTCCCTTAAAGGACTTTCCAAGGGGTCCAGATGAGGGTCGAAGACATAGATGGAGTGTATGTCTTCGGGTTGAATATCGGATTGGATAACAATGGAATTGTGAGCAAACCCTGATTTTCCACGGGATTTCAGGGCGCTCTTCATTACAAAAATAACTGAAAGTGCATTTTCCTTGTGTGCAGATGAGAGTGAGTATCTGATCGCTTCACTAAAATGAGTTGAGAAATAAAGACCGTTGAAGTGAGGATCGCTAATTTGATCTGTGGTCATCCCGTTTTTGAGAATTTGAACGAGCTCTGAAGAGGTGAGTCTCATGCCACGAAAAAGAAATTCCTGAGAGAAGAGAATTTCTTTTGAGATTTCTGCAGCGTACATTGAAAGGTTGAGCTCCTCGCTCCAAGCGAGTGCAAGGATTCCTTTCCTGCGCGTCTCGTTAAATTCATACTGGTCAACATCTTGTGTGGATAAATAAGTAAAGTTCAGATGGTCTTCACAGTGAAGATTTTTACTCCATACGGATTCCACCGTGCCCAAAGTCATCGCTAAGCAAAAAAGAACCAGCCTAAATACAAAAAGTCTTAAGGGTGAAGCGAAACAAGTCATCTTCGTTGAAAGATACATAAGTCGTGCCAAATTCCCAGGGGCTTGTCACGGAGAGCCAAACCTTTAGAAACTCTAGACTAATCCTATCTGAGTGTGGGTTTATCAATGAATCA
>CAZWVK010000217.1:0-2917 GCA_964636785.1 uncultured Pseudobdellovibrionaceae bacterium | reverse complement strand
AAAGAATATGAAAAAGGAGCAAAGGAGAGACCAAGTGGCATGGATTGGTAAGGGAATTCTTTTACTTCCGTTTTTTATGTTTTCGACATTTGTTTTAGCCCAGGACGTTGAAGTCCTTGCAACAATTGATCGCGAGGGAATTGGTGTGGGTGATCCCTTCACTTACAAAATCACGGTGAGTTCGGAAAAATCAGTAAACGTTGAGCCACCACGCCTTGGAAATATTCAAGGATTAAGCCTTAGAAATTCCTGGACGGGGCAACAAACACAAAGCATTTTCAGTGGCGGCAACTTTCAAGTCATCAATACGCGTGAATTCAACTTTCAATTCGCACCGACTCAAAGTGGAAAGATCACGATTCCAAGTGCCAATGTGGTTGTGGATGGAAAGTCCTATACCACCGAGCCGATTGACTTGGAAATTTCTGAGAACTCTGCCGGCAGACCACCTTCTCAGCCACAATCGAATCTGGATCCAACCTTCGATCAAATGGATGAGATGTTTAATCAACTCTTACAGAGACGTTTTGGCGGTGTTCCTGGTCGGCCGCTTCAAGACGATTCAGCCATCAATCCCAATGAAGCCTTTTTCATTCGTGCAGAAGCTGATAAGAGCAAAGCCTATGTGGGTGAGCAGGTCACTGCGAGCTGGTACCTCTATACCCGCGGTCAAATCACGGATATCGATACACTTCAATATCCAACCCTAAAAGGATTTTGGAAGGAAGAGCTTGAGATGGCTACACGGCTTGATTTTGAACAGGTGGTGGTCAATGGGGTCCCTTACCAACGGGCGCGCCTTGTTTCATACGCTCTTTTTCCAATAAAAGATGGTAAGGCCAAGATTGATTCCTATAAGGCCAAGTGTACAGTCATCACTCCTGGAAATTTTGGATTTGGTCGCTCTTATCAGTTTACGAAAGCAAGTAAACCATTAAATCTGGAGGTGATTGAAATTCCAACGGAAGGGCGTCCGAGAGATTTCACAGGTGCTGTCGGATCCTTTAGAATGAAGGCAGAACTGGATCGAAGTCAGCTTCCTGCGCATCAGCCAGTGACTTGGAAGATTAAGATTGAGGGCCGAGGAAACGCAAAACTCATTGATCTTCCTGCTTTAAACCTACCCCCGCAGTTTGAAGTCTATGACCAAAGGGCAGATTCCAAGTTTTTTAAAAATGGAACGAGTATTAAGGAATTTGAAGTTCTTCTGATTCCTCGCGAAAGTGGAGAATTTGAAATTCCACCTCTGCAAATCAGTGTTTTCAATCCAACGACCCATTCCTTTGAAAGCATTAGCACGGAAAGTTTAAAGTTGAATGTCACAGAAGGCTCTCGCGCCGATCAGATGCCGATTGCCGAAACAGGTGGCTCTCCCTCAAAGCCCAAATCGGAATTTCAATATCCTTTTGTTTCAACAGCCGGAGTGGGAGCATCCTCTATCGCAATTTCTCCTTTGGTTTGGTCGGGGATTTTTGGAGTGTCTGGCCTTTCTATACTTTTTCACGCATTTATTGCTCTAGGGCGTTCAAGAAGAAGAGAAACTCTCACTCAGGTTTTGAATCTGAGAGTTAAAAAGTTAAACGAGCTCTTGGCTGTAAAAGACTGGCGAAAGTTCGGAGCGGAGCTGAGCAATTCGACTTATAAGATTTTGGGATTGGTGATTGGCAAGGACGGGGCTTCCAAGGATTTAGAGGGACTACTCAAGGACGCGCCGCCGAGCCTGAGGCGGGAGCTTGGCGAGCAATTAAAAGTATTTTTAAGTGAGGCGGAAGCTATTGCATTTGCGCCAGAAGAAATTGCAAAAGCATCTGCAAGAGAAGAAAACCTCTTGAAGCTTAAGACGATATTTGAAAGGTTGATGAAGACGGCCATCCAAAAAGTGGAGGAAGATTAATCTTGTATAAGCGTTTTTCGATCGCATTATCATTCGGGTGTATGCTGAGCTTTTTTTCTGAAGCTCACAGTGCTCCAAGCCTCATTAAACTCTCAAGTGCAGATAAATATCAATCCCTTGCGCTTCTTGAGGAAGGCGCAAAGATTCCAAAAAGTGGACTTTTTCGTGAAATGGCAGTGGCGAAAAGAGCCTTTTACAACTCTGACAAAAACACCTGCTTGAAGTCTGTAAGGAAAGTCGGAGCACGCGCTCCAGGCATCGCGCATTGGGCCAGTGTCATTGAACTTAAGTGTGCCATGTTTGGGAAACCTCGAATTGGCGATCTCAATCTTGTGCTTGAGCGGATCCGCAAAAATCCAAATTGGCTTTTGTCGGCTCATTTTGCTAAAGAGATTCGCGCTCCCTTTTTAGCTGGTCTTGTTCACCAGGCGAACTATTATGCAAAATCCGAGCGCGCCAAAGCCTGGATCGCGATCAATGAGGCGTTTTCACATAAAGAATGGATGAGTGCGGATCAGGAAGCTGAGCTTTATGCATTGGCTGGTGAGATGTCATTTGTGGAACAGAATTTACCAGCCTCTTTGGATTATTTCTTAAAGAGTTCGCAAATCAAAGACTCCTCACAAATGAAAGAGCGAATCAACTCTATTAAACTGGCGATGAGTCCTAAAGGGGAAGCCAGTGTAAAAACCAATGAACTGGATTTTGTACGTGGTCAAACAGCTTCTGCGGAAGAGGCTCAAATTTTCGCACGAATGAATCAGGCTTTGGCATCCAAAGATTTAATAAGTGCACTGGAAGACGGCATTCAACTTCTGGTGAAGTTTCCTCAAGGCGATCACGCCGATGAAGTTGAAAGACAGGTTTCAGGTCTTTTTATTGGGATGGCGACCGGGCCCGAGGCCAACTGGAATCAATTGAAATCGAGAGTTCTACGCACATTGAAAAAAGCGCATGGGGATCGCCTGTTAAAATGGTCCAAGCTGAGCTTTTCACGTGGAAAGTACCGCGAAGCATTTGAAA
>CAZWVK010000216.1:0-2962 GCA_964636785.1 uncultured Pseudobdellovibrionaceae bacterium | reverse complement strand
AGCGCGCCGTTGTCCTGTCGCCTGGCCCGCTGATTCGCGAGAGTGATATTGACACAGAGAACTCGCTCGAGATGGATTCAAGAATCGCTGAGCTTTTTTCAGATTTACCCCCCTTAAGGGATGTTGAGAAAACCTATATCAATTATGTACTCGAACGCACAGGTGGAAAAAAGGACGAAGCCGCTGAGATCCTCGGAATCAACAGAAAGACACTCTATCGCAAAGAGAAGGAGGATTTGGCAAGATGAGCTCACTGCTCTTAAGTCTTTTCATTTCTATCACACTCTCTCACGCCAAAGAGTTTCCGCTCAAAGTGTTTTATATTGAAGATCTGATTGAAAAAGAGGTCAACTGGCCGGCTTATATAGAACCGCTGGAAGATTTGAGTTCTGGAGAATCTCCAAAGCTAAAAGTGTACATTGGAATTCCAGAACTGATTAAGGTAAAACCAGTCCCTCAAAACGTCACTTTACTCAACACTTGCAAACACAAATCTCCTTTCAAATCTTCTCAACAAATTAAAGACTTTCTGAGCCTAGAAACCAGGGAAAGATCCATTTTAATAAAACTTTTGAAAGAAAAGAGCGATGGGAGCCATGTTCCCGTGGTGTTAAAGCTTACATTTGATAGCAGTCATTCTTTTGTCGGAATCGCTAAAGACTGTAAGCGTCTTTACGAATATAAGTCGATTCGGTTTGAAGGGTTTCATCCATTCTTAATTCATATGGATTGCCCCAATGAACGTAGCGCCATCATTAAGGGTTCGAGGGGATTGAAGTTTCGTAAAACCGGAAGCAGTGATCGCCTTGATCAGATTAAAGTTGAAATTAAAAAGGCAAGTCCCGGGTCGCCGGTTCATATCTCGGCAAGTACCTATTCCGAGAAGGACTCAGGAACTTTGAAGATTGAGCTGCTTAGCAAGGCCGATGTCTTGGACGCATTTGAGCCGCCGCGACTTTCGAGTTTGAAAAGAACACCAGATCAGGTGGTTCCAAAGTTCTCAAGAGTTCGCGCGATGGGAGCTTATGTCTCGAAGCTAGACCCGGAAGTATTTGCGAACCTTTCCTTTCGAAAAGCGAACTCCATTCATTACTTTAATTTTGTTGCGCAATCGACAATTCCTTCATTCTTTCAAGGAAGCTCTATTCGTCATGCGATGGATTACAGCGCCACCGTCACCGCTCACCGCACGATCCATCTGGAGAATCGTGAAAAGCGTGTTCTTTTAGGCGGCGGACTGGAAGCCATGAAAATTTCTTCCTTCGAGAACAATCCATCTTATATTGCGCTGGGACCAAAGGTTCATCTCGGGTTTCATAAAGCTTACGAATGGTCGGACCGTTTTTACCTTGGGATTTTTGCCTCCCACTCCATACTATCTAATCAGTTTTTCAAAATGAGCAATACGGATCATGTGAGTGAGTTGGAGTTGCGTATGAGTATGGTTCAGGCTGACGGGCGACTCCTTGAGCCCAAAGTCACATATCAGATTTTCGATCTTAAGCATTTCAATGGAAGAGATGTTTCGACTATAAAACTAGGGCTGGGGGTTAGGTTTTAATGTTAAACAAGCTAAGGGCACTTTACGAATATATCCGATCACACTTTTCACTCATTCAGCTCGGTGGCAAAAGTCTGACTCATGTTTATCTTTATGCATTGACGTCCATTGCGATTCTAGCGCTTGCATTCAACGCCATTAAATTCGGTCTTTATTCTGATCAGGACCAGGCCATCAAAACCATTCGGAGTATCGAGCGCCAACTTGTCCAGGCTGATCGTGTATATGGTCAGCTTTTAGATCTACAGCTCAGTTCCAACTGGAGAGTGAGGAATCAAAACCTTCAAAAAGCGAGAGATGGAGTGACTCAGCTCTTAGCTATACACGAAGATCTCAATCGGTTCTCGCCAGTTTCAAGATACTGTTATGAGCATGGATGTATTGAAGATGCATTTTCCTCTCTTAACGAAATCGAGGAGAAGCCTTTTCGTGTCACTTCCAGCTGGGCGGAGAATGCTGAAGACGAAATCAAAAAATACAAAGCCCAGCTCGGACATATAAACGTTTACCTTGATGAACTCACAACCGAGGCGAATAGTAATCTGATTTTTCTCGATATCGCATTCCTGGCTTGCTTATTGTTTTTTCTCACCTTCCAAGCCATCTTTATTTTTAAACCAGCCGTGTCCCGTCTGGACCACGCACTGTCTGTTCGATCTGATTTCCTCAGCCGAATCAGTCATGAAATTAGAAACCCCATGAATTCCATCTTGGGTATGGCTGAAGTTCTAAAGGGAACCAAGCTTAATTTCGAACAGAAGCAATATCTGGACAGCTTGCTTCGTGCGGGTCAGACACTGCTTGAAATGCTGAATAATTTAATTGATGTCGCAGCTGTTGAAGGAAAAAATGTCACCCTAAAGGCATCTTCGTTTCATGTCTTTCAAATGGTTGATAAGACATCTCAGGTGGTTTCCTCCATCGCTCATCAAAAAGGAATTGAGTTCTTTGTAAAAGTGGATCCACGTCTCAACCGCAATTTCATCGCAGATGTTGGGCGACTCGAGCAGGTTTTGATCAATCTTCTGAATAATGCTGTGAAGTTCACACCAAAAGGTTATGTTCTTTTGGAATTGTGTTTGATTTCGGAGAGCGAAGATTCCTGTCGCGTCTGTGTATCAGTGAAAGACACAGGAATTGGAATTGAAAAAGACAAGACAGAGGAAATTTTTAATTCTTTTGTTCAAGAGGATTCTTCTATCAAAAGACAATACGGTGGCTCTGGACTTGGCCTGTCTATTGCCTCAGAAATCCTCTCAATGATGGGTTCACAGCTTAAAGTGGAATCTGAAAAAGGAATCGGATCTCACTTCTTTTTTGAAATCAATTTGAATATTGATTCGGGCTTGAGAGAAGAGCCACCGTATTGTCTTTTGATAGAAGAATCCTCTTGAACAAAAG
>CAZWVK010000215.1:0-2984 GCA_964636785.1 uncultured Pseudobdellovibrionaceae bacterium | reverse complement strand
TGAGCCAAACTTTTCTTAGTGGCCACAATCACCTGAGCTCTTTTCAATGCCGAAAAGTCTTCTCTCAACCGTCCTTGAGGAAGCAAGTGCATATTCTTTTTTGATTCTGAATAGTCCACAAGCACAATGTCTATATTGCGTTTAAGCTTTCGGTGTTGAAAAGCGTCATCGGCAATAATCACATCCACCGAATGATTTTCCAAAAGGGCTTTTCCAACCTCAGCTCTTATAGGTCCGACATAAATCGGCGCTATTTTCTCACTCGCAATAAGGCAGGGTTCATCACCATAAACAGCAGCTTCACCATTCCATGGAACTTCGGTCGGCGAACGAACTTGCCCGCCATAACCTCGCGAAATCACACCCGCTTTGATACCTCTTGAGTTCAACTCACGAATGAGCCAGATGACGAATGAGGTTTTTCCCGTTCCACCAACGCTTAAGTTGCCCACACTGACAACCGGCACTGGCAGAGAGACTGATGAAATCCATTCACGATCATAAAGAAGGTTGCGAAAATCAACAACTCCACCAAAAGATCGACTTAAGCATTTAAGCAGCATTCTAACCTCTCTCAAAGTAAGGTCTTAGCGCCTGATCCACTCGAGGAGTGATTCCCTTTGAACCCAATTTACTTTCTGTATTCTTCAATTCGGACTCAATACTCTTACGAAGTTCCGGGTCTGTAATGAATTTTGAAAGCTCAGCGGCCAAGTGTTCGGGATTCGCTTCGCCTTGAAAGAATTCAGGCACGATTTTTCTTTGATGAATCAAGTTGATCATCCCAAAGAACGCAGTTGAGTTTACAAATCGTTTAGCCAGCCAAGCTGTAAAAGAACTCATCTTATACATAATCACCATCGGCTTATGCATAAGACCAACCATTAAAGTCGCCGTTCCAGACGCCACAAGAACGATATCTGTCAGCGAAATCATTTGGAAGGGCTCCAATTTGATCAGTGTCATTGGAAAATCCACATCGGGCATCTGGCTTCTAAATTCTTCAAGATCAAAATGAGGAGCCACCAGCAAGGCAATTTTTAAGTTCGCATGAGAGTGGGCCAAAATCCTTGCTGCTTCCAGTTGTGTTTGTAAGTGATGTTTGATCTCTGACTTTCGTGATCCAGGCATAAGCCCTAAAACAACATCTTCATCCAAAAGGCCATACTTAGAACGAAGACGTCTTATATTTTCAGGATTGTAAAGCTCTTCGTTAATCTCATCCAATAAGGGGTGTCCGACAAACTCCACGTCGACATTAAATGATTTGTAAAAGTCTTTTTCAAATGGAAAGAGAACAAGCATCTTATCGATATATTTTTGCACCAATTTGATGCGCGATTTTCTCCACGCCCAGATCTGAGGAGAAATATAGTAAACAACTTTGAATCCCAGATTGGATAGAGCTTTGGCCAATCGAAAATTAAAATCTGGATAATCCAAAAGCAAAATCACTTGTGGCTTTCTCTTCTTTGCTTCCTCAACCAAGCGATAAAAAACCTGACGAATCTCAGTGAAATGGGCTAAAACTTCAGAAACTCCAACAACAGCCATATCTTCAGAGCGCCCCAAACACTCAAAGCCCAGAGCTTCCATATCCCGGCTTCCAACTCCGAATGCTTCAATTTCAAACTCCGAATTTTTCCAATGTTCTAAGAGTCTTTGGGCATAGAGGCTACTCGATGCTTCTGCGGCAACAATAAGAATACGATTTTTAGGAGAGTCTTCGTTCTGCATCTTCCAGAATTTCTTCGGCAAGCTTAAGGGCTCTGAGCCCGTCTCTTCCTGTTACCAATGCCTCAGTTCCATTTTGAATAGCTTGAACAAATGAGCGTGCCTCTTCCATCAAAGCGTCCCCTTTTTCAAGGCTAAAGCTTTCCGCTTCCAGTGGTAGTTCTTCCTCATTCCACTCACCGGTTTTAGTGAGCAGATTGACTTCGCCCGACTGAAAATCAATGGACAGATACTGATCCTGTTGAAAGACACGAAACTTCCGCTGGGTGTTCTGTGACACTCGAGAAGATGTCACATTCGCCACCGCTCCGTTTTCAAATTCAATTCTTGCATTGGCGATATCGACTTTTTTTGTCAACACAGGCGTTCCCACCGCGGACACTTTAACGGGCGGGCTTTTAATCAGAGATAAAATCACATCCAAATCGTGGATCATTAAGTCTAAAACCACATCCACTTCAGTACTTCGAACTTTAAACGGAGCCAATCGATGGCACTCTATAAAGAGTGGATCTTTGAGTTTCTTGCGCACAGAAAGAAGGGCCGGGTTGAATCTCTCAACATGTCCGACTTGAAGAACCAGTGAGTTTTTCTCAGCCAATTCACAAAGTTCCACGGCTTCTTTCGAAGTCTGAGTGATTGGCTTTTCGACAAACACATGTCGCCTATGAGATAATAATTTCTTACAGATTTCATAATGAGAGGGCGTTGATGAGGCTACAATGACAGCGTCCGCTTTCTCAATCACTTCATCTAAGGAACTTAAGCTTTGGGTGCCAAGCTCTTGGCAAACTTCCTTTAAGCGCGCTTCATTCAGATCAAAAATTCCAACAAACTCAACGAGGTCATTTAAGGCAGAAAGTTTTTGCGCATGAAAGCGACCGAGATGTCCAACACCAACAACAGCCGCTTTGACTTTCTTCATCGCGCAATTCCTCGCTCTGAGGATTTGATAAAGTTCACCAGGTACTGCAAGGCTTCCGATTGAGTACACTGAGCCTCAATCTCAGCTAACGCCTGCTCAATCGTACGCTCTCCCATTGTCACCAGACGAACGGCTCGCTTCAAATTCGCAATCTCTTCCTTTGAGTAACCAGCTCGCTCAAGACCAATGGAATTGAGTGCACGGCTTACAGCGTATTTTCCTTGCGCCATTGTAAATGGCATAATGTCTTTATTGACTGCTGAATCACCCGCAATAAAGCTGTTCTTTCCAATACGAATAAACTGATTGAAACTACAAACTCCGC
>CAZWVK010000214.1:0-3017 GCA_964636785.1 uncultured Pseudobdellovibrionaceae bacterium | reverse complement strand
ATTATTTTTTATGAGTGAAGATTAAATCATTTTTTGCTCTTTTGCTTTTACTTCCTTTGATCAATTTGTCGTGTGCTTATCGGATCGGCTATGGGGATCGCGCTCTTCCTGGGGGCTATAGTGAAGTGGCCATTCCAATTTTTGAAAATCTCTCAAATGAAGTTGGAATTGAAGTGGACTTCACAAACTCACTGATTGAGCAGTTTAATCGCTCAAGGGTGGCTTTAGTGGAAGACAAGGACCGCGCACCTATTGTGGTTCAAGGAACAATCAGCTCTGTCGATATTGCACGCGGTCTTGGAGCGTCCACTATTGGTCGCCTCCCAAAACCTGCAGTTTTAAGTACAGAATATCGTCTGACAGTGACGACCAATGTGCAAATTCTAAGGCAAAGTGATCAAAAAGTGCTTTGGACCGGAACATTCAATAAATCCATGGTTTACCTGGCTCCGCGTATCGGAACTCCGGTCGTAAATTCAGCGAATGCGACTTATAATGATTCCAAACGCCGAGAGACACTGAGACTCTTGGCTCAGGAGATGATGCTTGAAGCACATGATCGTATGACGGAGAGTTTTTAAAAATGGTCACCTTGGATTTAAGAAAACTGCAACAGCGCCTGGAAAAGCAAGATCCCTCTGGTGTTTATGTTTTATGTGGTGATGAGAACTTCCTTGTTGAGGAATCTGTTCAACTTCTAAAATCCAAAGTGCTCGATGAGTTTTCATCCGATTTCAATTACACTTCCTTTATCGCAGGTGAATCTTCTGGTGTTGATATTCGCGATGCCGTCGAAATGCTTCCTATGATGGGAACTCGAAGAATGGTCCTTCTTCGAGGTGCAGAAAGCCTTAAGGAAAAGGACTGGGAAGCCCTTTACGACGTGATTGATCGTCCTGTGGATTCAACTGTTTTTGTTGTGGCTTGTGAAAACCTCGACAAAAGAAAAAAGCCATTTAAAAAACTATCCAAAGCATCGGTTTGGGTAGACTTGGCTCGTCCCTATGAAAATCAAATGCCTCAGTGGATTGAGTATCTTTGCTTTAAGCAAGAAGTAAAAGTCTCACGCGAGGCTGTAGCACTTCTTCTTCAATTTGTTGGTGCGAATTTGACCGAGCTCAATAACGAAATCAATAAACTTAAAAGTTATATTGGTGATCGTGATCAAATCACTGAACACGATGTTCTCCAGGTCGTTTCAAGAAGCCGCGTAGATCGAATTTTTGATCTCACCGATGCGATTGGGAAAAGAGATAAAGCTAAGGCTCTTACAGTGCTCGCCAATCTTCTTGAATATGGTCAAAGCGAAGTGGGAGCGGTGGCTTTATTGAATAGACATTTTCGCATCCTTTCTCAAATTAAAGTCTTGGCCCCTCAGGGCTTAAGTGGACCGAAGCTCTGCGCGAAAATTGGCGTGCCTCAGTTTCTGCTAAATAATTATATGAGCCAGTCCAAGGTCTGGACGGATGCGAAGATCGCTAAGATGTTTTCCTATCTCACTTTGACCGATAAAGCGCTAAAGTCTTCGAGTGTGGCCTCACATGTTTGGCTGGAGAACCTGATCCTTAAAGCCTGTGAGTGATTCTCCCGAAAAGGGAGTATGAAATCCAAACGACGAGTCCCTCGTAAAAAAATTGACCGACCAGCAGGTGTGCTTCATAGAGGCGCTTATGCTGTAGGAAGAGTTCTGCAAGTGGGTGAGGGTGGCGTGATGATTGGCTCTAAAATCCAATTAAATATTGATGATCGCATTCTAGTGACTTTCTCACTGCGAGGTGAGCAGTTCATCACATCAAAAGCAACGGTGAGATATAAAGTGGAAGATGGAACTGTGAAGAATCAATACGGAGTTGAGTTTGATGAACTTCCTTTCCAAGCAAGAAGGGAAATCCGAGCCTTTGTGGCCTCACACTCCGCAAAAATTTTCTAAGAATTAAAGACTGGAAATGGCTTTGCTGAAGCGGCTGACTTTACGAGATGCCGTTTGAACAGGAATTCGACCTTTTTGCGCAGCCTTATCAATTTTGCTTGTGAAAGTGATGAGAAGCTTTTGGCTTTCTTCTTTATTTTTGCTTCCAATTGCAGCTGTGAGCTTCTTTTCGAAGGTTCTAACTTCGCTCATGGTCTTACTGTTGATCTTGCTTCGACGCACGGATTGGCGAGCTCTCTTCTCTGCGGACTTATGGTTTGCCAAGGTTTAACCTCCGGTGATTTACTGAAATACCTGAAAACGTTTGGAGTTAACACAGTATGGCTCAAAGCTCAAGCCTCAAAGGCCAAGCCCGTATAAAACATGGAAAATCCTCTTTTGGGGCGGCCGCCTTTGCGATGTCGGCGGGAACGATGCTTTCCCGCGTGCTCGGATTCATAAGGGACGCCGTATTAGTGGGGATCTTCGATCGCACTGTCACGGATGCCTTTGTGGTGGGTTTTCGCCTTCCCAATCTTTTTAGACGCCTCCTTGGCGAGGGGGCACTGTCGGTGAGTTTTATACCTATCTATTTGGAATCTTTAAAAAAAGATCCAGATAAAGCCGCAAAGCTCTCCTCAACTGTTTTTACAGTTCTGTTCGGGCTGACCTCGACTCTCCTTCTTTTTGGCATTCTTTACATGCCAGAAATTATGAATCTCTGGGTCAAAGACCCTCAAGGGTATGCGGCCGTTCCAGGGAAGATGGAACTCACGATCCAGCTTTCCCGTATTATGCTCGGCTACTTGGTGCTTGTGACTTCCTACGCATTTTTCATGTCAGTGGCCAATTCTTTAGGGTATTTTTTCTGGCCCGCGCTTGCGCCGGCTCTTTTTAATTTGCTGGTGATTATTTTTTCTCTTTTGCCTGGGTTTCGTTTTCATGGAGACCAGTTGGCATGGGGAGTGATCGCCGGCGGTTTTGCACAGCTCATTGTTGTTGCGATTCTTCTTAAAAAAGTTCATGCCTTTCCGGGAATACATTTGGGACTTCGCGAACCTTTGTTCTTAATGGTTTTATAGAAAATGGCACCGGGAGTTTTGGGACT
>CAZWVK010000213.1:0-3021 GCA_964636785.1 uncultured Pseudobdellovibrionaceae bacterium | reverse complement strand
TGTTCCCATTGCAGCGGTTCTCATGTTCACATTGCTTTTCTGTGCAAATGCAAAAACGGAGTCAAAAGCTTTAAACATGACTTCGCGAAGTTTGCTGCGCACTTCTTCCTCTGTCCAAAAAAGCCAAACAATATCCTGAACCCATTCAAAGTAACTCACAACCACACCACCACCGTTGGCCAAGATGTCCGGGCAAACCAAAATTCCCTTGGAGTGGAGAATCTCATCGGCTTCACGAGTGGTCGGCCCGTTTGCACCTTCAACGACAATCTTAGCTTTGATGCGAGCAGCATTTTCACCCGTGATAACACTTTCCAAAGCACAAGGAGCCAATACATCGACTGGAAGTTCCAAAAGATCTTCGTTGGAAATGGGCTCCGCACCAGGAAATCCCTTAACGACTTTGTTTTCTTTCACGTAGCGAACCAGATCCGGGATGTTGAGTCCTTTTTCTGTGTAGATGCCGCCAGAAATATCGCTTACTGCAACCACTCGCGCACCGAGTGCATAAGCTTCAATCGCTGCGTGCATCCCCACTTTTCCGAAACCTTGAATTGCAACTCGAGCTTCGGACATTTTGATATTATTAATTTGAACCGCTTTTTGAATCACATAAACAACGCCAAGTCCGGTTGCGGACTCTCGTCCCAGAGAACCTCCGACTTCAATTGGCTTTCCAGTCACCACACCCGTTTGGCTGAAACCACTTTCCAGTGAATAAGTGTCCAGCATCCACGCCATAGTTTGTGAATCTGTTCCCACATCAGGTGCTGGAATATCTTTGTCCGGTCCAATAAAAGGAGAGATTTCAGACGTAAATCTTCGCGTTAACCCTTCCAATTCATTGCGTGATAAGACCGATGGATCCACTTGAATCCCGCCTTTACCTCCACCAAGAGGAAGACCAAGAAGAGAGTTCTTAAAAGTCATAAGTGCAGCAAGAGCTGCCACTTCACTCAAATCCACATTGTGGTGATATCGAATTCCACCTTTAAAGGGTCCAAGCATTTGGTTATGTTGGACGCGGTACCCGGTAAAGACTTTGAGCCGCCCATCATCCATTTTCACCGGAACGTTTACAACAATTGCACGGCGAGGATATCGAAGTCTTTCGAGCGCATTGGGATTGAGGTTAATCAATCTTCCAGCGTCTTCGACAATTTTCATTGTGTTTTGATAAAATGGGCCACTTGTGAGGGGATTCATCGACAACTCCATCCACTTCAATTAGTGTTGAAAAAACAGTGTATTTCTAAGCACTTGATGCGTCGACATCCGACGCATAACAGAAAGTGGAGGTGGACGTGAGCTCTCAACAACAACTGGCACTAAAAGACTTAAAGAGCCATTTCACAAGAGTACCTGAGGTTTTAGCTCGTCTTAAGAATGTTAAGACTCTGGTTCTTGGAGACATTGGTCTTGATGAGTATCTTTCTGGCGAGGTGCGCAGAGTGAGTCCGGAGGCGCCTGTACCTATTTTGGAAGTTTTGGCGCAAGACACGCGCTTAGGTCTGACCGGAAACGTGGCACAAAACATCTCAAGTCTTGGTGGTTTTGTAGACGTTATTACAGTGTGTGGCCAGGACGACACAGCGAAAGTTTTAAATGCGAAATTAAAAGAGGCTTCGGTTCAGGGCGTTCATATGATCGAAGATCCACTGCGTCCAACCACAAGAAAAGTGCGCGCCATGGCTGGGCCCCACCATTTATTGAGAGTGGATTTTGAGCATAAGCAGTATCTCTCCAAAGAGGTTGAGTCTCGCGTCCTTGAGGTTTTCAAGGAGCGCCTCGGTTCTTGCGACATCGTGATTGTTGAGGATTACGCAAAAGGTTTTTTAACGCCGTCTTTGATGAAGCAAATTGTTGAACTCGCTAAAGCTCAAGGAAAGCCAATTCTTGTTGATCCGAATTTAAAATCAACTCCAGCGCTCTATAGCAATGTGGAATTGATGACCCCGAATCGTGATGAAGCAGTTGCGCTCTCTGGAGTGGATTATGATGAACTTCGTGATCACCCCGATTTACTTTTAAAAGTCGGAGAAAAATTAAAAAAGGATCTGAGCCTAAAGCATCTGATCATGACACGTGGAAAAGATGGAATGTCTTTATTCACGGATGGAAAAGTGATTCACCTTCCCACTTTTGCTAAACAAGTTTTTGATGTGACAGGTGCGGGTGACACAGTGATCGCAGCACTAGGACTTGCAATGGCTTCAGGTGAAGATTTAGTGATGTCTTGTGTCCTTGCCAACTTGGCGGCCGGAGTTGTGGTTGCAAAAGTCGGTTGTGTGCCTTGTTCTCAGGAAGAGCTTTTAGGCGCGGCCGAGCGTGCGCTCGAGCAAGTGTAGTAATTCGCTGAAATCAAGCGAATTGCACCACAAATCCCGTGCAATCCCGGGCCTACAGTGTTATACAGCGAGTCAAATGCAGCAGCTCTCGTTTTATGACCTCAATTTAAAAGACCTCGAATCCGCCTTGATGGGGCTTGGAAAACAGAAATTCCGTGCTCAGCAGCTTTTTCGTTGGATATACGGCCAAAGGGAAACCGATTTTTCCAAAATGACCAATCTTTCAAAAGCCTTTCAAGAAGAGATGAATTCGCTTTTGAATCTGGATCTCCCCAAAGTCGTTATGGAGAAAGTCAGTGTAGATGGGACTAAAAAGTACCTCTTCGATATGGGGAACTCTCAAAACGTTGAAGCTGTTCTTATTCCAGCAGAAGATCGCCTGACTCTTTGTCTTTCTTCTGAGATCGGCTGCAATATGGCCTGTCAGTTCTGCTATACCGGAAAACAGAAGTTAAAGCGAAGACTTACGACAGGTGAGATTGTCGGTCAGTTTCTTCAAGTCTCGGATCGTCTGAAAGAAGGTCAGCGCATTTCAAACATTGTTTTTATGGGAATGGGCGAGCCACTGGACAACCCGGATGCGGTCTTTAAATCCATTGAGATTTTTACCTCGGATTGGGGGCTTAATCTTTCAAGAAAACGAATCACGGTTTCCACATCCGGAATTGTTCCA
>CAZWVK010000212.1:0-3023 GCA_964636785.1 uncultured Pseudobdellovibrionaceae bacterium | reverse complement strand
GCGCGCGCAAAAAGAAGGCAATCGAAGTCTTATGATTTGTTCCGCTATGGAAGCCGAAATTGCACAGCTCGAAGAGAGTGAGCAAAAAGAGTTTCTGGAATCCATGGGACTTAAAGAGCCAGGACTTCATCGCTTGATTCGCGAATCCTATTCACTGCTCGATTTAATCACTTATTTCACAGCAGGTGAAAAAGAAGTGCGCGCTTGGACTATTAAAAAAGGAACGAAAGCTCCTGGTGCGGCTGGCGTCATTCACTCAGATTTTGAAAAAGGATTTATTCGCGCGGAAACTTATTCGTGTGAGGATCTCTTTCAACTCAAATCAGAAAATGCTGTCAAAGAAGCAGGCAAGTATCGCTCCGAAGGCAAGGAATACGTTGTTAAAGACGGCGATATTATGCTCTTTCGCTTCAACGTTTAGCTCTGTCATCTCGGACTTGCTAAAAAAATAGACTGCTAATAAATTAGAGTGATATGCCGACTCAAAATTGGCTCAACGCCTCAGCATATGAAGATCCACGGCAGTTACTCACCTTCTGGAAAAATGAACGTGCTTATCGAGTGGGAAAAAGCATCTGCTACGGTGGAGTTGGCCTCTCAATTGTCGCAATCATTACGGATTCAATTTGGAGTGAACTCTCGGTCATTTTGACTGATGTTGTTCTTTTGGTTGGGTGTTTGATCTCACTTTTTTGGATTCACTCTGAAACGCGACCTAGGTATTTTTGGTGGCCGGCCTACCTTGGTTTCTGGATTTGCATTCTTCCAAGCCTATGGAATACAGGTGGACTATTAAGTCCGTTTCTCGGCGTCGACATCGCGGTCCTTTATCTTTTCGGCGCTGTCATGGATACGGAAAACAAGTCCCATTTCTATTTTTTATTTGCGCTTCTTCACCTTCCAGCTCTTTATTTACTGGAGTTCTTCTATCCACTTTCATCTGTTGCACCTCCTCCGCTTGGATTCACCATGATCATCATGGGAATCACATTTATGGTGACGTTTCTTTTTGTCCATGCACTTCTTCGCACTGAGAATGCATTATCCGATGAAATTTCAGCATCTCTCAGGAGATTGCATCAGACTCAAGACACACTCAAAGAAGCTCAATCGATTGGACACATAGGAAGCTGGGAGTGGGACTTGGATGATGATCGCATAGCCTGGTCCGATGAGCTCTTTCGAATTTTCGCTATCAGCAAAGAAAATTTTGATCCTTCTTATAAAGCTTATATTGTTCGCCAAAAACCGGAGTTTAGAGAGCGAATTGATCGCATCATACAAAGCTCTATAAAAACAGGAGATGACTTCAGCTTCGAAAACCGTTTTGTCACACCCCAGGGAGAAAGGGTTGTATTGAGTCGCGGTCGAGCAGTCAGAGACGATCAAGGGCGCACAATTAAGATGCGTGGAACCTCTCAAGATATCACCGACCGCGTGGAGATTGAAAATGAGCTTCGGATTGCAAAAGATGAGCTCGAAAAGCGCGTCGAAGAAAGAACGCTGCAGCTTGAGGAGGCGTTAAAGCGCGAGAAGGCTGCGAAGGAAGCTGCGGAACGCGCAAATCAGGCGAAGATGCAGTTTCTTGCCAATATGAGCCACGAGATTCGCACGCCTATGAATTCCATTCTAGGATTCTCAGAACTGCTTTACCGTGATGAGAATCTTCCTGAAAAGGCTCGTGAGTATTTAAAACGAATTCGCTCCAATGGTTCTCAGCTTCTTCATTTGATTGATGATATCCTCGATCTTTCTAAATTTGAAGCCGGCCAAATTCCAGTTCATAAAAACCTGGTTTCAATTCGTGAACTCTTGGGAGGCCTGATTGATTCCTTCCAACCTTCACTCAAAGAACATGATGTGGAGCTGATGGTTCGCTTGCAGGATGATCTTCCTGATCAGGTTTTTACAGATGGACCCAGACTGGGGCAAGTTATTACAAATCTTCTGAGCAATGCGATTAAGTTCAGCGAGAAAGGTGAAGTTCATCTTTCTGTTACGTATACAACTCGCAAGCACGATATGATTGATTTGATTGTCAATGTGAAGGACACTGGGATCGGAATCGAAAAAGAAAATCAAAAGAATCTTTTTAGACCGTTTAGTCAGGGTGACGCGTCCATCTCGAGAAAATTCGGCGGTAGTGGCCTTGGGCTTGCATTGTCTAAACATATTTGTGACGCCTTAAATGGGGACCTTTTTCTTGTATCCAGTGAACCTGGTAAAGGCGCACACTTTCGATTTACAATTCCAGTGCTTGTGGTTCCTGTGCAATCCTTAAAAAACTTCAGTGAAGAATCTAAACCTATTCCTTCTGACAAAAGTGAGCTCAGTTTTGATAAAATGTGCATTCTTCTTGCGGAGGACTCTCCAGACAATGCCCTTTTAATCAGAGAGTATCTCAAGCCCCTTGGAGTTAAAATTGAATTTGCCACCAATGGCCATGAAGTCCTTGAAAAGACCGAAAGTCATGCGTTCGACTGCATTCTAATGGATATTCAAATGCCAGGAATGGATGGACTGGAAGCAACTAGAAAGCTTCGTGCGCGTGGATTTTCTCCTCCTATAATTGCGCTGACCGCCCATGCGCTTCAAGAGGAAGTGAATCGCTCTATTGAGGCGGGCTGCAATGTTCATCTGACTAAGCCTGTGGACCGGGATGAACTGATCAATACACTGAAGGAGTTATTAAGCAAATCCAGCGATAAAACTCTGCCAGATCTACAGATCTAAATTATCTACTTTTAAAAATTAAAAATGGTTTGCCCGCAATTTTAACTTCGCTCATTCGAAGTCCTTTTGAGGCCATCTTCTTTTTCCACGCTCGCGCAGCCCGAGATACTTTTTGAGCTTGAGAGTCGTAGTTGTCATTCACAGAAACATACTTCGGCAAACAGATGTTTCCACGGTCTCCGCAACCGGGCTCAGGCATCACCAATACCTTTCTCGGAGACTGAGACATTCGCGCCGATAGGCTTTTCACGCCCCAAACCAAAAGCTCAGGATCCAAAAGGTCAAGCTTT
>CAZWVK010000211.1:0-3039 GCA_964636785.1 uncultured Pseudobdellovibrionaceae bacterium | reverse complement strand
AAAGAGGCCGTCAAGATAGGCCGGCAATCGCTTTTGAATCTCGGTCATAATTTCATTGAGTATTCTTATCTTCCATTTTTGAATAAGAACAACCTCTACAAGGTGGCCAAACTTTCAGGAGAAGAGAATCTTGAGCGAGCGCTTTCGCATAAGAAGGGCGTTCTTATGCTCACACTTCACCTTGGTCATGGTGATCTGGCCATCGCGGCGCTCTCGCTTTCTGGATTTCCCATTGCCCTGGTTTCTAAAACTTTTAAGCTCCAATGGCTCAATGACCTATGGTTTGGGATGCGTGAGAAACTGGGAACAGAATTTATTCCACCAAGAGACTCTTCGTTTCAGCTGCTTAAGAAATTAAAGAGTAATAAAGTTGTCGTTATTCCTTTGGATCAATTTACAGGACCTCCTATTGGTGTGCGAACGACGTTCTTTGGGGTTGAGACAGGGACGGCTGCTGGACTTGCGACAATGGCTTTAAGATCGGGAGCAAAAGTGGTCCCAGCTTACACTTATCGAATGGCTTCAGGCGTGCATCAGGTTGAGGTTCTACCTGAGATTGATATGACTCCATTTAAGGGACATGAAGATGCTTCCGCTCTGGCGACCCAACACTTCAATCTGATTCTTGAGGATTTCGTTAGAAAGCACCCGAGTCAGTGGATGTGGATCCACCGAAGATGGAAAAGGTTTGTCGTAAACTGAGAGCCTGGTAAGATGGGATTATGATTTTAAGAGTTCTGATTCTGCTGTTTTTCTGTTTAAGCCTTCCTCACTGCGCAACAAAGAAGCATTTGCGTTATGAAAAAGAAGAGGAGCTGGCCGAGATCGAAGATTACGAGAAACAGGTGCAAATCAAGGAGATTGAAGAAGAGCCTCCTCCTCCCGCAGAGCCAAAAGTAGAGCCTGCCCCGCCAGCTCCTGCACCGACTTCAAATAAGAACTCCACCAAAAAGAAAGTGGATCAAAAAGCGGCTTCAACGAAAAAGAGTGAAGCTGCGGCTAAGAAGAAAGAAAAAGCTAAAAGGATGCCACCGATGGAAGATGCTGAAGGTTTTGATGGTCGTCGTCCACTTGTCGACCCTTTCCGCGTGGGAGAGAAAGTCACTTTGGATGTCACTTACTTCAATATTAAAGCGGGCGAAATCGATATTATGGTTAAGCCATTTGTCGAGTTTAATGGGAAAAAGGCCTATTCCTTTGAAGTCGATCTCAAGTCTTATTCCTTATTCTCGCGAATTTATTCTGTGGACGATCAGGCAAAAACCTATATGGATTATGAAACTCTTCGGCCTCATAATCTTTCAATCACAATTAAAGAAAGCAATCAGTTGGCGGAGACACGGACACTTTTTGATTGGAACACCAACAAAGCCACCTATTGGAGAAAGAAGTATTCCAAGGAAAAGGGTGAAGAGAAAAAAGAGATCAACTGGGATATAAAACCCTATTCACAGAATGTAGTGAGTGCACTTTTTTACCTAAGAACTTTTCAACTTCGTAAAGGAAAGAAACTTGCATTTCGTGTTGCGGATGAGGGAAAGAACATTGTCTTCACTGGAGAGGTGATTCGACAGGAAGTCATTGACACGCCTGAAGGAAAATTAAAGACAGTGGTGGTAAAGCCAACCATTCAGGTGGATGGTGCATTTAAGCCAATGGGAGATATTCTTATTTGGCTAACAGATGACGATAGAAAATTTGTTGTTAAAGCGGAATCCAAGATCAAGATCGGAACACTGATTGCTCGACTTAAAAAGATTGAAAAGGGTAAAGAGTAAAGCGCTCCAATGGAAATTCTGATTGTCCAGACAGCATTTCCGGGTGATTTATTTTTAAGTTTGCCGCTATTGAAGCAAGCGCGAATTTTTTTTCCTAATGCTCGTATTCATCTCATGTGCCGTAAGAATCTTGGAGAATTTTTCTTAAAGGAAAATATCGTTGATTCAGTTATTGAAATTCAAAAAGGAGATAGAAGCTCCTATCAGTCAGCACTGAGTGAGCTGAATTCCAAAAATTTAGACTATGTGATCTGTCCCCATCGCTCGGTTCGAACTGCACTTTTTTTGAGTCGACTAAAGGCGGAAATAAAGGTGGGCTACAGGCTATGGTGGAATCGAGCCTTTTTCCATCGTCGCCTCTCATACAACACAGAACTTCCGGATGCTTTGAGGCAGCTGGAACTTCTGACCTTGATCTCACCAGAATTTCTTGAGATCTGGCGGTCTTACGAATTCAAAGAAGATTTTCGTGGCTCGAAGGATGTTCCGATTTTGGATTTTTCCAAGATTGAAATTCCGCAGTGGATGCGCGCTGAGGTCAGTAAAAATGATTCTTCCTCTAAAACTATATGTGTGGCGCCTGGAAGTGTTTGGGCAACAAAAAAGTGGAAAACGAAATCATTTTCTGAAGTGGTTCGAAGACTTCTGGATCACGGCTTTAAGGTTGAACTTATTGGAGCACAAGCGGACCTCGCTGATTGTGAACTAATTGCTGCTGAAAACCCAAGAGCAATCAATACTTGCGGAGAAACGACGCTCTACGATCTTTTTAAACATCTAAAATCTGCAAGGCTTCTTATATCCAATGATAGTGGAGCTATGCATGTCGCTTCTGCAGCCGGAACACCGACATTGGCTATTTTTGGACCGACGGTTCCTGAATTTGGATATAGGCCATGGAATCAAAATTCGAAAATCATTCAGGCCCAGCTTCCGTGGCGGCCCTGTTCAAGGCACGGGACAAGAGCATGTACAAAGGGTACACACGCTTGTATGGAGAATATTTCGGCCGATTTAGTCTTTAATGAAGCATTGAAGATGCTTGCTACTCCTCTGCAAAATCCTTCACATTGATTTCGTATTTACGGATTTTTCTAAGAAGCGTGTTTTTGGGAATCCCTGCGTGAGCGACGGTTTGGTTTATTCGTCCCTGATTGGCTTTTAGGGCTTGAATGATAAACTCCTTTTCGGTCGCTTCTTTGAACTGATCAAAGTCCATAGGGCCACGATAGGAAGAGGCCATTGATGGGTTTTCACTGCT
>CAZWVK010000210.1:0-3046 GCA_964636785.1 uncultured Pseudobdellovibrionaceae bacterium | reverse complement strand
GGTCGACGGTGCAATTATTCTTGTTCTTATTGTCATGAGTCGATCAGCAACAACTACGAGCCGCATAAGGCTTGGGGTTCGCTAATGTTTGCACTAGATGGTCTTGAAAAGTATTTTTTTTGGGGACGAAAAGCAAAGTTCGTTTTTACAGGTGGCGAACCCACGGTAAATCCTAAATATATGGATTTCGTACGTCTTTTAAAAGAAAAAGGCCATCTCATTCATACCACAACCAATGGTTCGAGAACGCCTGAATTTTTCTCTGAACTCATTGAACTCAGTCTCATCGGTTTTAGCTTCCATTTCGAATTCTCCCGAGAAGATCATTATACAAAGGTGATAAAGGCGATCATCGAAAGGAAAAAGCAAAGCAAAGAAGCTTTTGATAACTGGTGTGGCGTTCGAATTATGGTTCCCCCTGGGGGATTTATGAAAGCGAAGGATCTTTATCATCGCTTAAAAGAAATAGATGGTTTTCAGGAATATGCCATCATGCTTTCGATGAGTCCGCTTTATGTTCCTGAAGAGCATACGATCTTACTCGATTATCCAGAAGGAGAACTCGAGCAGATTTCTGCTTTCTCCTAAATTTCAAGATCTTCTGCGAGTTCGGGGAAAGTTTCTTTAAAATTTGTCTTTCGGCTGTGATCTAGAGCCTGGATATAGTTTTTGAAGACGGGGAGAAGATAACTCTGGTCCTTCTCGAACATATAATTAATCACTCCTTGTATCTTGTGGGACGGCTTCTCGCTCTGACTCTCAAACTGGAGCATTTTTTCTCTAATCTTCTCTTTGATCGGGGCCGGGTAAATTTGAACATTTAGAAATTTAGGTTCAATCACTAAGCCGGGATGATAAAATCCATTGAATCCGTGAGTGACTCTTTTGAAGTTCTGGTCCTGAATCCAATAGGAGAACTGATCGAGATCATAAAAACTCATTGCATGGACACTGGTGAGGATCATAGTAAGAACCGAATTCGGAGCTCTCTCATCTAGAATCCGCAAATTCTCTTCGATGGCGGACCATTGGGCAGGATATCTGACATAGAAGTTTTTTTCATTTAGTCCATCAATGCTCGCAAAGACTTCCACTTTTTTAAAGTGCCTCCAAAGGTCAAAGATATTTTGATCAAGTGCTGTGAGATTTGTGTGATATCGCAGTTGGATATGAGATGCGTGTCCTGTTCTTACACATTCTTCAATCAGGTCTGGGTGCTTTGTCCAAATCAGCGGCTCCCCACCACCAAAAATCAGCTCCTTCACTGAACCGAGATTGCCTTTGAAGGACTCCCAGAATCCTTCACTCTCAGACCATGAGTACATAGTGCGATCGATAGAAAGCTTAGACGCCATATCTCCTTGAAGAGCCCAATCCTTTGTGAATCCCTGTATTTTTTTGGCAAGTCCGTACCATTTCATTGAATCATGTGGTCGGCACATCACACATTGAAGATTGCATGCATTTCCAATTCGTAAATCATAAGACAGCGGTTGGGCGGTGAGTGTGCCATCGTCACCTGTGGATTGATAAAGAGCTTCCATCTCGGCTTCGCCAAGAAGACGATTCCATGCCTCTATTTCCATAAGGCGATGCGATTTATAGCCCGACGCTTCTTCCTCCCAGCACCGTGAGCAGACGGATGGCTTCTTGCCCTTCAAGAGCGAAACCCGCAGATCCTTCATTTTCGTAGAATTCCAACTTTCATTTAGACTCATGTGATTGAGGTTCTGCTGAAATCTGTTTTTCGCCACACAGCATGGAAGAATAGATCCATCATTATAAGTGGCCTGATGAACCCACGGCAAAGGACAAATGGTTTCAGAATTCATTGCGCTTCCTGAGAATCGAAAGAATGATAGAGTTCCGGCATTGTTTCCTTCCAAGATTCTTTTCTCGCGTTGTCCATCAAGCGTGTGAATGTAAAGAATTGGTTGAGCACCTTCTCAGAGTCTAAGGGTGGCTTTTGGCTAAGAGCATTCAAACAAGAGTCCACTGAGTTCTTAAAATAAAAGTTTCGAAAATAGAGCGAACTTTTCTTAGCCACTGCCTCAAGTCGTTGCTTGGCTTCCACTTTTATATTCTCAGGTAGATATCGAATATCGAGGTAATTCGGATCTGTTGCGTAGAGAAAATCCACGTTGATATCTCTAGAAAATTCCATATGTAAGCCGTCTGTAAAGGCGAGGAGATCAGAAAGGTAAAGAATGTTATAGATCTGCACGACGGGTGTGATTCCCACTCGGATATGATTTGGAAGAACTAGAAGTTTGCGAATATTTTCTTCCACAACATTCCACTTAGAGCCAGAGCGAATGTATTCATTAATAGAGCCCACGCCATCAATACTCACGTTTAATAACACGAATTTAAAATGGGGAAGGACGTCTAGAAATTCATCTCTGAGTACCGTTGCATTGATATTGAACATCAACTCAATACCTTTTGCGTAGCCAAGTTCAACACATCGATTTAAGAACCATTGATTCTTTTTAATCAATGTCGGCTCTCCGCCGGTCAAATAAACTTTCTTTAGGGAGGGAATCGCTTTTTCTACGCCGAACCAGAACTCTTCAGTTTCAAACCACTTTGTTGTTTCCGGCAGAGAAGCTCCATGATTAGAGCTATAAAATGTTTTGAATTCAGGACTGCTTTCCATGAGTCCACGAAACTCGGACTCAATTTTGCTGCTATTGTATGGGTTGCACATTCGACATTTGAGATTGCAAAGATTTCCTAACCGCAAATCAAGATAAAGTGGTCCCTTGCTGAGATGTCCATTATTCTTTGTGACCTCTTTACGTCGTTGCTTAATTTCGTCGGGGAATTTGTCTTCCCATTCTTTATTATGCATCTGACGATAAGAACGTTTACCAATGCTTTCCTGGTAATAACAAAGTTCACAATTTTTGACAGGCTTTCCCTCAGCTTGATCTTTTCTCAACTGCTTTAAAAACTCCGAATTCCAGGCCTTTTCTAAAGAATCAGATGGAAGCTTGTGGGGCGAGCCATCCTCCTTTTCAATAGGACCCCCATTTTTCGCTAC
>CAZWVK010000209.1:0-3061 GCA_964636785.1 uncultured Pseudobdellovibrionaceae bacterium | reverse complement strand
CTCATGAAAAGAGAATGGGAAAAGGGACCAAGGTTCGTGCGGGTTGGGAGTGGATGTACAAAGCTCTACGAAACCCATCTGTTTATAACCCGGTCTCTGACTTGTTTACGGATGATCTTACAAAAATCAAAGGTGTTCTCACTCATGATGGCGGCGAGAAGTATCGCGAAGAAATCAACGGTCTTCGCTCACGTTGGGGAGATAAGCAGAACGAGGAATTTCAGGAAACTCCAGCTTTCTATGCTCTTCGAAGCGAAAAACCACTTCTTGATGCGATTCAAGAGGGGCTAGAGCTTGGTCAAAGAAACTCTAAGATCAGAAAAGCTATGGGTGGTGGTGCGACTCCATTTCAAATGGCAATCTGGATGAGAGAGCTTTCTGAGATCGCAATTCTAGATCATATTCTCAATCAGCAGGATCGTGTCGGAAACGTGGATTTCCGTTGGTACATCTACTGGATCGATGGAGCCGGAAAAGTGAAAGATAAACTTCTTCGCGATTCTCGGGGCAACAGCGTGACGACTGATCGAGTGGCTATGGCAAAAATCAAATATCCAAAAGAGGTTGATGGATTCCCAACTCAGCTGGTGCAGCGGACTCGAATCACGGACAATGATGCTGGGGTAAAGACGAGCTATTCGAATTTTGCGAAACGCACGTCGATGGTGCAGAAGATAAGACATTTAAGTCCAAAAACTCTTCGCCAACTTGAAGCTCTAAACTCTGATCTTCAGTCTCAAGGTGCAGTTTATCAGATTCTCAAAAATGAGATTAAGCTTAGCGAAGATGAATTGAATTTGATCGTTGAGAACACAAAGGAAGTTGTGGATATCCTTCTTACCAACCAACGAGAAGGGCGTCTTCTGCTGGATCTTGATTCGGATAAGGATATGTTTAAAGAACTTCAGTAAAAGTAGCTAACAAGAGAATGGTAAAAAGAGAGAGTGGTTAGGCGCCACTCTCTTTTTTTTTCGAATTTTAAGGGCAGTGTCTTGAAGCCTGGGAGCTAGAAAGCTGAAGATTTGGATCAGGACGAAATCTTCGGATTTTATTTTGTACCTTTGGATAACGAAGGCTGGCTGAAGAGATGTGGCTATTCCAATAAGAAACCGCCTGTTCGGCAGAATAACCGCAGAACTGTCTCAAAGCCACAGCAGCAACGTAGCCTGAAGCATGTACGCCATACCAGCAGTGTGGGTAAACGGGCCCACTACCGGTCTGAATGGCATTGTAAATGGCTTTTAGAATCGGCTTTTCAAAGTCTCTGGATGTGGAATATGCAGCCGTTTTATAGTCGATGGTGTTCGAGCCACAATCGAGGGTTTTGTTTGGACCTTTACCATATAGGTAATAAACCCGGCTGAATCCGGCCTTACAAAGTGCTTTCAACGAAGAATCGTTCATTGGAGCACGATTGCCATTTCCAGCTCCGCGATAAAGCGCACCTGGCATAACAACCTTAAAGTTTTTCAAGCCATACTCGGCCTGAACGTGAGTTACAGAAAGTGAGCCAATAACTAGGCTAAGAATGGGCAACAAAGACTTCATCATTTACCTCCGAGGTCTTGAAAGACGGAAGAATACCTCGGAGGTTCACAGGTTCAAGTGGAAAGGTTTAATGCTGAAAATCCTTCTCACTCATCTTTTCAGCTATTTTTGGGAATAGTACAAAAGATGCACCCATAATGAGGTATGTGATCCAGCTGAATGCGATTGGAATATTTCCATTCCACAGATCAACACCGTGTGCGCCAACCATGATCGCCGGATAGATAATATAAGGTCCAATCATTGAGACCACACCTAGGCCCAAACCAACGGCAAGAGCAGTGGAGTACCGTGTGATTGGGAATGATCGCGCAATGGCCCCATAGATCAGTCCCATCGCAAGCGCGATAATGCCCTGATGAATGATCACCCCGACAATCACTGCACTCAGACTAAACTGAGAGACAGCTTCCTGACCTAGGATGAATGAGCCGATGACTTGGATTGGATAGAGTGGGTTCGCCTCTGTGAATAGAGCATAGAGCAGCATAAAAGCCACCGCTGTGATTAACCCTGCAATTTGGCCGGTGACAATCGCACCCTTCATTGCATGAGTCACAGCACGCTCTTCACTGATGACGTGTGTTCGTTCCCTTAAAAGACTTGGACTCGAAGTTATTGTAGCCATATTTCCTCCTTGAAAACATTGATACAGTTCTCAGGGTGATATTTCCTCATACGTGAATAGGAACTTCATGTCTCAAATGTTTAGATATTGTCGTCCTTACGCTATAAATACGGGGAAAAGAGCCGCGCGACCCCATCTCTGAAATGAAGAATCCATGAGCGCGAATGAAGCTGATGGCTTGAGAGTAACTGAGCTTTAGAGATCTTCGAATCGATCCATTTCTTTAAACTCTGACCAAGTTCCAAATCATAACATTCAATATTTAACTCAAAATTAAGTCTCAGACTTCTTGGATCCCAATTGGATGAGCCGAAAAAAGCCCAAGTGTTATCAACCAACATGAGTTTGGTGTGATCAAAGGGTGGTGGAGTGAGCCACACCTTACAGCCCTGATCGATAAGATAAGGAAGCAAGGTATTTGAAGCCCATTGCACATAAGGCAGATTGTTCTTCTCAGGCAGAACAATATTAACATCGATTCCTTTTGCTGCTGCGACGGATAGCGAGGTCATCAAGGAAGAGTCGGGAAGGAAATAGGGTGTAAGGATCCAGATTGAATCTTTCGCACAAGCGATGGCCCCTTCTTTAACAAGAGATATCTTATTCAAGTCTTCATCCGGTCCATCACTAATAACCCTTGCGAGTGATGATCCGCTCATTTGGGTTTTGCTAAACCAGGGCGCACCAGTCAAAATCTCTTTCGTGGTGTAGGCCCAATCATCCACAAAAACATCCTGGAGTTGGGTGACAATCGGGCCCTCAAGTTCAAACTGAAGATCTTGAATAGGGTGCTTTGGATTTAGTTCAGGCACATACCCTTCGCGAATATTCATTCCACCGGTGAATGCTAAAACTCCATCGGTGATCAAAGTCTTTCGATGTTTC
>CAZWVK010000208.1:0-3075 GCA_964636785.1 uncultured Pseudobdellovibrionaceae bacterium | reverse complement strand
GTTGGAAAAACCAGCCTTCGGCTCCAAAGAGAAAACGGCCGCCAACTTGGTGTGCTCATGGTCAATCCTGAGATCGCTTTTCTATCGAAAAGAAAGGATCATCTGCTTGCAACTCTTGGGTTTCGAAATGGTCAATGGCACTTGATTCAGATTCAAATGATTGGAAGCCCGGTGAAAGATAGTAGCGGCGAAACCCAAATGCATCTTTCCGTCAGCCACGAAAATCTAGGAAGAGGCAATGAGTATGAAAGTATTTAGGACTCTGGACCTCGCGATTGAGTTTTATGAATTAGCTGAAGCTCAAAAAGTAACAGGAAATCTTAGAGATCAACTATTGAGAGCGGCTTCGTCGATATCACTGAATTTGAGCGAAGGGAATGCGAAGAGGACCACGAAGGAAAAGCGTCGATACTACCATATAGCCTATGCTTCAACTCAAGAGTGCAAGACTATACTGCGTTTAATTAAGAATCAGGATCAGGCCTTAGCAGACACCGTTGATAAGCTCGGAGCCAGCATATATAAGCTGATGAATGCGAAAATTCACACTCTCCGGTATACGGAAGACGGTTCACAGTAGACTGTATACGGTATTAGAAAATGGCGTCCCCTAGTGCCGCGTCTTAGAACTGAGATCCTCTCTGTCTATTTTATTTAAAGGGCATCATGTAGCAGCATTTCTTATGAATTTTCACCTCTTTGACCTTTTCTAGGTTTTCATCCGGAATAAAAACCAGATGCCAGTTCTCTGTGTTTTCCCCAGGAAAAGGCATTATTTTGTAGGCGTAAATAGTGTCGCTGAAAAAGTAACTATCCGGTGTTCCGAGGTCCTCTCGTACTTGTTTCATGGGTTGACCAACATACTTCTTCTTTTTAATAAGATCGACAGCCATGGGGGCGCGTTTCGTCAAGTCGACATGAGATTTAAAATTTTCAGCATCAAAGGAAACTCGACCCCATTTTTTTTCCGCATCCGAAGCACTCATAAACTTCGCTCCAAAGTAGGACTTAAGGCCAAATGCTGTTAAGCCCAAAAGCAAAATCAAAGTGACTGAAAGTTTTAAAATGGACTTCATTTTGGCTCCTTTGGAATGGGCAGTCTTGGATTGGTGACTTTTAATTGTTTATTTCTTAGCTCTTCAAGTCCCATCTCCTCAAGCTTTTCTATACTCCAGTTTTTATCTTCGATTAGCTTCCTTGCTGCCGATTGTCCTCGATCATTGTTATGAAGGTCCATATTTCTTTCTTCTTTTGATTGTAGGGGGTTGGCCTCGTGCGCATCAAGAAACTCTTTCGCTCTTTCTTGTCCAAGTTTCTTCGTTAGTAGACCGGCCCATATGAAGTGGCGAAAAGCATCACTCTCGTCATTCAGTCCCTGATCTGGAAAATGACGACTAGAAGACCATTCCGCTCTGGTTTTCTGAAGGAAGACCGTTAAAGCATCTTTAGGATGTTTTTTAACAAGCTTTCTTTCTGCGGGCGTCAAGCCCGGGTAATAAATATACATTCCGATTTGATCATCTTCATTGCCAGCTTTGCAAAGAGAGTTGCACTCATTAGGGCACATAAATGTTCCCATCGTGGTATCAAGCATGGAGCATTGAATTTCACAATCTTTCGAGCCCGATTTAACTCTGGATCGATCAAACCACTTTAAACAATCGGGATGAACATTTGAATTTGCGTAGGTCCACTTTGGAAAACTGACCATGAGCAGAAGAGAGGAAAGTGAAATCTTAAAAATATACATCGGGTTAGCTCTAGAGCGTAGCATTGGGAATTAAACTTTGTAAATTTAAAAAGGGACCCCTAAGTTGTGAACAGCCTCTGGTATAGAGTTCAGTTCATTTTTCCATTCTTCAGATTCGGTTTCTGAATAGACGAAAACATCTGCTGAGACATCAAGGTCGAACAACGCTTCTCGTGCTTTTCTCATGTTGTTAAATCTATCTTCTGAAGTTTTTTACCACCAGAAGAATGTCGTAATCACTGTTTGAACGATGGTTTCCTGCGGGCCGAGATCCAAGAGAAACATTCTTTCGGGATGAAAGAGCTCCATGAGTCTTTGTATTATTAAAGGCAGATCGGAGTCGGACTTCAAAATATCTTGGAGCGTGGCTTTACAAATTGCTGAAGTCTGAAATTCCAACTTTAGATTTGTGACGTTCCGGGATCCGGGTATTCCGGTTAACTTGTATACCGGGATCCCCGTATTGTAATTTGGCGTCCCCTGGTGGAGGAATTTCAAACTTTTGTTCTCCATTATAGCAGGCGGGCATAAGCTCCTTTTTCATATCAATACTCGTTGGTTCAAATCCCATTGCAGTATAAAGGCTCCTTGCGATTTCATTATGTTGGAATACGTGAAGACGAATGCGTGTAGCCCCAGCTTTGGTCGACTCTTCCTCGACCAGAGCCATTAATTGTTTGCCGTATCCCTTTCCGCGACTATTTTCGTAAATTTTGATATCATTTATAGAGGCTATCTTTCGATCAAATCTATTTTGAAAGCCAAGCCAGAGATATCCCACCACCGATTGTGATTGCGCAGATTTTACTTCGAAGAATACTTGCCCTTCTGTGTGAATTCCTAGGGGTACAAGTCTATTGAATTGAACTGAGGCATATTCAAGTGCCTTTCCATGTGGAATGTTTTCTGTCTGAGCCAGATCGCTGGCGTATGTGTTTTGAGAATCTATTTTGAACTTTTCAAAGTTCTGTTCTGACATTGGGCTTAGTATTAGCATTTAACTTCCTTTGTGTGTTGAGGGGGCTGTCAATCTGGTTTTCTGTCGTTACTTCAGCTGGGCTTATTTTTTGTAGTACTGCCTTGAAATAATGAGAGGATCAAAATGAAGACATTTAGAACACTGGATCTGTCCGTAGAGTTTTATGAAATGTCCGAGAGGTCGGACATTAAGGGGAATTTGCGGGATCAATTGCTGAGGGCTGCTTCCTCCATCTCTCTGAATTTGAGCGAAGGGAATGCGAAGAGGACCACGAAGGAGAAGCGTCGGTATTACCATATAGCCTATGCTTCAACTCAAGAGTGCAAGACTATACTGCGTTTAATTA
>CAZWVK010000207.1:0-3124 GCA_964636785.1 uncultured Pseudobdellovibrionaceae bacterium | reverse complement strand
GAATCAAGGTATGAGTGCTATTAATGTCCGTCGAGTATCAGGATCAACTGGAGGACGAAATGTAGCCCGTCTCATGCACGAGCTTGGTCATAAAATCGGAAACACCGGAGTTTATGAAAAATATCGCGCCTATATGGGACGGGAAAGATGCGGTATAACAGGATATTCGGCGACTAAGTTTAATGAAGAATTTGGAGAGGTTTTCGCAGCCTATGTGACGTATCCAGATTTGCTCAAACAAAAATGTCAGAAAGCATTTAATTTTTTTGCCAATGTTTTATTTCCAGATTCCAGTCTTGATGTCGCAAGCTGCGATCCTGAAGGAAAGCCTTTGATGGCTAGTTTTCAAAGTCGTAGGCGTGGTTTTTTTCAACTGTTCAGAGCACGCGGTGGTGAATCAAGAGATACTTATGACCCTAACTACTCAACCTCTGAACATTACGACTTTCACCAATACCGAAGACGAAATGAACGCGTAGGCGGAACAAGATGAATTTTTTAACTATCTTATTTTTATTGGCGAGTTCAAACTCAGCCTTTTCATTGGGTTATTGCTATTCTTTTAAAGTAAAAGAACTTTCTAATGGAATTGAAAAGATCCAAGTTTCCCTTGATCCCAAAGAAGCTAAAAACAAAAAATTTAGTCTCTCTATTTTGGCACTTAAGACGAAAAAAGAATATACTGACACCAAATTTCAATGCGAAAAATCCGGCAATGGTGCCGTTTGCACTCAGGTAGAAGGCGGAGGAGACTTTATTTTTCGTCCCACTTCTAATGGCCCTGTCCTTCTGCTGACATATCTAAATCTCAAGCTTGGGAGTCATGGCACTGTCAAATATGATGGAAAGAGCGAACTTGATGAAAGCTTTGCCATCTATAAGAGATCCCCATTAACGCCTGAGTCAGAAGATGGCGAACTTGAAGAGGTGGAAATCAAGGGGCAAGTCTCAAGTTGCGAAAACCTCTAAATAAGCTCCTTAAGGGGTTTTTCCCCCTATCCCTGCTTCATGTCATTAAATGAGACACTTTTGAATTTCAAATAGAAATTGTTGCCATTTTTTAAAGCCCTGCTATACCCTAAGCTCTGTGGCTACATTAAAGACCTACATTTCAGCTTTATTGCTCCTCACTTTTGCCTTCGTTCTTGTTGAAGAAAGTCATGGAGATTTAAGTGAAGCCCATATTTTCACCTGCGAAGTAGTATCTTCATCAAATTCAATATTAGACTGCGATACACCCGAAAAAGCCGAACCCACAAAGTGTTCAGATCCCTGTCATGCGGGCCAAGCACACTTTGGCCACGGTCACTTCTTAGAAGGATCTGCCAAGCTCAATATTTTGATTGTTGGTCCTGTCATAGTTGATTCAGCCTTTTCTCACGATATATTTGAGAGCCCCTTTCTTGATGGGCCTCGTCGCCCTCCGCGCCAATCTTAAGAATCGCCTTATAGCTGATTTATTCAGTTTAAAGTCATCAGTATTGATAGCCTTATGCCTTTCTACTGATGGCCTCCATTTTGACTAAAACTCATTCGAGGTTATTTAAATGATTGGTTTTATTTCCTTATTTATATGGATACATTTTTCCGCATTAGGAAGTGAGTCTTCTTTACCGGCTGCTTGTGAAACACCAAAGTCTTATAACGATCTCATCATTTGTGCGGAGGAAAGATCTCCCGAAGTTCAAAATGCTCAACTGGAGCTCGACCGCTCAAAAGCGCAGGTTCGAGCCGCCGGACAACGATTAAACCCTCAATTTACAACTGAGTCTTACCAAGGAAACCTTAGCAATGATCGTCGTGCTGAAACTGATATATCCTTAGGTGTTCCCTTGGAATTAGGTGGAAAGGTTTCAGCCAGAAAAGCATTCGCTCAAGGCGGAGTTTCTATGGCTGAAGCCAATTTGTTTCAAGCCAGGACAAATGTTCGAGCAGAGCTTTTACTTAAACTTCATAGATTAAGACAAGTTATTCACGAACAGCAAATCGCGGAAGAGGCTATTCGCACTTTTTCAAAACTTATAAGGCAATACTCGAAACTGCCAAGCCTCACTCCCGAACAGCAAATTTCTCTTTCCGTCTTTCAGCTTTCAAAAAGCGATTACGAATTGAAACGGACCGAAACATCGGATGAAATTTTAGGGCTTGATGCTTACCTAAAGTTAAACATCGGACTGGGCTTTAAGGATATAGAAAAAATACTTCCTCAAAGTCCAAAAAGCTGGCCAAAGATAAACATCACCTCAGATGGAAAACTGTCTCCAAGACAACAAATTTTGCAAGCTGAGTTTGAAACGGCTCAGGCAGAACTTGCAGTTGCGAAAAGTGAGTCTTGGCCAACCGTCTATGTTGGACCATCTATGAAAATGCAAACTGAAAGTGGATATTCGGCCAATCTTGCCGGATTTAATATCAGCTTACCACTTCCAATTTTTAATGTAAATGCTGGCGGAAGGGCCGCAGCCGTTGCATCCGTCAAATTAAGCGAGAATCGTAGAGAAATCGGTCTTAGAGAGCAAGAGCTAAGACGTGAGGAGCTGAGCAGGATTTATGAGCAAGCGGTCAAAACTCTTTCCGAAAGCATTTCACATGAAGAAATTGAAAAGCGACATGCGGATGCAGATCGGCTTTTTGCGAAGGGAATCGTACCAAGTGCTCTTGTCATTGAAGCTCATCGCACTTCCTTTGAGTTGGAGCGAACAAGACATATTAGAGAACTAAAAGCTCTTGAAGCCTTACTTGGACTTTATGCCATTGAGGGCATCATTTTGGAGGTCAGTTTATGATCTATAAAATTCTAATTTTTTCGACTTGTTTATTTATTGTTCCAGAGATTGCCCATACAAGCGGAAAACACGAAGCCTCAACTCAAAAAAGCGGTGAAGACTCTCATAGTGATGAGGATGCCGCAAATGTCGGTCCCGACAAAGGTATTATTGAGTTCAGCGAGAGACGAGGCTTTAAACTCTCTTCCGAAGCACTTAAAAATTTTGATCTAAAGTTTTTAAAATTAACCGGGGATGGACCTTGGAAGCTTCCTAAGTCTGTCATTCTTTATTCCGCTGAAGAGACTAATCTTTTTAGAAAGCGCAATGGGTATTTTAAGCGCATAGATTTTCAAACC
>CAZWVK010000206.1:0-3150 GCA_964636785.1 uncultured Pseudobdellovibrionaceae bacterium | reverse complement strand
GGCAGCGAAAGCAAATCAAGAGCTGTTTTTAGAGTGATTTGCTCAGGGTCCATTCCTGCTGGGATGGCCATTCGCTTTGGCTTCTCATCTTCATGTTCACCAAGCTGAACATACGGACCATAACGACCATTTAGAACATAAACAGGAAGTCCCGTTTCTGGATCTTCACCAAGAGCATCGGCACCACTGATTTTTTGATCAATCAGTTTATTGGCGATTTCAGGGGTCAAATCTCCCGGCAGATGAGTTTCTGGAACGGAAGCACAAACATCTTCACCGTTTTCTTTACGGCAGACATAAGCACCATAGCGACCAATTCTAAAACTCAAGCCTTTTAGGCCCTCAAGCTCAATCGCACGAGATTCTTCCGCATCTATTTTTTCTTCCTGGCTCTCAACCTGATTTTTCAATCCGGAGTCTCCAAAATAAAGCTGAGAAAGGTATTTCACAGAATCCAAATCGCCTTCTGCGATATCATCCAGCTTCTTCTCCATCTCTGAGGTGAAACCCAAGTCCACATAGTTCGGAAGGTATTTTTTAAGAAGTTTTGAAACAACAAGAGCGGTAAATGTTGGGGCCAAGGCGTTCCCGACTTTTTTCACATATCCTCGGTCAATGATCGTCCCAATGATTGATGCATAAGTGGATGGTCGACCAATCCCCTCTTTCTCCATGGTCTGAACGAGGCTTGCTTCTGTAAACCGAGCCGGTGGTTTTGTTTCATGCTGAACAGATTTAATGCTTTGGCATTGAACTGACTCTCCGGCCTTTAACTTTGGAAGATGAACTTCCTTCTCTTCGGCGAGGGCTTCGTCATCAAAACCTTCCACATAGGCTTTAAGAAAGCCTGGAAAAACAATTGTCATCCCTGAAGATGAAAAAACCGCAGGTCCTACATCAAATTTCACACTGACCTGTTTTTGTTCCGCATTCACCATTTGAGAAGCCATCGTTCTTTTCCAGATCAATTCGTAAAGACGATAAAGCTCACCACTCAATCCTGTTTCATCAGGAAGAGTCATCTGACTTCCCGCCGGACGAATCGCTTCGTGAGCTTCCTGAGCGCCTTTCACTTTCTTTCCGGAATAAAGTCTCGGCTCTTTTGGCAAATAATCTTTACCAAAAAGTCGTTTGATTGAAGCTCTTGCTCCATCAATCGCCTGCTTTGAGAGGTTGGTGGAGTCTGTTCTCATATAAGTGATAAAACCACGCTCATAGAGCTTTTGTGCGGCTTGCATGGTTTCTCGTGAACTCATCCCGAGTTTACGGTTGGCTTCCTGCTGAAGCGTGGACGTAATAAAGGGCGGAGCCGGTTTTCTTGAAACCGGCTTTTCTTCGACTTCCTTAACAGTCCACTTCTCACCTTTTAATTTTTCCTGCCAGCTTTTCGCCAAGCTTTCAGTCAAATGGATATGATCCTTGGATTTGGACTCCAGTAACTTTCCAGTTTCCGCAGAAAAGTCTTTTCCTGTCGCAATTCTTTTTCCTTCCAAGGAATAAGCACGAGCTTCAAACTTAACCTTATCCTTTTCATTTTGCGCTAAAAGACTCCAGTACTCGGTCTTTTTAAATCTTAAACGTTCGTGTTCTCGCTCGGAGATCAAACGAACTGCGACCGATTGCACACGTCCAGCCGACAATCCATAGGTGACCTTTTTCCATAATAAAGGAGAAATGGTGTAACCAACCAGACGATCAAGAATCCGTCGAGCCTCTTGTGCTCGAACCAGGTTCTCATCAATATCCCTAAAATTTCGAATCGCTTCGTCAATGGCTTCTTTGGTGATTTCATGAAAGACCATTCTTTTTAGCGGAACTTTTGGCTTTAATGTTTCAACCAAATGCCAGCTGATGCTTTCTCCTTCGCGGTCTTCATCCGTCGCCAAAATCAGTTCGTCCGCATCAGAAAGCAGTGATTTCAAATCTTTAACCACTTTGGTTTTATTCTTTGGAATACAATAGATGGGATCGAAACCATCTTCGACGTTCACTCCAAGTTTAGACCAAGGCTCTTTTTTATATTTATCGGGTATATCCTTTGCGGACTGTGGCAGATCACGGATGTGCCCCATGCAGGATTCAACAATAAAATCTTTCCCTAAAAATTTCCGAATGGTTTTCGCTTTTGTGGGAGACTCAACAATAACTAACTTTTTGGAATTCGCTTTTGACATATGGATTAGAATTGGACGTCTTGAGAACATCTTTCAATAAATTTTTATTGACTCATCGCTTCTATATTCAGACATTGGAGCCAAATATGAAACCTTTAAAAGACTTTGTCTCCTCTGAAATTCGCTACGTCTTCACCGACATTGACGGCACTTTGACAACGGACGATAAAATTTCACCCAATACCTACCAAAGTCTGTGGTCCTTGAATAATTCAGGAATAAAAGTCATTCCCGTGACCGGAAGACCAGCCGGTTGGTGTGAATTGATCGCAAGACAGTGGCCGGTGGATGGAGTGATTGGAGAAAACGGCGCCTTTTATTTTCGTCATGAACAAAGTGGAATAAAAAGACATTTCTTTGCATCATCTCTTGAGCGGGAAAAGTTCAGCTCAAAATTGAAGCAGATTGAAAACGAAGTTCTCACTCAAATCCCAAAAGCAAAAGTGGCGTCCGATCAGTTTTCAAGAATCTTTGATCTCGCCATTGATTTTGCTGAAGATGTAAAGCCTTCGCTCTCCAAATCAGAAATCGCAAAGATCGTTGAAATCTTTGAAAAACATGGTGCCACCTGTAAGGTCAGTCACATTCACGTCAATGGTTGGTTCGGTGATCAAAACAAAGGGGATGCCTGTTTTCATTATGCGAAGAACGAGCTTGGCTTGAAGTCAGACTTAGAAATTCAAAATCATTGTGCCTATGTGGGCGACTCACCAAATGATGAACCCCTCTTTGAAAGATTCCAGAATAGTTTTGGTGTGGCCAATGTTGTCGACTATCAGGACTTTATGAAAGTAAAACCAAAGTTCGTTTCGCCCTCCAAAGAAGGCGAAGGATTTGTCGAGATCACCCAACGCTTGATTGAGCTTCTTAAAAATTTTTAGTTCTTATTCAGATTTGCGAGAGCTGCGAATGGGTTATTAAACGCAGGAGCCTGGCGTTTTTGACCATCTGATCTTGGTCCACCTTTTTGCGGGCC
>CAZWVK010000205.1:0-3182 GCA_964636785.1 uncultured Pseudobdellovibrionaceae bacterium | reverse complement strand
ACGCTAAAGAGGAGATGACCATGAAAAACGAAATCCAACAAAAACTCGAACAAATCGCCCTGAACCACACCATTCTGCTATGGATGCTACAAAGAGGCTCCCACTGGCTGCTGTGAATCTTGCGGCAGCGATGATCTCATGCGCTTACTGCCTGAAGTTGGCTGTGAATACGGCACCAACTGGATCATCAAGTACATTCTTGAGACTGAACTTGAAGCCGTTGATCTTGAAGAGGCTTTCGAGGAATCTATGCGCCAGTGCTATCCTGAAGAAACCAAAGTGGGCTGGATGACTTTCGACACCGTAACCTTGATGAAAGAGAATGATCCTGTAGGCTGGCGTTGCACGCTTTCTGACTACGAATCGGAAGAAGAATCCGAAGGAAACATCATGTCCTTCGATGGTGGTTCTACTTACTTCAACATCCAATCGCTTGAAGACTTCATCGAACAAGAAGGGGCCTAAGGCCCTTTTACTTAAAGATCGTTGAGTAACCCAATAACTCCATCTTTGTAGCCGAGCGCATGGGCAACTCGATCCAGAGTCAGTAGCCCAACATTCCTGTCAGCATCAAAAATTCTTCGCACGGTAGCCCTAGAAGTTTCGCTTTCCCATGCCAGCCACTCAACGGGCTTGTCTAAATCGTGCAGCCTCTTGTGAATACGCTGTCCAATTTTTTTGAGAAGTCGAAATTCTGCGTCAGATCGGGGTAATGTGGAATTTTTCTCGCGTGGTTTCATGGACTTAGGGTATTCATGACCCAAGCCAACGAACGGCAATATATGAGCCTTTTATATGGGGCTCATATATGCTGCTTTATATGTGATTTTATTTATTGTTTTCGTATGGAGACAGATATCCAATAGACACCATGCCCCGCAAATAAGCTAAAGGAGCTTCGTTTGAGCAACACTTTTCAACTTTCAAACTTTCGCCCTACCACATTTCATCAAGTCCCCGAATTGGAACCATATTCCTTAGGGACCGTTGAACACCTACATGGAACACTCTCACGTTCACTGCGGCAGCTTCGGAACGATATGTTGAAAGACGATGACTGTACGCCAGAGCATAGATTTCTTAGAAGTGTGCGACCTTTTCGCCAACGCTTCTGTTTCCTTGCCAGAAAGTTTAGTGGACTCTCGCTAGAAGAACTTTCCTCTCGACTGAACGAACACCCTGATATTCTCAAGTTGCATCGATATCCAAGCTATCGGCATTTTTATCCGATCACAGAGCAATTCCTGATTGATCTCGAAACCGATATTTCAAAGATTTTCGAGTATTGTTCCTCTGGGATGGCCTTTGGCGGGATAGGCACGCCCACTGACGAAGTAGAACGAGCTATTGCAGACATTTGCGGAGTCAAAAAAGAACACAAAGAATATGTCCAGTGGTGCATCGAATACCGCTTCGGAAAGGATATGGTTTGGTGAGCAGCCCTGGCACTGTATCCAATAACAATTTTTTTAGCAAGAACATCCAACTTTCTTTAAAAAGCTGGATTTTTGAAAATAGAGTGCAAAGCCAATCCAAAAAACGGTTCTAAAGCTCATCGCAAAAAGGGTCTTGTTTTCATATAACCCACCTTTATAAATATGGGCTAAAAGATAAATGAAAATAAATACATTGAATAACGCAAGCGCCATTGAAAGTCTCTTAATGCAGATTTTCACTTTAAAAGCCAAAACTCCGGCGAGAACATAAAAAAATCCAGCAACAAAATTAAACCACAACACCACTGGAACAATGGTGCTCTTGGAATCCGCACCAGATTCAGCAAATAACGTTTTCCCTCCGGAAATAATAGTAAGTATCCCAAAGGCCAAGAACAATAGTGCAATCCAAACTTTCTTTTGCTTCATAACCAACATGAAATTCGCCCTAGTGCCTCCAGCCCTCGTGTGAAAATGATTTTTCATAATTTAAAAGTGCTTCGTGAATTTTCGAATGGCCGCTTTCATATTTCTCTTTTTTAAGCTCTTCTGCTCCTTCCAGAATTCGTCCAAGTACCGGGTGGACTGCCGCATCCGCCTCTGGATCTAATTTACATGTTTTAAAGATATCATTTACGACGGCGGCAACCTGATCACTATATTCGCCAACTAACTTGCGATTGCCTTTCTTGTCTTTTAACTCTTTCGTGAGAGCTAAGATTTTTTCCATTCTGACTTTTAGATCGTCAGTTGGTTTAAATCTTTTTTTCTGGTCCTGATGAATAGGTGTCTTTTTAGTGTGTGCAGAATGATGTCTGTGATCATCAGCAAATGAGACCTGCATTGTTAACATCAAAATTGCGATAAATACGATTTTCATTACTACTCCATTTTACTTTATTAGATAAAGATATGAATCCTTAATAGCTCTCACTTCATGTTCGACATTTTTCGGTATCTCAAAAAAACTTCCCGCAGACATCAAGTGAGCGGTCCCATTTATCGAGAATTCAATCTCTCCAGATTGAACTATCAAAAAGGCTTTTGTTGGTGTTGTGTGCTTTTCAAGGTCCTGTGATTTTTTAAATTCTAAGCCAATGATTTTGAATGAAGGCTCGGCAAGGACTTTAACTGCCTTAGCGTCATCCTTTAGAACAATTTCATCTTTCAAAATTCGCATCATAGCTTCTTCTCCTTATTGGCTCCAAATAGCTTTGAGCTAATGATTTTCAAAATTTTTAAAGGTACTTTTCCTGTTATAGAGTTGGCCGTTTGCTCAATAATTTTGACCCGCTCAACACTTAAGCTATCCATAAAAATCTTGCCTTTTTTCGTTGGCGATAAGTTTTTTGAGCGTCGATTTTCCTGATCCTCTCTTCGTTCAACAAGTTCTTTCTTAACAAGTTCATCAATCAGTCGACTTGTTGCGGATACAGAGAGATTGAGCCGGCCTGAAATGTCATTAATATTAATGACATTTTCTCGATCAATAATATGCATAGCTGCCACTTGCGAAAAGCTTAGGTCTTCTTCACTCACTACGACGGCCAGCCGTTCGATGACTATGCTGAAAAGTATCCTTGTGAAACGCTCAATTGGAGAATTCAAAATTCTTTTGCTCATGTATTTATTATATGCAATAATTGCATTTATGCAACCGTTGCTTTTGGGGAAACAATGAAATCTCATAAATATATAATATTATTGATAATAATTTTGGCTCAGCTTCAGCCTTCACACGCTCAT
>CAZWVK010000204.1:0-3186 GCA_964636785.1 uncultured Pseudobdellovibrionaceae bacterium | reverse complement strand
TCATGGACCAGGACTTGTTTTTCTTTTTGATGGTCTCGGCTACCTCTTTTTAGCGTTTGTTATGAGGGGTGTGAAGTTCCGCAATGTCAAAAGAGACTCTTCTGCATTTAAAAGGCGGGGCGCACTTCGCGAGGGCCTCAATTATGTTTTTTCCGACCCGCTTCTTCGATTTAAGATGCTTCAGCTCCTCATCAATATTTCAATTGCGTTTCCAGTTTTGATTTCAGTGTACAGAGTCTATCTACAAGAGAAATTCTCGTTAACAGCCACTCAATTTGGATGGGTCTTTGCATTTCCTGCTGCTGGATCAATGCTGGGCGCTTTTACTTTCATGATCCTCAAACCAAAAAATCCACTGAGTGCGCTGAAATATGGAGTTCCACTGGCAACCATCGGTTTGATTGGAACCCCGTTTCTGAACTCACTTCTTCTGACAGCCATTGGAATTGCGGCGCTTGGATTTGCACTTTACCTCTGTTTTGCAGCACTCACAGTGGCCATTCAACTGAAAGTCAGCGAGGAGTTTCGCGGGCGGGTCAGTGCCATGGTGGGTTTGGCGTTTATGGGAATAGGCCCTACGATGAGCTTTCCCTGGGGAGCTTTAGCAGACTGGATCGGAGCGAAGCCTGTTATAGTTGCCAGTGGAATCAGTCTTGCGCTGTTTTCTCTCCTATTGGCGTATAATCACGCATTGCATCTTAAGCGCTTTTCAAATAGGATTCATGACACTTAAGGAGGCCTTATGAGCGAGGTTTTTTACGAAGCCACACCCAATCCCCAGAGTATGAAGTTCATAGTGACTTCAGGTCCTATTGCGGATCGCACCCAGGACTTTATCGCTGGCGGAAATTCCTCTCTCTCTCCACTTGCACAAAAGCTATTCGGTTTTCCTTGGTGTGCCGGTGTTTTGATTGCTCCTCACTCTGTCACGATCACAAAAGAAGAATGGGTGGATTGGGAAACCTTGGCTGATCCATTGGCACAGATCATCTCAGAGCATATCGAGAGTGGCGAAAAGGTTCTTCTTCCGCGAAGAGAGCCGGCTGAAGTTCAAAGCGCTGGTGATCCAGTGACAGAGAAAATTTCCGAAATCATCGAAAGCGAAATCCGACCAGCTGTTGGTATGGATGGGGGCGATATCATCTTTGAAAGCTTCAAAGATGGAGTGGTTTATCTGCATATGGTTGGGGCGTGCTCAGGCTGTCCGAGCTCCACGTTCACTCTTAAAGAAGGTATTGAAACTCGCTTGCGTGAACTTGTTCCAGAAGTGAAAGAGGTCGTTGCTCTTTAGTGCTTTTTCTAATTCTTGCTTTTTTTTCTTCCGTTGAAGTTGAGGCTCAAGGACTTTTATTCCGTGAGCTTTACCAGCCAGGCAGCCTAGCTGAATTCAATCTGTCTCATCGCCAGGCCACATCCACTTGGAATGCCGGATATGGTGACCTTTCAAAGACCGAAGCGCGAATCTCCTCTGAAACTTTTCAATGCTCTGAAGAGTGTGCCTACAAATTCTTTGCAGGCCATGAGCTCCAACGATTTTCTAAGCCCGTTCATTTTGGTGACACCTTGGAACATCCTCGGTTTGGCGGTTTGGTCGATGTCTCCGGGAGAAAGAGATTTCTAACCGAAGTGGGCTTAACTTCTCCGAGTGATAGACCTTTCTATTCCCTGGATGAAATAAATTTGAATCTTACAATGGCGATTGCGCCGAATGAAAATCCAGCTCGCAAAAAAGAGAATTATTGGATTTTCTTAATGAACTATTCGAACAACCGATCTTTTTTACCAAATATTCCACTTCCTGCTGCGACCTATGTGATCACAACTCAGAATGGGTGGGTTTACTCGCTCGGCGCCCCTTTCCTTTCGGTTTCTTACATCAATTTTCCCTATTTGAGTTTTCGTGGAATGGTTGGGCCTTATATGTACTCTACTGAGCTTTCCTATGGACCACCTGTTTTCCAATATGGAATCTCTTCGTCCTGGAGACAGGACTCTTATTTCATTGCAGACCGGTTAAATCGACGTGAACAATTCTTTCTCGATGAGAAAGATTTAAGTGCATTTTTCAAGCATCCCGTCACGAAAGAATTTTTTATGGAATGGAAAGTTTCCTATTTCTTTGATCAGGATATCCGATATGGAGAGGGTTATTCGCGGAGAACCGCTCCCACTGAGGATCTTGGAACATCGGTGGCATTGACGGTCAATATCAAAGCCAGACTTGATTCAATAGCCAATCAGTGAAACCCTTAAAGAATGAACCCGTCTAAGATTCGCGTAGCAACGCTTCAGTATTTTATCCGTCCAGTTAAATCCTTCGAAGAGTTTCAGGACCAAGTGTCTTCATTGGTGGAAACTGCAAAAGATTACAAAGTGAGTCTGGTTGTTTTTCCGGAGTACTTCACCACACAGCTTTTGACTCTAGGAGATGTCAAAGAGCCGATTCGGGATCAGGTGAGAAGACTTGCCGAGCAAGAAAACCGTGTGCGTGATTTGTTGATGAGCCTTTCTCATAAACATAAAGTCTATATTGTAGGCGGTACACTACCAAGCTACTCACAAGATCGCTCAAAAATATTTAATCGGAGCTATGTTTTAAGTCCTTATTCAACCAATGCAGAATCTCAAGTTAAGCTCCATATGACCCGCTTTGAAAATGAAGAGTGGCTGGTGAGCGCTGGAGAGCGTTTAAGAATCTTTGATACGCGTTTTGGTAAGATCGCAATCACGATTTGTTACGATGTCGAATTCCCAGAAATTGCACGTGTCGCCGCTCGCGAAGGTGTGAAGGTTCTTGTCGTTCCAAGCTGCACCGATGATCGACAAGGGTATTTGCGGGTCAGATACTGCGCCCAGGCGCGTGCCATTGAGAATCAGCTTTATGTGGTCCACTCACCACTTGTCGGATCTATTCCAATGGTACCGGCTGTTTCAATGAACTACGGGCAAGCTTCCATTTTAACGCCAAGTGATTTTCCGTTCTCTCGTGATGGCATTCTTGCCGAAGGCCAGCCCAATCTAGAAAGCATGGTGATTGGAGAGTTGAATTTGGATTTGGTTGAAGAGTCTCGGAAAACCGGAACGGTTTTACCGCTCAGAGACAGCCAAACCACCGCCGAGCTCTTAAAAGTGGTGGATCATGTGGATCTCACTTAACCCAATGAATTTTTGTTGTGGATTGAAAAA
>CAZWVK010000203.1:0-3249 GCA_964636785.1 uncultured Pseudobdellovibrionaceae bacterium | reverse complement strand
GAGCACACCCTTGGTAAGGGTGAGGTCGTGAGTTCGAGTCTCACCATGGGCTCCAGGTCAGAGAATGGGTAACGAGCGGAATGAGAAGTAAAAATAGGTTAGTGGTTAATAAGTTAAGGTAACGAAACAGAAACAGTAACTAGAGAACAACGAGCAAGAGGAGAGTCTTCAATGGCTAAAGAAAAGTTTGAGCGCAGTAAGCCTCACGTAAACATCGGAACAATCGGTCACGTTGACCATGGTAAAACCACTTTGACAGCAGCGATCACGACGGTGCTTTCGAAAGGTGGAAGAGCTTCAGCAATGGGTTACGATATGATCGATAAGGCCCCTGAAGAAAGAGAGCGTGGAATCACGATTTCTACATCTCATGTGGAATATGAAACTGACAATCGCCACTATGCGCACGTGGATTGCCCAGGTCACGCGGATTATGTGAAGAACATGATCACTGGTGCGGCACAAATGGATGGCGCTATCCTTGTTGTTTCTGCAGCGGATGGACCTATGCCTCAAACTCGTGAACACATTCTACTTGCTCGTCAGGTTGGTGTTCCCGCGATCGTTGTTTTCATGAACAAAGTGGACATGGTTGATGACAAAGAACTTTTGGACCTCGTTGAGCTTGAAGTTCGCGAACTTCTTTCTAAGTACGAGTTCCCTGGCGATGACATTCCAATCGTAAAAGGTTCTGCTCTTAAAGCTCTTGAAGGCGATACCAGCGAAATCGGTGAGCCAGCTATTCAAGAACTTATGAAAGCTTGTGATGCTTACATTCCAGAGCCTCAGCGCGTGACTGATAAGCCATTCTTGATGCCAATCGAAGACGTGTTCTCGATCTCTGGTCGTGGAACCGTTGTGACTGGTCGTATTGAGCGTGGAATTGTGAAAGTTGGACAGGAAGTTGAAATCATCGGAATTCGTCCAACAACAAAAACAACTGTAACTGGAATCGAGATGTTCAGAAAACTTCTTGATGAAGGTCAAGCGGGTGACAACGCAGGTTGCTTGCTTCGTGGAACTAAGAAGGAAGAAGTTGAACGCGGACAAGTTCTTGCGGTTCCTGGCTCTATTAAGCCGCACAAGAAATTCCGTTGTGAAGCCTACATCCTTAATAAGGAAGAAGGCGGACGACACACTCCATTCTTTAATGGTTATCGTCCACAGTTCTACTTCAGAACGACAGATGTAACTGGTGTTGTGACTTTGAAAGAAGGAACTGAAATGGTTATGCCTGGCGACAGAGTGGAGATGGCTGTTGAGTTGATCGCTCCGATCGCTATGGAAAAAGAACTTCGCTTCGCGATTCGTGAAGGTGGAAGAACTGTTGGTGCGGGAGTTGTAACTGAAATCACTGAGTAAAAATCTTCGAATTTTCCGGTGATTTTTGGATTCGGGGACCTTTTTTGGGGGTCCCCTTTTCCGCGTTAAGGGGAATTTGATTTTACGGAGGGCAGTAGCTCTAATTGGTAGAGCGGCGGACTCCAAATCCGTAGGTTGTGGGTTCGAATCCCTCCTGCCCTGCCAACTTAAAGGCTCGTTTAGATGAGGTGGAATTGTGGAAGATACCAATAAAAAGATCAGAGCCGTAGCATTTATCCTAGCTGGAGCCATTGCTGCGATAGTAATTGAGATTCTTTTTGAATCACTAGCTGTGACATTTGGCCGCGTGGCGCGTTTAAGAAATGATGAAACCCTAAGGCATGGTGTTCCGATTTTAGTTGGATTGATCACCTTTCTTTATCTTCAGTTCAACCCGAAAATCCGGGCTTGGGCCGATGAGTGCATCTCTGAAGTGCGTAAAGTCGTATGGCCATCCAAGCAAGAGGTCACTGGAATGACAGTGGTTGTGACTGCATTCGTGAGCATCATCGGACTTGGTCTTGGAATTTTTGATTTTGTCTCCGGTCAGCTGGTAACGACATTTATTCAAACTAATTTTTTAACCTTTTTGAACTAAGGGAATAAAGATGACAGAAACCACAAACCCCAACTTCAAATGGTATATCGTAAACACTCAGACAGGGTGCGAGAATACCGCAAAAGCCTCCATTGAAGAGCGAGCGAGATCATTGGGAATGGAGTCTGATTTTGGGCAAATTCTCATTCCATCTGAAAATGTTGTGGAGCTTGTGAAGGGAAAGAAAGCGACGCGCTCGAAGAAATTCTTTCCAGGTTATATTTTTGTTCAAATGAATATGAACGATAAGAGCTGGCATCTCGTAAAAAGTGCATCGAAAGTCACAGGTTTTATTGGTGGAAACATGAAGCCACCAGCGGTTCCAGAGCACGAAGTGCTTCGTGTGACTCGCCAAATGGAAGTTGGAGCTGAGAAGCCAGTAACAAAAGTTCGCTTTTCAGTGGGTGAAAGTGTTATGGTGGTCGATGGTCCTTTTAGTAACTTCAACGGCACTGTCGAAGAAATTAACCAGGAAAAAGGAAAAGTGAAGGTTTTGGTCAGCATTTTTGGTCGACCAACACCGGTAGAATTGGATTTTGTTCAGGTCGAAAAGTCCTGATTGAAATTAAGAAGTAAGAACAACAATAAACCCTATTGTGAGGGAGGCGAAAGAAAATCGATTAGATCAGGGAGCGAGGAGCAAAGGCGTATGCATAATACGTCGGCGACAAGCGACGCAGAGCTAAGCGATTTTACTCGCCGACTCTAGAAGGAGTGGGAAGATATGGCTCGAAAGGTCACAGGCCAAATCAAGCTACAGATACCGGCAGGGAAGGCAAATCCAGCGCCACCCGTTGGACCGGCGCTCGGTCAGCATGGGGTAAACATTATGGAGTTCTGTAAGCAGTTCAATGCGCGCACTCAAAAAGAGGGCGATATGATCATTCCAGTGATCATAACTGTTTTTTCAGACCGTACGTTTACCTTCATCACCAAAACGCCACCCGTGTCTGTTCTCTTGAAGAAGGCCGCAAAGTTACAAAGCGGATCCAAAATGCCGCAAAAAGATAAAGTGGGCACAGTCACAATGGCTCAAGTTGAAGAAATCGCAAAATTGAAGATGCCAGACTTGAATTGTCTGGATCTCGAGAGTGCGATTAGCCAGGTGATTGGGACTTCTAAAACCATTGGCTTAGAAGTGAAGTGAGGTGAATGATGGGAAAAGTTGGAAAAAGATTTAAAGCCTCGCAAGCCATGGTCAATCGTGGCGAGAGATACAGTTTGAATGATGCATTTGAGCTTGTGGTGAACAGCGCGACTGCAAAATTCGACGAGTCTATTGATGTTGC
>CAZWVK010000202.1:0-3255 GCA_964636785.1 uncultured Pseudobdellovibrionaceae bacterium | reverse complement strand
CTCTTTCTTAGAGATGGACAAAATGCGGTTCAGCCTCCCTTTGTTCATTATCTGTCCCCCTCAACTAATCGCACAAAAACATCTTCCAGGTTAGGTTCAATAATTTTGATGCTGAAGTCCTCTCCGTACTTGGCAACAAACTGATCGAATGATCGTTGATCCCTGAGAAGCAAGTGGTAGCGGGAGCCAAAAGGAAGAAGGTTTATAATATTCTCATCCGCATTTAGAGCGCTGATGGGAACTCCGCTCTTTTGGAGGCCCGAAATTTCAATCATCAATTCCAAAAAAACGGTTTTCTTCAAATTTTTCGGGGTATCCAAGGCAATAATTTCCCCAGTTCTCATCAGCGCAATTCGATCACAAGACTCCGCTTCATCCATGTAGTGAGTTGTGACGAAAACGGTTTTTCCCCTCGACGAGAGGGATCGAATGAGTTCCCAGAATTTATTCCGATAGTAAGGGGTAACGCCGGCGGTGGGCTCATCGAGAAAAATCACATCTGGGTCGTGAAGCATGGATACGACCAATGAGACCTGTTGTTTGATGCCGCCTGGCAAAGCGGAAACCAATGTGTTGAGAGGACGATCGAACTCTATGAATGCTAATAGCTCTTTGGTCCGTCTTTGAAAAAAGGTGCGATCCAATTTTCTTAGGCTAGAATTAAACGACAAATTTTCGTAAACCGTAAGATCATCGTAAAGCGTAAACTTCTGTGACATATAACCAATTTGTTTTTTTAGTGCACCGACATTTTTGTAGGTCTCTCCATTCACACTGACCTCGCCTGAAGATGGATGCTGTACGCCACAAAGAACTTTGATTGTGGTGGTCTTGCCCGCGCCGTTTGCCCCTAAGAACCCGAAGATTTCTCCTCTCTTAACGTCAAATGTGACATTTTTGACCGCGAAGAAATCGCCAAATTGGACACTGAGATTTTTGACAATAACGGATCTATCAAAGTTCAAGAGGCCCCCTTCGTGTGCTTCAAATAGTACTCGTCAAAGCTATGAACTTTAGCTTTCTTCAAAAGCTCAAGAGGGGCTCCACTCGAAAAAAGCTGTCCTTTATCTAGCAAGTGTACGGTGTTGCATCTTTCGGCCTCATCCATGTAAGAGGTCGCATAAATGATGATAATTTTATCGGAAATGAGATGATGAAGTAGTTCCCAAAATTCCCTGCGACTAATTGGGTCGACGCCATTTGTGGGTTCATCCAATAGAAGAATCTTGGGCGATTGCAAAAGGGAAAGCATCAACCCTAACTTTTTATACATCCCTCCAGAGAGTTTTCCCGCTGGGCGATTCAAAAATTTATAGAGGCGGGTTACCTCCAATAGTTCTTTTATTTTCGACTGAAACGATTTTTCGTCAAGACCATACAAAGATTTGAAAAAGTTTAAATGCTCCTCAATCGATAGGTCTGGATAAAGGCTTTGTCTTTGTGGCATATATGACATTTATTTTTAATTTCAGTGAAAGAAATCGACCGCCCATCCTCTATAAAAGTAATATTCCCGGAGTTTGGAGTGAGTAGCCCCATGATATTTCGAAGGAGTGTCGTTTTGCCCGCCCCCTCAGGGCCAATAAGTCCATGGAGTTGGCCTGATTGAAATAGATCATTGACGTTCTTCAGCGCCGTTAGATCACCAAATGTCTTTTGAATGTTATGGATTTGGATTTCCAGGCTCATTATTTTTCGATCTCCAAATCAAGAGACATCCCTGGCTTTAGGCGGCTGTCTTTATTCGTAATTCTCACCTTGATCCCATAAACAAGGCGCGCTCGCTCATCATAGGTCTGGACATTCTTGGGCGTGAACTCCGCGATCTCGTTGATTTTTATGACCTTACCTTCGAAGGTCTCGTTCGTTTCGGCCAAAAGCGTTGAAACTCCATCACCAACTTTGAAGCGATTCACGAGCGTCTGAGGGACATAGAAGTAAACCCAATAGTCATTCTTATCCAAAACCGTGAGGAGCTTCGTCCCCGGCATGACGTATTCGCCGACCTCATGAAACCTATTTGTTATAACGCCATCGATAGGTGACCTGATGGTGCACCAGCTCTTTTTTATTTCGACCTCTTTGTAAAGAAACTTTGCTTTATCGAAGGATTCCTTAGGGGCAACTCCACTGTTTGATAATTTTTTTGCTCGCTCAAAGTCGTCCAAAAGTCGCTCATAAGTTAAATTGATGTCCTCGCAGTCAAGATTTAGGAGTATTGAATCCTTTTTAACGAGATCGCCCTCTTTCACCTCGATAGCTAGAATGTTGCTATTTAGTCGAGATGACAATTCGACTTGGGTCGCCTCAACCGTGCCAGAGAATTTCATTGCGGAAAAACGATCTGTTAAAAAGCGACTCCCGACAACTGCGACGATAGCGACGGGAATTAAAATAAGTAATTTTTTGTTCAATTTCATTTCATTCTCCTGCAATCGCCGCAAGTTGTATTAGGCTTAAGATGATTTGGTACTGATTGGAACTCAGAGATAACTTCGCTTCCCGTTTTTTTACGTTGGCTCTTTCAACTTCTAAAAACGTGCTACGCCCGTCCTGGTAGCTCTTGTAAATCAAGTCAGCAATTTCATTTGTCTCTGCGATTTTGTTTTCTATGATCTCTTTTTGTTCGTTGAGGTTAACAATTCTCCTCGTCATCAATTCTGAAGATTCGGCCACATTTCGTTGCTCGTTCAGCGCCAAATGTCTCAATGCCTCCGCCTGCAAGGACTTTTCTTTTGCGCTGTGACTTATTTCTCCTCCATCAAAGAGAGGCATGGATAAGGTTATTCCGACCGTATTTTGATTGAATTGCTCAAGAGTTGGCCCATTAGGATAGTCGTAGGAGGTTCGAGCAAAGACGTTTATTTTAGGAAATCGTTGACCATTTATAGACTGAGCATGGCTTTCTAATGATTCAGCCTGATCTTCAAGCGACTTAACTTTTGAGTTTAAGCTGATGTCAATGACGCCATTTTGATATTTAAAAAATCTATTTTTGAGATCGGCTAGATTCTCTAGCTTTAGAGAATTATTGATTTCATAATTCGGCGAAACAAGACCGAAGTTTGCGGCCTTGATCTTTTCTAGGCGACTAATTTTAAAAATATCAGACTGCTCCGAGCTAAGGTTAAATTGGAGTTCCTTAAGTTGAGATTCTAGCTCGTGAACTTCCTTTCTTGCCGTTAACAGATCAAGTTTCGAGCTAGCACCCAACCGATTTTTTTCTAAAATATCACTTAACTGCTTTTTTGCGAC
>CAZWVK010000201.1:0-3306 GCA_964636785.1 uncultured Pseudobdellovibrionaceae bacterium | reverse complement strand
TGATAAGAATTCTCAAAGAATATAAAACGCCCATTCAAAATTTCAGTTTGGCAGATAAAAACAGCGCTGCAATTGTGACCGCAGGAACTTTCCCTAAAAGACCCTATGGATTCGGTCGGGTGGTTGAGAACGGAAGGTTCAGTTCGAACAACTGGGATGGATTCTTAAATGGACCTGTTGAGTTCACATCTGAAATTAAAAATAAAAGGTTTGGCTATTCGGCAAATCAACGGCCTTTGGGATCAGACTTTCCTTTTTATTTGGGTTGGGATTTTGAGCAACCCTTTCGTGGCCAAAGAATTAAAGCTCGTCTTGAAACGAATGAGAAACTCACTCTTCAAGATATGATGTCCATGCAAACAGAAGCATTTAATCAATTTGCATTTCATTTCTTTCAACTCTTTGACCGGGAGCAATTGCAAAAAAGTATTGAAAGATCTGCTCTTGAGAAATTCAGCGTGCTTTTAGACTGGGATTTTATAGACGATGCTGAATCTGAAGCTTCGACTCTTTTTTACTCCTGGTTTGAAAGTATTGAAGATGAATTATGGGAAGAGGAATTAAGCTTCCAATCGAAGAAATTCTTTCCAAAGAAATCAAGAACACTTATTGAACTTAAAAACAAATCAAGAGATTCCGCTGAGCTTGAAGCTTTTTTGGCTAAGACTTTTTCTCAAGCACTGGATCACCTCAATGAAGAACTGAAGGAGCCTGAAGAGTGGAAATGGGGGAGTTTTCAGCCCACTCAATTTGGCCACATCACCAAATTCCCAGGGCTGGGTGGTCCTGAGACGTCCCCATCTGGAAGCAGATATTCACTGAGCGCCAATCGAGGTGAACATGGCGGCGCGTGGCGCCTAGTGATTCAGATGTCCGATCCGGTGGTCGCTTGGAGTCGTATTCCAGGATCTGTTGAAGGCAATCCGCTCAATCCCACTTACAACTCTGGTTTCAAGGAATGGGGCGAGGGGAAATACCAGGACGTTCAATTTCATTTAAAAGATGACCTTTTGAAAAACTCGAAAGCCCACATTAAGTTGGTGCCGAAATGATCTATTGGATTCCTGTTTTTGCCCTTATTCTTTCTCTTTTCCTTCCGTGGTATTTTATCTCGATTCTTGCAGCTGTAATTTATGCGTTTCGAAAGTTGGATCGCAAAGAGATCTTTTCGCTCTCCGGTATCATCCTGATTTTGATCTCGCTCGTCTCTGTGTTTTATGATTTGCGTGCAGATGGAGTGGTTTCGGAACGGATGTCCGCATTGTTTAGCCTTCCATTTCAATGGCTCTTTCATCTCTTCGTTGGTCTGGTTCCAGCTTCACTTTTTCTCACCACGGCTTACGTGGTTTCAGAGTCGCGAAACCTTGTTAAGAGAAGGGGAAGAGAGTCCGAAAAGAAAAGGTGAGCTTCAATTCAAGAATTCATCTCTTTTTAGCTTTGTTTTTGATTTCCACCTCACCAAGCGCTTATTCTCAACTGTCCAAAAATTCGCCATTTTTAGAGAGAAAAAATCACCTCGGGAGTTTGAAAACCTCAACTGAAAAGGACGTCTTAGTCCTAGTCCATAGAAGATGCGACCTTTCAACCTCTGGTTTGCCTCAGTGGTTTAAAGCTGAAGTTAAGGCCTCTTCACTTAAAATGAACACAGAGGTGATCAAAGTTCCGAAAGAGAAATTTTCGGAAAAAGAATTCACACTCCACCTCAACCATTCTTGCGTTCTTGGTGTCGGCGAAGACCATCCTGTATTTGCAGCAGGTTTAAATACCACTCATCCAAACGATCCACTTTTTTCTCAACAGGTTTTTTTGGATTATTCTGGTTTTCTTGATTATTTTAGAGTGCAATCCAGTCCCGCTATTGATCTGACAGAGCCTGCTATTGTTGCTATCATTGACTCTGGAATATCCGTTTCCCATCCTGAGTTTCTTGGCCGTCATTGGGTCGGTCCAGATGGAAATTTTGGCTACAACTTTGTCTCTCAATCTTTCAATGTCGAAGATGATTCCGGTCATGGAAGCCATGTTTCAGGACTGGTCGGAGCTATTGCCAATAATGGTGCGGGAATAGTTGGAATAGGTATCAATGTCCGATTGATGACTCTAAAGGCCTTGGACAAAGATGGTATGGGCTCTTCGGGCGATCTTGCAAATGCAATTCGTTATGCGACTGATCATGGTGCTGATCTGATCAACCTTTCCTTAACGGTCGACAATGACAATCCCTTTGTAAGAGATGCGATCGATTATGCACTCGAACATGGAGTGGTGGTTGTTGCTGCTTCTGGAAACCACGGAGTTGAGATCACGAAGAATAAGTTCTTTTCTCCGGCCGGACTGGCTCCCGAGTATATGGGGCTAATAAGTGTCGGATCAGTGGATAGTGAGTCCCGAAAACTTTCATTTTTCTCCAATTATTCTGATCATTATGTGGAGATCGCAGCACCTGGAAGCCATGGCATGAGCCAGATTCTCTCCACTTATAAAAATGGCCGCTATTTCGGACTTGCAGGAACTTCCATGTCAGCTCCGCAAGTTAGTGGCGCACTCGCTCAGGTTATTTCTTTTTTTAAATCAAACCAAATCCCTTATGACCCTCAAATGATCGAATCTCTTTTGCTTGAAAGTTCGAATCAAAACAAAAATCTTTTGGGCTCTATTCGAAACGGCTCTGAACTCAACTTAGATGCTCTATCCAAAGCCGTGCTTAAGCATATGCCTTTCCTTTCAAATGGAGGACTTGATGATTAGAGTCCTACTTTTAGCCTTGAGCGCTTTCTTAGTTGGGTGTGGAGAAGGTTTTCTCACGAATCGAGACATTGGAAGTGAACTACCTTTTTTCAAAGAGTCCCATTCAAAAAGCTTTATTCCAGAAATGGACCAAGTGGATTCAGATTGCCAAAAAAGCGGTGAGATTTGCATCTTTTTAAAAAATCCGGCTTTTCAGGAAAAGCGCACCATCTCAGCGACTGATCTTTCTAGCCTAAAGAAAGCTCAACAATTCTCAGCCCGCTTGACCAATTTGGACTTAAGCGGCTTTGTTAAGAATTCAAACTTTGACATCTTGTCCGTGGATGATCATCAGCGCTTGAGGATCTCGGATGCATTGAGCCAGCGAGGCATTGATGATGATCTTTACCAAGCCCATTTCCTCAATTCTTACTATTGGCTCAATCGCGCACATGAATATTTAAAGAAGAATTTTGGAGATTACCCAAGCTCCAACATCCCCCTAAAAGTTATTGTTGATGATGGGTTTGATGGTTTCAATTATTCCGCAAGAACTCTTTCCTTGGATTTAAAAAAACG
>CAZWVK010000200.1:0-3316 GCA_964636785.1 uncultured Pseudobdellovibrionaceae bacterium | reverse complement strand
GGCGGCGGATTTGGCAGCGGTGGTGGTGCTGGTTCTCGCACCAACAGCGATGGTGGTGGAAATGGTGGAAGTAATGGTGCAGATGGCGCCAATGCCTCTACTGGAGAGATTGGTGGCTGGGGTGCAAATTCGGCAGGGACCATAACAATCCCAAGTCTTCCACCAAATGCCGGTCGCGGTGGAGCAGTTCAGGGTGGTGGCGATGCAGGATTTATTATTCTCTCTTACCGGGCGCCTTTTTGCTTAATCTGATGAACGTTCTAAACTGAGACACTCTCAAATATTGCAACTCCTTAGACAGTGTCGAAAAGATAGCTGCTCTAAACGATTAGAATCCGCTTAGGTCGGAACGAGAGTTGCTCGATAAGGGAATTATGACAAAACAAATAAAAATCCTTATTGTGTTCTGGGGTATTGGAATTGCGACGGTTCTTGGTTTTCAAAACTGTGCGGGTCCATTTCAAACGGGATTGACGGGTGAGGATGCTCATCTTCTGGAAAACCAGTCATTTGATGAGGCGGATCGATTGTTATTGCAATCGGAAAGTGCCGCGACGGCTTCAGGAAGTGTGGTTGCGTGTCCCGCGGCTGAAGCACTTAAAAACACAAACAGCTCGGCTTCACAAAGTCTTCAAGACTGTGTGGATCGAATGAGCAAAGGTCAGATTTTGGAATTGTCACCGGGTCGCTATCTTATTGATCGCAGACTGACGATTAAAACTCCTGGGATTACCATTCGAACAAAGGGTCAAAGTTTTGTTTCAGAGCCTTGTGCAGATTCTATTTCTCAGTGTGCTGAGTTGGCGGCTCACCCACAAATCGACTCTATCAATTCGACATTCATTGCCACAGAGGGTGGACCAAGCGCCATGGTTTTTTCTGTCGCGGATGATGTTCATCTCGACCATCTTATTTTTAATGGAAATAAAGAGGCACGAGCAAAACACAAATTCAACCATCCGAATCGTTCGCTTTTGATCTCGATGTTTGCAAACGGAAACAAACTGACAAATAGCATCGCTAAAGATTCGATCATTTCCAGTGCGATTCAATTTCCAGCATGGGGTGGAAAGAAATTATCGGGCATTCAAGTTTTGAAAAATCGCGTCTATGACAATGGACTACATGATTATGCGAAGGATCCGAATGGTTCTTATAAACCGGGTGAAGCAGCGTGGGCAGATGGTATGATTGCCGCTATGCTCGCTAACTCCAAAGTCATTGGAAACTATTTTGCGGACAATACCGATGTGGATTTGATCTTTTGGGGCTGTCAAAACTGTCAGATCACTGACAACGTGATCTATCACTCTAAAGATATGTATAAATCTTCTTTCGCAGCACTTCATCTTGGTGTGGCTGTGGATCTTCCAAGCAGTCCCGACTTCCAGGCGGAATCGGGTGATTATTCCGGGACAGTGGTCGCAAGAAACCAAGTGGATTGCGGGCCGAACAAGGCTTGCGGTTATGGTCTTTTGGTGGGCGTGTTCTTTAATCACCGAGTGGACGCGGTTCGTGCGGTTTCTGGTGCGAAAGTTTATGACAACACAGTCACAAACTCTCAACAGGGGATCAGCATTCACCACGCTCAGGATATTTACTTTGCAAACAATAAGGTTTCTAAAAGCGGTATTAAAGATCAGACATATGTTTGTTCATCTGGAAAGCACGGTCAAGAGTTCCAATGGAGCGCTTTTAATATTAGCGCCTCTTACGTAAAGAATCTCGATCGCTCTAAAGATCCGCTAAAAGACATCCCATATACGAGTTTCAATGATTCGTGCACTCCCAATGCGGCCATGTATTATCGAAGTGGCTCTCGAGTGATCAAAACTCAAGACGAACTTCGCGATGAACATTTATCAGCTATTCGTGCTCTGTCGATGAAGTATTTCGGCCAGATTTCGAAAAACCATGCGGCTGTGGAGAAACAACTTGCGTTTCTCGCTTCAGGAAAATCACTCAGTCAGCTTGAAAGCTACTTCGCTCTTATTGACAAAGCGTGGAACGATTATCTTGGAAGAGATCCGGATTACCATTGGGTGGATCATGAAATGAGCCTTCTTATTGATGGAAAAGTCACAGAATCTGCGCTTAGAAGTGCAATCAAAGCAGAAGCTGAAAAAATCAAGGCCGCCGGGAACCAAACACCTGCGCATGGGTCTCCGTCTGAAAAAACTTGTACCTTCAACGGTAAGAATGTGAGCCATGGTGCTTCGGTGACGGCTTTTGCAAAGGAGAAAGTGCCATCCGGTCAGAACTGTCAATCACAGAGCCGAACTTGTACGAATGGAACGCTTTCCGGAAGTTATGTTTATTCTTCATGTCAGGTTGAAGCTTCTGATTCGGCACCAGTTCTAAATCAGTGCAAAGATCGTTATTTGATGCATCCGCTTGCGGGAGGATGGACTATTCCAAATGGCGTTCACAAAGATATTAAGACGCTTTACGACGATGTTTTAAATGGAATTGGACCTCATTTGGAAGGAGCTCGGTATCTATCGAAGCTCTATGCCCAAGGTTACACTTTGCTTTCGCTGCGTCGGGATCTGGTTAATGATTCGGCGGTGCTCGATAAAGTGAACAGCCTTTACCAAGCCTACTTGAAGCGAAATATTCATCCATCCGACTATAACAATGTGAAGAACGCTCTGATCAACGGCAAGACTTTAAGATTCATTGAGCTTCAAATTGTAAATAGTGAGGAATGTAAGGAGAAAGCTAATCCGTAGGAATGTGTAGCGGGATTATATATTCGAAATCTAAATTGTACATAAAAAGCCTTCGCTTATTCTCAAAACAAGACAGTTCATAGAAATTTATTTTTGCGAAGGCTTTACGATAAGAAGTCTTAAGAAAATCACAGTGTTCTGCCGATCAGTTCTTATATGGGACGTTGGTTTATAAGCGCTTTATTATTTGTATTCTGTAATTGGGCCTATGGATCTTCCGGCATCACTTATCATGGCCGCCTTTTAAAACCAGATAGCACTCCGGTCACATCCACACATGTCCAATTTAAAATGCAAATTCGAAGTCCAGGTGTAGAGAACTGTCTCCTTTATGAGGAAGTTCAAAACCATGACCTTTCAGAATCTTCTGGAATGTTTGCAGTTTCAATTGGGGATGGTACAGGAGAACGAGAGGACAATCATCACTCTTGGACGCTGTTTGAGGCGCTATCCAATAGAAAGGATTTTTCATTTTCTTCAGGCGATTGCTCAACCGGAAACACCTACTCACCAAATCCATCCGACAACAGGCGCTTTCGTGTTTATTTCAATGACGGCTCTTTTTCAGGTTGGGAAGCTTTACC
>CAZWVK010000199.1:0-3330 GCA_964636785.1 uncultured Pseudobdellovibrionaceae bacterium | reverse complement strand
GGGGACTCCGGCGGCAGAATTGCTATATCGACTTTTAACTTGTTTTGGTTCATCTCAAAACCTTCCTCGATTCTTAAAAAAATACTCTCTCTGATCGAAGAACACTATCTTAAAATATTGAAATCTAAAGGCAATCAAAACCTGTCCACTGAATCGGGGTAATTCCAGAACTAATCCCGCCTTTCACATCTTGCTTATTTGTCTTTTCTTATCAGAAGCCACGCCAGCCTTTCAGTCCGTCATGTCTTCCGACCAACCTAAAGGTTTTTAAGAAAATCCAAGCAAGTTGCGCCAGTCACTCCTAATTTTCCCCCCGCCCAGATAACTGGGGGCGAGCTGGGCGGGGGGAAAATGTTTTTTAAACAACCACAGGAGGACAAAATGACAACAAACAGAAACGACATTTACGAACAAGTAACGAACGAAATCATACAAGACTTGGAGGCTGGCCATATCCCTTGGGAAAAGCCTTGGAACGGAGGGCTTGAGCTTCCACAAAATGCCGTCACTAAAACAATATATAATGGGATCAATATTCTGATCCTTTGGTCTAAGCAAAGACGAAAGCAATACGCTTCCGCAAAATGGCTCACTTATAAGCAAGCTCAAGAACTTGGAGGACAAGTTAAAAAGGGAGAAAAGGCCACTTCTATTATTTATTACAAACAACTAAAAATAGATAAAGAGTCGGAAAATGGCGAATCTGAAACAAAAATGATCCCAATGATCAAATCGCACTCTGTTTTTAATATCTCTCAGTGTGAAGGGCTAGAAATCCTCTTGAATGAAGATGAAAAAGAAGGAGAGCAGAAAAATATCGAGCCGGTTGAATCTGCCGAACTTCTAGTTAAATCCAGTGGCGCAAAAGTTTTCCATGACGATGTAATGGCTTTTTACAGCCCCACGACTGACGAAATTCATTTGCCAAAAGTTTCAGCTTTTAAAGATCAAGTTTCATATTATGGCACTCTCTTACATGAGCTTACACACTGGACTGGACACACCTCAAGATTGAACCGAAACCTAAAAAAAATCCCAAATAAAATGGAGAGAGCCGAAGAAGAGCTTATTGCCGAACTTGGTTCCAGCTTCTTGTGCGCCCAAGTCGGACTGCCTTATACATCCCAACACGCGGCCTATATTGAATCCTGGTTGAAAAACCTTAGAAACGATAAAAAAGCCATATTCAAGGCGGCGGCACGAGCTAAAGAAGCCGCAGACTTTCTAAATGCGCTCCTTTGAGCGCGTGTGGGAGGAAATATCCTCCCACACCCTCCTTAAACGATAGCCACCGGAAGGAAGGCCAACTCTGTCTTTGGGATAAGATACACGCCTATACTTTCACAACGATTCCTCACGTCAGGGTCATCGTGATGTCCTGTAACGAGATAGCGCTTAAATGAGGTGGGCAAGGAGTCTAAAACTTTAAGACCATCCTCTTCATCCGGCCCCAAGTCGAAATCAACAAAAACATGAGTCTCAATGTCATCTTTACCGACTTTTTCAGAACCCCATATTTCACTACTGGACTTTAAATGACAGTCCAGTTTCCCCTGAAAGCCAGACTCGTCCAATTTCATCTTCCACAACTGATGAACCGTATGACGATCATCAATAACAACAATTCGAGCATTTTGCCCTAGCTCCAATCTTGGCACATACCAAGACTTCCTTTCATATATGGGAAGAAAAATTGTGACCGAAGTCCCCAGCCCCACCTGGGAGCTAATTCTTAATTTCCCACCCCATTCTTCAACACACCTCTCTGCATGGTATAAACCTATACCTGTTCCCGCTGATTTTTTATAACTGAATCCATTTTCAATCACTCGATCAATAACATCCGTCGGAATGCCACATCCAAAGTCTTTAACTTCGATCTCAACGACTTCACCAGTATCTTTTAAAGAGATTTTAACTAACTTAGACTCTCTAAATGCCTCCACCGCATTTGTTACAAGATTAGACAGCACAGATTTAAGCTCATGGGGAATAAATGGAACAATAAGGGATGGGAGCGAGTCATCCATATCTAGCTCGACCCTCCACCCATAAGGCAATGACAATCTAATTTCCTGAATTGAGGACTGAATGACCTCATATAATCCATGAGGTCGGTTTTTTTCCAAAGGCATGGAATCATCAAGATTGGATATAATATGCTTAATCTGACCAATGACATCTTGATACAGAGAGTGCTCTTCCTTTGTTGAAAAATGAATAGACGATGAAAGTCGCATCAATGCAGAAAGAGGAGTTCTGATATTGTGACGGACCTGTTTTGCAATTTCTGATCGGCTCAATTCCTTTTGCAACAGAACATCCTTTTCATATTGTTTCACGATTCGTTTTTTCATCCACTGCGTCTGAGGAATAGACACCAAGTTTAACAGTACCCAAATCAACAAAAAATGAGGAACATGGTAAAAGCGATCAAATTCAAATACGACACGGTCTTTTACCTCTGAAGTCATATCCAAATCTAAAAAAATACTCTCTGTCGAAAGGCGCCACCACCAATCTTGTCTTGGTAACAACTCTTCAACTTCTGGCAAAGTAAACGACCGCCCATCTTTTTCAGATATATAACGAACGACCCTGAAACTTTCCAACCTGGCATCTTGAAGAGTTAAGCCAACCTCCCTAAAGTCATGCGTCTCAACCATTCGAGAGAGAACTCCCGCCACCTGTGCAGCCTGGCCACTACGGTAAACAAAGTTAAATACCAAAGACAAACTCACTAAAAACAAAAGAGCCAGCAGTGAAAACATGATCTGCCTTCGCTCAAATGACTTTATACTGTTTTTTAGTTGCAGTTTATCCATAACTATACCCTGTGCGCTCGCTCAATAAAAATTGGACAACCTTTAAGCAGAGGACTCACATCAAGACAAAGGGACTCCAAAGACATATTAAACGGAATATACTCTTTCCAAGGGTCCACCTGATCTTTAAGTAATGGCTCAACAGTTTCTTGCAAAAATTTAGAATCACAAACCCAAGGCATTTTTTCTTTATCACAAAAAACATTGCGATCACTCATAAAAGCTTCAAAATTTCTAGCAACTTCAACTGCTGACTTCTCTATAGATTCACGAAAGTCATTTGAATAAGACAGCCCAAGAAATCTAAAATCATCTTTGCGAAGATAACAAAGACTTCCATATTCTGTTTTTGACCTACTCAACATTCTATAAAATGACACCCCATCCATTTTAAAATCAGGTAAATCAAGATCATCAAATTCTGAGATTTTAATAAATGGAATGAGATTTTTTATGTGCCATTCAAAAACTGAGCGCTCCATCAGTTCGTACTCTGCATTGATTC
>CAZWVK010000198.1:0-3363 GCA_964636785.1 uncultured Pseudobdellovibrionaceae bacterium | reverse complement strand
ATTTTTGATTGTCATTTTCGCCATCGTTACTGTTGCTTTGATTATGATCTTGATTTTGTGCCACTTGGTTTTGACCTTGATCATAATAGTATTCATTGGAGTGTTGTACTTGAGAGTGATCTGCGTATTTTCTTTCTGGCAATTGCTCTTTGGCTTCTTTTAGTTTTTCCAGAAGCTCTCGGCGTTTCTTTGCGATCAATTTCTTACGTTGTTCCGGTGTTAATTTTCGACGTTTAACCCACTCGCCCGTTCGTTTATCAAATACATACTCATACTGTGGTTTTTTCTTTTTGCTTTTATCGTCCGCTTTGATTTTGCCTGGTCGCTTTCTCGCGCCCTCTTCGCCTTCTTCAAGACCATGTTCTTTTTGATAGTTTGCAATTGCGGATTTAAGATCAAAGGTCACTCCACCCTCATAGCTGATGCGCTGAACATCCATTTTAGGTTGGCGGATGGCTTTCTTTTCTAAAGGCTTTGTACTTTCGCGATGAATGGAAAAGATTTCCCCAGCTTTGCCAATCTCTTCCTGCAAATGAGCGGAAGAGTTCAGGCGCTTAAGGCCTTCAAACCCCAGGCCCACAGCCACCAGGAGCAAAAGAGTTATAATTTTAAAGTCCTTCAGTGCGTTCATAAAAAAATCCCTTCCCCTTGAGGTATTCTTAAGGCGAAGACTGTGCCGGACCTGGTGAGCGCTTTAAGTGCCTGAAATAAATGGTTTTTTTGCGATCTCGTCGAAGGCGTTTCGTGGACTCGATATGTTAAGACTTTAGACGGTCTTGCGACGGGCTTTTAAAAAGTTTAAAGTTTTCAAGGACTTAAATCAGGAGACGAAAGCCACCCTATGAGCGACAAAAGACGGCCTAATTTGTCAGAATGGATTCGTGAAGCAAAGGGCGGCTCAGTAGCCGCATTTGCGAAGCTCCTCACTTGGTGTGAGCGAACACCGATTGCAGACGTCTACGCCCTTAAGGATTTTTTGAATCCAGATCAAATCGCCTTTCGAATTGGAATCACAGGGCCTCCGGGATCTGGAAAATCCACTCTGGTTTCTGGATTGATTGGGGAGCTTAGAAAATTTAATCTTCGTGTTGGTGTTCTTGCCATTGACCCTTCCAGTCCATTCACTGGGGGAGCCATTTTAGGAGATCGCATTCGCTATCAAGATCATTTCCTGGATGACCAAGTTTTCATTCGCTCACTCGGCACCAGAGGAAGTCTTGGGGGCTTGAGTGCAGCTGCCCACAGACAGCTTCGTCTTTTCGATCTGTGTGAGTTTGATGTTGTCCTGGTTGAAACCGTCGGTGTCGGACAGACGGAGCTGGATGTGCTTCACGTGGCGGATCAAGTTGCTGTTGTTTTAGTTCCAGAATCCGGGGACTCCATTCAGGCTATGAAGGCTGGGCTTATGGAAGTGGCGGATTTATTCTTGGTCAATAAGGCCGATCGTCCTGGAGCAATGGCCATGGCGAAAGACATTGAATCTTCATTTGTGGGCGAGCTGGATGGAAAAACGCCTCCTCAGGTTTATCTGACGGAAGCGCTTAATCGGAAGGGGCTTGAGCCAGTGGTCGCGCATATCATGAAACATAAGAATTCTAAGGATTTTGCTCCCAAGCGAAACTCGGAAACGCGGTTGAAGCATGAGGCCCGGATGATTCTAAGAGCTGAGTTTGAACGCCAAATGGAGTCCCGGATTCAAGCGGTTCAAAGCCCCGGAGATCTCCTCAAGCTTTTGGAATTGAGTCAAAATCCAAATTGAATTCAAATAGTTAATGCGCGGCAATAAATTTTCCTTAAGTTATTTTGCATTGCGTCGAAAAGAAGTCTGACTGCTGAAATGATAAATGGTCTGTGGGCGCTTTTTAAAGAGGTGCTCTATGTTACGTGTGGCTTCGCTGAATCCATCCTTAATGGCTCAGCGCTATTTAAATCTTTCGTCTCGGGATGTTGAGGCCGCGTTTTCGGCTTTGGCATCGGGATCAAGGTTCTCCAAACCCGCAAATGATGCTGCAGGTTTCGCAATCGCAGAATCCCTAAGGGGGCAGATTGCTGGAACCAAGCAGGCGTCTAAAAACGGCGATGCCGCCATTGCCATGATTCAAACCGCTGAAGGCGGACTCAATGAACAAAACAATATTCTAATTCGGATGCGTGAACTTGCAGTTCAAGCCGCCTCCGGAACTTATAGCAACCAAGAGCGCGAATTCATTGATCAGGAGTTTCAACAGCTCTTAGAAGAATTCGATCGTATTGCTCACTCCACGGTTTACGGACGGCAAGAGCTTTTGACGGGTGCGGGAAAAGATTTTGAATTTCACCTGGGAGCATTCGGAGGCGAGCATAATATTGTTTCCTTCCGCTTGGATGCAAACACCACGGCGAGAAACCTCGATGTGAGCGGACTCAGCGTGGAAGATGTGCGCGATGCGAGAGAAGCACTCGAATATATTGATGAGGGAATGATCGGCTTGAGTAAAGCCCGCGCCGGCTTTGGTGCTATGCAAGCGCGAATGCAGTATGCGATTGATCACTTAAATGTTCAAAGTGACAACTTAGAAGCTGCAAGATCATTGATCGCTGATGCCGACATCGGTACGGAAGTGAGTAAACTTGTGAACGCACAAATTCGCCAGGAAGCAGGGGTTGCAGTTCTTGCGCAGGCGAACCACTCACCACGTTCAGTCATGCGCCTTATCGGTTGAGAAGGCTTTCAGGCTGTTGAGATTCCACTATTCCTTAGCAAACACGGACAGGAGTCCGTGTTTCGTACAAAATTAAATCTATATTTCGTTAGAGGCTACTCTTCGATAATCAAGTGATTGTGAAGTTCGTTTGGATTTTTGTTTTGTGCAGGGAATTTTTCAGAGAGAATTTTTGCACAGAGGTCAATGGCGTCTATAAAGCCTTGGCGTGCATCTTTGGTTTTAATTCCTTTGATTAAAACTTCAATGGTTTCTTCCCAGAGATGAGAGTCAATCTTTGATGACACGGATTCATCGGCCAAAACCACAGCACGGTGTTCATTGAGTGAAACAAAAATCAAAACGCCCATTTTATTTTCAGTGCTTGAGAGCTTTTTCTCGAAAAACTCAAAGTGCGCGCGATGAAAGACATCCAGTGCCTGATCGCCTTTTGGAATAAGAAGCCGTTGAACAAATGGGATTTTTGCAAGCACCATTGAAACAGGGATGCTGAGTGCTAGGAGAACATAAACTCCAAAATAGGGGAGCTCTCTAAAGAAGGTTATGTGAATGAGAGCTAAAATTAAAAAAATATGAAATGGTAAAAATCCCATCGTGGAAGACGAGCGAACAATCATGGGAACGATTTCAGCTTGAGTTCTTAACTCCGCATTTTCAACAT
>CAZWVK010000197.1:0-3419 GCA_964636785.1 uncultured Pseudobdellovibrionaceae bacterium | reverse complement strand
CTTTGCTTTTGAAGTTTCAACTTCTTTAAAATAACGAGTCCACTCTTTGGAATCACTGATTTTTAAATGATTTTGGATTAGCTTTACAAGGGCACGTCGACTGACTTTGAGTGTACGAACATTCAGCTTTCTCAAAAAATAAACTCTTAATGCAAGATCAAGATCATTGATCATCTGAACCTTTTCGCTTTCAGACACGGATTGACTCCAGGTCAGCTTTCCTCTCAAGGATCTCAACTTGGTTTCGAATTGACGAATTGGATTTTGATGGGAGTGATGATTTTCCAAATCCATCTTCAGTGCAGCTCTTCTTCTATATCGGAAAAGAAAGAATGCAATCACGCTAAGAAGTGCAATCAGAATAAGAGCAAGTAGGAATATAAATGATTGCGGAAATCCGAGCGCAAATGGACCTTTGGGCGGAAAGGGCTGTGAGTCCTCTTTCAATACCGACGCCACACTCCATTCGAGCGCACCCGATTCAACCTGCACATTGCCATCACTCACTCGAAGATATGGCACTTTAAACTGTCCCGCACCATAAGATGTCACCTGAAGATCAAAAGAGGTTTCACTGACGTTGGACACTTTCAATAATTTAAGCGCGAACGGTGAAACATCTTTTGGAAGTTCGAGTTTGAGATCACTCGTTAGTGGCACCCCAAGTGTTCCTTCACAATGAAGTTGAAAAATCTGACCAACGGTCAGCTCTTCGGCCCCATTGAAAATGCAGCGCCACAAGACCGGATCTCTCACCGTGCAGACCTCATTTTAAAATACTTCAGAAGTGGCATAACGATATCTTTAGCGCAGTCCACCTCAATCAGATCCGTTCGAGATTTCAAAAAAACCTGTTTTGTTTCGCGATACTTATTCTCAACCAGGCTTCGATACTGCTTTCGGAAAACGGGTGAGCTGGTATCTGCAGTGATGATTTCCCCTGTTTCAGGACATTCGAAATCCACCAAGCCTAAAGAGGGAAGCTCCTTTTCACTGGGATCACTCACCCAGATGGCGACCACGTCATGCTTTCGACTGAGACGCGATAAGGAAGACTCAAAATTCTCATCGTGAAAGTCACTGATCAAAAAAACATGAGCTTTCTTTTTTAAAACACCTCTTAAATAATCAATTCCGGCTGAAAGGGAGGTTTTTTTGGAGGCAGGCTCAAAGTAGTAAAGATCCCTTAAAAGTCGGTGAATTTGACCTTTGCCCTTTTTGGGCGGAACAAAATGCTCCGGTTGATCAGAAAACAGAAACAATGAGACTGCATCTTTATTCTGCGCCGCTGAAAATCCAAGAAGAGCTGCCAAGTGAGCGGCCACTTCACCTTTTAAATCCTCTTGGCTTCCACTTTGTTGTGAGCCACTCACATCAATGGCCAGCACAACATTCATCTCGCGCTCTTCATCAAATTTTTTGATATAAGGTTTTCCCGTTCGTGCCGTCAAAGGCCAGGCTATGGTTCGAACGTCATCGCCTGGAACGTACTCGCGAAATTCAGAGAAAGTCATTCCCTGACCTTTAAAAGCCGAATGGTATTCTCCAACAAAAAGATTATTTACAACCTTTCTTGTCTTAAGCTCAATGAGCTTAACCTTTTTAAGAATATGCTCTGGTATGGACAATTACGGCACCTCAACTTGAGCCAGGATCTCTTTGATCACCTGGTCGGTCGACACCCCTTCAGCCTCTGCTTCATAGGAAAGAATCAAACGATGTCTTAAAACATTAAATGCAACCGCTCGAATATCTTCGGCCGTCACATATCCCCGTCCTCGTACAAATGCATGAGCTTTGCTTGCACGGGTTAAACTGATTGTTGCTCGCGGAGAACCACCCACTTGGATAAGACCCTTTAATGAGCTTAATCCAGCCTTACCTGGCTCTCTGGTCGCCATAACGATATCGACAATGTAGTTTTTAATTTTTTCATCAATATAGATTTGATCGGTGATAGCTCGCGCTTGAAGAAGTTCTTCTTTGGTGATCACCCTTTGAACTTCGGGATGATCATCATTCGCCATGCGATTTAAAATTTCCAGTTCATCACGACGTTCCGGATAAGTGACAAGGATCTTAAACATAAAGCGATCCATTTGTGCTTCTGGAAGTGGATAAGTTCCTTCTTGCTCAAGTGGGTTTTGCGTGGCCAAAACCAAAAAAGGATTTTCCAGCCTGTAGCTTTGATCACCAATCGTAACCTGCTTCTCAGCCATCGCTTCAAGAAGTGCGGACTGAACCTTTGCCGGAGCACGGTTGATTTCATCAGCCAAAACGATATTGGTAAAGATTGGCCCTTTTTTAGGTGCGAACTCTCCGGACTTGGGATTGAAGATCATTGTTCCAACCAAATCCGTTGGTAAAAGATCCGGTGTGAACTGGACTCGCTGAAAGCCTAGTGAAATTGCTTTTGATACGGACGAAATTGTCAGCGTTTTTGCCAGACCTGGGACCCCTTCAAGCAGAACATGCCCCCCAGTCAAAAGTCCCATGACAATGCCTTCAAGCATATCGCGCTGCCCTACAACCACCTTTGAGACTTCACCAATCATTCTCTCAACGAATTGGCTTTCTCGTTTCACATTTTGATTGAGATTATCTAAGTTTGTGTCCACCGGATGTTAACTCCTTGTCGTTTACAGAAATTTTTATTCTAATAACATTCGAATTCATTGGCGAGGGATAGATCTTGAAGGTCTGGTGGAAAAGTTTATTTTGGATTTTCGTTTTGAACATGGGTCTCATTGGGATTCTTTGGTCCTTATCAGGGCGAGCTGGGTTGGCATGGGGTTTCCTCCTTGCGCTCAGCATTAATTACTATTTGGTTCTCTACTCTCCTCTCAAGAGCCTTGCTCCTAAAAAGAGAAAACAAATCCAAGGTCAAGATCCCTGGGGGCTCCAAGAGCAGATAGATGAATTGGCTCAACGTTTGAAAATCCCACCTCCAAAAGTATACGTCTGGGACAGTCCACAGATTCAGTGCTTTGTGTTTTCCAAGTGGCCAGGACGCTCTCATTTTGGAATTTCAAGCGAAACATTAAAAAATCTTAATTCCGACGAGCTTCGCGTCCTCACCACTTGGGTTATCCTGGCATTAAAATCGGGGCGAGTCATCAATTGGACTTACTTAGGATTATTTCTTAATTTGATTTTCATTTTTCTTTCATCCATTGATCGTATGTTAGGTTGGATGATTACTGAGAGAATTCATAAACCTCATGGGCTGACACTTTGGATTGCTGCTCCGGCTATTTTCTTTTTACAACGGCTCTTCTGCTCGTCGCGAGATTTCTTAAAGATTGATCAAAAGCTTGAGCAAATGGGACTTTCAAAAGCATTTTCAACGGGAGTGCTTAAAAAAATTCATTTTCAAAATCAGGCCTATCCGCTTTATAGAAACTTGAGCTTTGCTCATT
>CAZWVK010000196.1:0-3503 GCA_964636785.1 uncultured Pseudobdellovibrionaceae bacterium | reverse complement strand
ATGAGCTTCTAGTAAACACAAAAGCGCTTGTAAAAGAAGAAAGACACCTTCTCTCCCAGATCCTCAGAAACTTAAAAGAAGTCGAAAGAAGAAAACTTTTCTCAGATCTAGGATACAAAAGCCTATTTGAATATGCGGTCAAAGAGCTTGGATATAGCGAGGGTCAAGCTGGAAGACGAATTCAAGCGATGAAACTTATTAATGAAATCCCAGAGATTGAAGAAAAAATTGAGAATGGGAGTCTATCATTAAGCAATATCTCGCAAGCTCAGAGCTTCTTTCGGGAAATGAAAAAAATGAAATCTCAAAGACAAATTAAATTAGATGGCGAATCGCATCCCGAGGAAGTAGATCTCTTTTGTGTATCAGATAAAACGGACAACTTTAGAGATGATGAAAAGATGGATCGATTTGGTATGCCAAAAAATCGAGATCCATTTGAAAAGCTAAGTTCACCTGATGAGTCCGAAAGACTATTCCTACCTGATGATTCCAAAAATCTAGAGGCAACGGGTAAATCCGAGAAAATAGACAAAATAAGTATTCTTAAGAGACTAGAGAATAAATCAACAAGAGATGCTGAGAAGATCTTACTTGAGCTAAACCCAAAAGTGGTAAAAGTTAAAGAAAAGGAACGGATGCTTTCAAGTGAGCTAACTGAGGTTCGCTTTATTATCACTAAAGACTTAACGCAAAAGCTCGAAGAGTTTAGATCACTTCTTGGACCAAAGGGATCATTTTTGAGTTTTTCAGAGTTAATCAATGAAATGACAGATATTGGAGTTGAAGCTTTAAGAAAAAAGAAGTTTGGATCTCGGAATTCAAAGCGCTTTAACACGGAGCCTCAAAAGTCAAATAGCCTGCATCAAACTCCGGCGCCGGAGTTGCAGCAAGTTAAAACGCTCGCACCAACGCCAAGCCGTAAATCTCGCTACATCCCAAAATCGCTTAAAACAAAAATCTGGATCAGAGACAACGGTCAATGCCAGATCTGTAAATCAAAAAGAAACTTAAACTTTGATCACAGGCATCCCTACGCATTAGGTGGTGAGAGCGCACAAAATAACCTGAGACTTCTTTGTCATCACTGCAACCAGCGCCAGGCTATTAAAGAATTTGGATTAAAAAAAATAGAGAGTTTTAGTCTCAAATGACTAAAGATTATAAAGCAAATGAAAATCCAGTGGTGAAGTAGCTCTGACAGGAATTTGGCAGAGGTTACCGTAGATATTGTGCAATACTTTCTCCAAATGAGATACGACCTGTCTTTGCTTCGGGACGCATATATTCGTGAAAGAGATGCTGTGCCGAAGAGGAGCGGCGTACTTTTGGCGATTCCAGACCCGAGAGCAAGTGTTTATGATAGCTTACGATGGTGGTCATCAATTCATTTTTGAATCCTGCCAAATGACCACTCGCCAACCATCAAAACCTTTGCTAAGTTTTCCTCATTATGAAACCTGTAAAAATCGAATCACTTGCTGAGGATTTTCAAGAAAAGATAACGATTGGAAAGCACACCTTTATTCTCGACTCAGAAGAAGAGCTTGGAGGTAAGGACCTGGGCCCATCCCCTCATGACATTCTGACTGCTGCTCTTTTAGGTTGCAAAGCAATGACCATGCGGATGTACGCAAAACGAAAAGGTTGGGATCTAACTGGCTTGAAACTATCGGCCACGCAAACAAACATCGATCGCACTCACACACGATTCGATGTTAAGATCGAACTTCCAGCTCACCTCTCTGAGGAAGAAAAATCCCGGCTCATAGATATTTCCAAAAAGTGCCCCGTTCATCGCATTTTAGAAAACCAGGTCGAAATTAATACGATTTAAGAAAGCGCCTTAACGGAAATTTGATTGCCGATTCCCCAAAAACCGGGTTTCACTTTAGAGGGACCGCTTTTACGTGTTAAAGATTTATTATTAAAGGAGTTTTAAGTTGATGACCGCTCAATCGCGAGTTCTGTTTAGGCTCTCAGTGTTCACTTTACTTTCGTTAGGGCTCTCATCCTGTTCAACAGCTCCAAAAACCACAACCCCAGTCACTCAAGAAAAAGAAGTTTCAAACCCAACTGAGTTCATTAAAGCCGCTGCCAAGGGAGACCTAACAGCGATAAACAATATGATCTATGCCGGATTTGATGTGAACGAAACCACTCCGCAAGGGGTGACGGCGCTCATGGTATCCGCAAGAAAGGGTTATACAAGAATTGTCGAAGCACTAATTGCAGCACAGGCACATGTGGATCAGCAAGACAATGAGGGCTCGACTGCGCTCCACTATGCCGTCCTTGGCAACCAGGTCGAAACTTCAAGAATTCTTATTAAAAATGGTGCCAATCCCAATCACCGTGATGAATTTGATCTCTCGCCAACAATCATGGCCACCCGCTTTTCAAATATAGACGTGATTCAGCTTCTTCTCGAAAACAAGGGAGATCCATGGGCCGCAGATCAAAATGGCTGGAACTGCCTGTTCTTCGCAATTCCACGTGGCAATATGGAAGTCTTAAAACTTCTTATAGATCGTGGACCTGATTTAAACATTGCCGACTCCACCGGAAAGACACCACTGCTTACCGCCATAGAATATTCCCAGCTTGGGTTTGCAGAAGCTTTTTTAAAATTCGGCGCCAACCCAAATCTTCGTGACCTCAAAGGCGAATCGGCCCTTCATATGGCCGTGCGACAGAACCTTCCCACACTGGTTGAGCAGCTCCTGAAAGCAGGGGCCGACCCCTCATTAAAGAATTTAAAAGGTGAGAGCGCAAAGGATCTGGCCCAAGAGCTAGGTCGAGGGAACCTGCTAAAAATCCTTGAGTGATTTTCCGATAAGACTTGCATGAATGCTGTTCGACGATTTGTGTCTAGAGCACCAAGATATATTCTCAAACCGACGGATAACCACGTCATGCGCTACGCCTCTGACTTGGGACCACAGGGCGTGTTCAAAACAAAACTCGTCAACCTCTCAGAGACCGGAGCTGCGTTTGTGGTCGATCGCTCCATGGCACCGCAGATCGGCGAGGTCATCAAACTGGAAATTCCAATCCCCGGCCTTGATCAAATCGCGTGGTTTGCTGAAGTGGTGCGAATGGAATCTTACTCTTCCAATTCTTGGTGGTCTGATCCGGATCCATTTTCTGATGAAGAGAAAATGATCGTTGCCGTGCATTTTCATGAGCTTCCAAAAGGCCATCAAACGGCAATTCGCAAAGGTCTCCAGGAACAGTTTCTTCGCGAACTGCAAGAGCGACGAATTCGACAACAGCTCTATATTCACAACTGGATCAAAGACAACACCTTCAAGTTTGTTGGATACTTTATTCTAAGCTTGGCCAGCTTCGGACTTTTATATTATCTCTCGCGACCTTCTGATAATTATGATGCGAGTCGTGATGCGCCTTGGGGTGAGCGATATAAAATCCTCAATCTCAAAGACAATTGATTCGGGAAAATCAATTCGTGAGATGCGCTTCGGACACTCGCTTAAGAAATC
>CAZWVK010000195.1:0-3551 GCA_964636785.1 uncultured Pseudobdellovibrionaceae bacterium | reverse complement strand
AAAATTTGGAAAGAAAAAGGGAAAGAACGGAAGCCTTATTATTCTTCCAGGGCGCACAGAGTCGTCTTTAAAATATCTTGAAGTGGCATATGATCTGATTCAGCGCGGATTCTCACCCATTTATGCCATGGATCACCGTGGACAAGGTTTTTCGCAGCGGCTTTTAGAGGATTCACACAAAGGGCATGTCGATGATTTCTCTCACTACCTATCCGATGTGGATCAGTTCATAAAAATCGTGAGAAAAGATTCGGCATTTCAACCAAAGCGTGCATTTCTTCTCGCCCATTCCATGGGTGGAAGCATTTTAATGGATTATCTTAGCCAAAATAAAAGCGGCTTTAAAGCTGCAGCACTTATCGCACCCATGTTTCGAATTGCATCGGATAAAAGCGAAGGACAGATTTTAAGTGAAACATTTCTGGCCTGCTATGTCCTTGGTTCATGCAATGACTATATTCCTGATGGTGGGCCATTTCGTTGGCAAAATAGACGCTTTGCGGACAATGATGTCACCCATAGCCACACCCGATTTACAATGAGAGATCATCTGTGGCGGACATGGCCTGAACTTCAGCTTGGAGATCCCACGGTCCGTTGGGTGAGAGAGGCTGTGCAAAATAATATTCGGCAAAGAAAACTCGATCATTTATCGCGAATTGGACTTCCCATGCATATTTACCAGGCGGAGAACGAAGTCGTCGTCGAAAAATCTGCGCAAAACGAAGTTTGTCAGAAAATTGGATCGAACTGTCGCCTGTATATTGTGAAGGGTGCGAAGCACGAGATCCTTATGGAAACGGATCGGATTCGAAATGCAGCACTCAAGCATATTGAGAGTTTCTTTCTTAAAGCACGTTGAGAAGATCACTGATTTTTAAAAAATGACTCTTTTTCACCATGGAAATGGACTGCTCAAAACCTCATCTTATGGCACTTTAAATGGGTAAATAAAATTAGGAGGTTTTTATGTCTTTCAATCCGAGAGCTTCAAACTTTGCTCTTTCCACTTTGGTGATTTTCTTTGGACTTGCAACTTCAGCTTGTGCCCAAACTTCACCAAACCAGCAAGCGGATCAAGCCAATCAACTCAAAGAAAAAGTCACTCAAATGGTTCCTGAATCGAAGATTGTAAAAGAGGATGGTCTAGAGTTTGAAGTAATGACTAAGAATAATACTCAAATGGAAATTGAGTTCAATCGTGACAACTCAATTGATGAGGCTTCCGGCGATGCACCCCTTAATGGGGATGTTTTTCAACCCGGAGATAACTTCATAAGTCTGGATCAAGCGGTTCAATCTCTCAAGACCTTAGGCAAAACTCCAAGCGGCGATTGGCAGTTTGAAAAATCATTTGTGAATGGCTGGGTCTATGAGTTTGATGGGCTTGAAGACGGTAAAGAGATGACTTATTTGATCAATGCTCAAAACGGCGAATTGGTCAAATCCAGCCGAGACTGGTTTTAAGCTTTCGAGGAAACCACCAGGGCGGCATTTCGACTAATGAAAATATGCGGATGACGGAATGACTGTGAACTTTCCGTTTTCATCGCAGGAGCGAGCTTGTTTAGAAGCCGGGCGCACTAAGAGCTGCATAGCAATCTGAGTGCGCGGGCCCTGCCAGTACCTGACTTCAATGGCCTTAGCTTCATTCTTAGCAAACTCAACAAGATCATCCGCACATCTCCAGCGAGGTGCGTGCTGAGAGTCATCTTTAAGAACCTCTTCTCCATTCAATGACACTGTCATTCCATCATCCGACAGTATGGCGAATTGGTACTTCCCTTCAGGAAGAGCAATATACCCTTCAAGATGAATGGAAAACCATTCGTTAAGCTTTTCGCCCTCGTTGTTCTTAAGTGTTCGGCCATCCGCAGTGGTAAAGCCTTCCGTCCAAGACCTGGGTGACACGTCAATACTATTGAACTGAACTTTCACAGGAACACGAACCCCAAAATCTAAGAATGTTTTGGTGCGCACAAAAGAAAGATCCGATTGGCTTTTGACAAATCCTTCGGAGAGATAATAGAGATCACCGATTAAACCTCGATCATTTTCACCGGAGCATTCTCCAAGAGACTCTGTATTCAACGGATCGCAGACGATGTCATCCATCGCGGGCGGAAGCAATGGATCTTGTGAAGTCGTGACCGGTGCAGGATCAGATGGCGGTGGCTCATTGGAGGTAGAAAGACTGGAAGCGGAGTCGCCTTGAAAGTGGACTCCCTGACTACAGTTTTGGAATGAGACAATTAAAAATGTCCCCAAAATAATAGAAACAATCATACGCTCCATAAACACCCCACTACCATTTTATTTAGCAATTTCAAGACCGACCTACACCTCATATACTTGAAGTGATGCTCAATTCTGTGTCGAAGTCTTAAAATCGCCTAGAAGTTTTTCGTCTCATAGCGCGACATTTTTTTCTGACATCATATGACAGAAAAAAGGAACGTTACCTCTTCAGTATTTTGTAATAACAAAATCCAACTAAAAACAGTGCAAGACCTCCAACGATGGAAGACGCTGGCAGGTTAAACGCAATGGTGATGCAAGAGACAAATCCCAGCATCGACATCCAATGAGGCCAAAGCCGATTTTCATTTCTCAAAGTCCATGCAGAAAGATTAGCAATTGCATAGTAAGACAGTATAGCGAATGAGCTAAATCCAATCGCTGTCCTTAGATCGACAAAGAGAACTGTAAATGCCACGAGCAAACCCACTAATGCTTCAGCGACATGGGGGACTTTGTGCGTTGAATGAACCTTGCTTAGAAAGCTTGGAAGATCATTTTTATTCGCCATAGCAAAGGTTGTTCTACTGACTCCAGCGAGAAGAGAAAGCAAAACGCCTAATGATCCAAAGCAAGCACCAAGTTTTACAATTGGAGATAAATATGAAAACGGAGCAGCATCTACGACTGCTTGAAGTGGCGCTGGAGCATGAGCAAGAGCACTTACATCCACCGCAAGGAGACTCGATACAATAACCACCAAATAGATGATAACAGTAATTCCCAGGGCAATAAGAATGGCCTTGGGAATCGTGTTTTTGGGATCTGACACCTCTTCCCCTAAAGTGGCGATACGAGCGTAGCCGGCGAAGGCAAAAAACATAAGCCCTGCGGACTCGAGAATCCCCCAAACGCTTTCTTGTTTTTCCCATTGAAGAAGTCTCAAAACTTGTAAATCTCCTCCGAATAGCGCCGCAAAAACAACACCACCTAAAGAGAAGAGCACAACACTAATAATAAGCCTCGTAGCAAGAGCTGTTTTTTTAATACCGAAATAATTAATTGTCGTTAAAAGGACGACTGCGCTCGCTCCAAAGAACTTCGCATATGGAGGGAATACATAATAACCGAAAGTTAAGGCCATTGCCGTACAGCTTGCGATTTTACCAATGACAAAACCCCAACCCGCTAAGAATCCCCACAAGGGCCCGAGCTGATTCTTTCCGTAAATATAGGCGCCACCCGATTCAGGATAAATTACAGCCAGTTGAGCCACACTCGTCGCATTCAAGTAAGCAAGAACAGCTGCTATC
>CAZWVK010000194.1:0-3566 GCA_964636785.1 uncultured Pseudobdellovibrionaceae bacterium | reverse complement strand
CGCTCAGCTCTTGATTGCACTGTCCTAATTCCTGTTTGAGATAATCCAATCGATGGTGACTGATCATTAAGACCGCTTGAAACTCATCCACTTCCGCATCTTCATTAGAAAGCCACTTTTCTGATAGTCGATCAGTGGGCTCATCCCAAATCATCTCACCGCTTCCACCAAAAGCTTTTGATGCAAGCTTCATTCGACAAGCTTTTAAATCTCCGAGCAGGCCTAAGGTTTTTCGCTGAGGATCTCCAAGCGCTTCACGCTCCACTTCCAAAATTCTTTCTTTCAACTCAGCCTTGTCCTTGGATAAAGGCTTTGCCGCTTGGGCTTTAGGCTTTGTTGGTGGAGTTTCAGCTTCATCATCTTCTTCAGCGCGAATCACGGCGTCTGCGGGCAAATCTTCTGCGCGAGATTCTGCTTCATCCGATGCCTCTATGCTGTCCTCTGAATCATTGACTGTTTGGAAAGTGGAACATGAGATAAGAGTGAATGAAAATAGTAAAGCTAGAGAAAACTTCATTGGTGAAAATCCTTTTTCAAAATCTCAGTTTGAATCTCAATACTAAATAAAAAGCTCTGCTGATGGAAACAAAAAAGAAAAAGACTTAGAAGATATTGATGGTGGCTGAGATCGCCACATTTGTAAAATCACTTCGCATATTGTCTGGGACAAACTGGATATTTGGATAGATGTAAATATCTCGAGAAAAGGCATAGCCTATTCCAACGGACTGGTAGCTGAACATTCGTTCAAAAGTATAAGCACTTTCCATACCGTAAACATTGCGCCAGTTGAACCAGCTCAGCGTCGTACGCAATTGCCACTTTTCATTGAAAGCGTATTCCCCAAATGGATAAAGCGCAAAACCCCACCGGGTTCTTTCATCTCTTCCCGTGTTTGGGTTTACGGTGATTTGATTTCGTCCTGGAGCAGACTCATAGAAAATATGATAAACAATTCCGCTTAAGCCTGCAGTTACTCTATTTCCAAAGGAATAAAGCGATGTCACACCTAGAGTTGGGCTCGAAATATAATCAATGCTTCGCGATTCATTGCTGGAGCCGTAATCCACGGTGAAATCGAAGATGTTTTGAATGCTGGATTTTGTTGCAAAAACTCGTGAATATCCAAGGGATGGATTGAAGATATTGATTTGTCGATCGGCTTTTCCAATATCACCTTTAAGTGGTGTCATCACACCAAATGCAGATCCCAACGTGAAGCTGTCGTTCTTGGTCAGCCGGTACCGACCGCTCACCGTTCCGCTTAAACTGGAAGCCACCTGCATCCCCGGAACGCCTGCAAGGTTTGGTCGATCCGATCCAAAGGGTCTTGAGATAGCGCCGCCTGTATAGGCCAAAGAAGACGAAAAGGACCACTTGGATTTGGAGCCCGACTCTGCTCTTAAGCGCGCGTTGGTGATCTCCTGATCGATATCAGAATCTTCTACGCCATCGGCTAAGGAATGTGATGCACACAAAGCTAGAATTAAAAAAAATGGCCCGCTGATTAAGCGAGCCACTTTCGATCGATTCAAGAGAATAACTCCTCTTAGAACACGTTGATTGTCGCGTTAAGCGCTACGTTTGTTCGGTCAGAGCGAATATCTTCTGGCATGAACTGAATGTTTGGATATAGGAAAATATCACGAGTCACAGAGATACCAACACCCACTGACTGATAAATTTTGTTTTTATAGAAAGTAAATGGATCAGCTTCAGATCGTGCATGGTCATAAACCCATACACCTGAAATTGTTCTCACGTTGAATGTGTCATTGATCACATATTCGATAAAAGGATATGCGCCCAACGCGTATTCATATTGAGCCGCTTTCAATGGCCCACTTTTATCGTAAAGACCTGTTCCAGCATTTAACAACAAACCAACACCAAGACCAGTTGTACCAATATTATAGATGTTGTTTTGAGAAATGCTGAAAGTTCCAACGTAACCTCTGTCACGCATATCACTGTTGGTGATAAATGTTCCACCAGCGCTGAACACAGACTGAATACCTAACCATCTATACACATTGTTGTAAGAGATATAAGGGTTAGAAGCATCGACACGGTCTTGCACTTTGCCGCTGTCTGGATCTGGTTCAATTCCATCTGTTTCAAGAGGAGCGACCCATCGAATTCCAAAACCAGCTGATAAACTTTGAGTCGGAGTCATACGGTACCGCGCACTCACGTCAGCTGTAGCATTGGCTTTGTAAGTGGCTCCAAGAGCACCAGTGATATTTGGTCGGTCTTCTGCCAAAGGCTTATCAATAGATCCACCCGAGTAATTCAAAATTGCAGACGCAGAATACTTGGACTTAGATCCAGCTTCCGCTCGCATTTTTCGGTTCGTGATCACTTGATCCATGTCCTCTTCGCCTTCGACTTTGTTTGAAGTGCCTTTTGCATCTTCAATCGTCAGCGTGGTTTCCCCAGCTTCCTCTGATTCTTGAGCAAAGCCTTGTGCTCCCATCAGAAGCGCTGCTGCCATTAGGCTAAGCATTTTTAGACTCATCATTGGTTTCCCCTTTTTTCTTTAAGAGTGTTTAAACTACCCCCGTTTTAAGGGGCCACTGGTGACTTATGCACCGAGTCTCAGACTTTGGTCAAGGGATCGTTGAGATCAGATTAAGAATACAGGGAGATTTTCTACGATTGCATCACTTCTGAAACGATTTCGATAAATTACTTATCGAAAGAGATACGTAAATTTTGCAATGCATAACGCATCAGGAGACAAGAAAACTAAAGACCAACTGACGCTGATAGGACCACAGAGGAGCCGTTTTTAGACTTTAAGACCTCTTCATCGACTTGCGCTCTCAGAAGCTCACGAGATTCCATCCAAAAACCATCCTTGAATCGTTGAACACGGAAAGCCTCACCCATTTCTTTTGGTGAGATATAAAAACTGAGTTCCACAGATTCTTTATTCATTTCAGCAAGGATCACTGAAGTGCCCCCACTCTTTAAATGAATGCGGTAAACGATCTGGTCAAATCCTGAAGAAATACCAAAGGATTCCGACCGCAGAGTTTCTCTTTCGAAAGCTTTGATCGGTTGATTGATGATCTCTTCGAGAGCATCAAAGGTTGAAAGATTTGAGAACACACTCCATAGAGCCAGCTTATCTGAAGCCAATGCATTAAGAAGCTTCTTATGAACGTCCGGTAGTTTGGCTTTTAAAAGCTGATCAAAGGATTCAATTCCAGAAACGTTCTTTTGGTCTTTCGCACCGTCTGAAGTTTCGACTTTAATGACCGATGGCTTTTTTTGAGTGGATTCGATCGCTTCCCTTAGCAATTCATCCGAAGATTTTGTTTCGACCAGCTCAACATTTGGAGAGTGCAGTTTGAAAAGCTGAGGCGCCTGTTCAATGGCAATTGACATAGCTCCCAAAAGAATGGAGAGATGAAGGGCCGTCCTGGCCGCCAGTTTCTTGATGTTGTCTTTGATTTGAATCTTCATAGCTATCCTTACTTTTTCTTTACAATCCGTCGAGGCCTTATCCATAAGACATAACCTCAGACATCCACATCTCATTCCAAAAAGGAAAAGACTGT
>CAZWVK010000193.1:0-3588 GCA_964636785.1 uncultured Pseudobdellovibrionaceae bacterium | reverse complement strand
TAAAAATAAAAAGCGACTCTTTTTAAGTAGTCGCTTTTTGGGGGATTAGGGGGAAATTCTTATTAAATTTTAAAGCTGAGCTTTAATGATTCGGCACTTGTCGCTAGCAACGCCACGAGCTCTTTCAAGAGCTTGGTCAGCGCCTAAGCTAGGGAAAACCGCTTGGAAGCCTTTGGCCCAAGTGTTGATATCATTAGCTGCACCTTGATTTGTTTGAATCAATTGGTCCACCGCAATTACAATCAGTCCTAAATTTTTAAGAGCATCTTTATCAGTTACACCCTCGCCATTTTGACAAGGCTGAATGACGATTCCTTGCGGTCCACCATTGATACGACCTGCAGCTGCAACAAACTTAGTCTTTTCAGCACCTGAAAGAGTGGCAGAAACGTCTTGAATGATGGAAGTGCCAAGACAAGCGTTCGCGCCAACATTCTGGTTGAGGTCAAGCGCAGCACCTGATCCAAACGCATTTCCGACTGCATTTGAGCGGTTTTTAGCGGCTGGGTTTTGAGTGGTCGGAAGTTTTGTTTCAACTTTGATTTCAGTTCGAGGCTTTGTCGTCACTCGAGCTTGAGCCGCACTGAAAACAAAAGCGCTTAAAATTGTTCCACCAAGAATCGCATATTTCATAACTTAGACTCCTCAAATGTGAAGGTTTCTCCCTCAGCTATATATCCCTTTTTAGCAAAGCGAATGCCACGCAAACGGCCCCTATACGCCTCGAGGGGACTATTTTTAGTGTCAAAATTGTTGAGGCGCAACAAAATGGGTCACCAGGGAAATATCTTCTTTTCAATCCAGTATAATTTTCATGGTTTTTGACGAATTAGCGGGCAGATGAGTCGGGAGTCGATGAAAGCTCCTGAAAATTCATCACCACATCCACGTGACTTTGAATCTCTTTGAAGCTGGCTCCAAGGCGTTGGAACAATGTGGTTCTCAGCGCCAAGAGCTCCAGACTGAGCCGGCCTTCAATATTTAAGAGAATCAAAGGAGAGTCGACTTGAGCGGCCAACTCTTCTTCCAGAGATTGATACTCCAAACCCATCTCCAAGATTTTTTCGAGGCGAACTTCACCAAGATTATTGAGCTCATCATAGAGTCTTGCTTGAAGATCAAGGATGCGTTTTGAAAGAGAAATGATCTCCTGATTAAATTCCTTTGGAGTGGTTTCATCAAATAGATTCTTTGCGAGAATTTCCACATCCGAAAGCATAGCAAGATAAGTCTTAACCTCTTCGTGAAGTGAGCGAATGAGTCCATATGGAATTTTCAAAGTGTGAAGGTTGCCGCGATCTTCACCTTCGGACATTTGAAAAAGTGCACTTCGAAAAGTTCTTAGTGAATCATGGTCTGTGGCGTTAAAGGTCTTATAAGTTTCTTTCGAGTTTAAAACCGGGAAGTACTTTTCTGTGAGCACTTGACGATACATCTTTCGGAACTCTCTTTCCACTTGCTGGATATTCATTGTGACATGAGAGGTCCACCAATTTTGGAAATCATCCATGCTTTGGTTTTCAAGCATCTGTGGATCTATGGTCGCTTTTAAGATCTGAATAAATCCTTGAAGATTTTCACCGTTCACTTTGGTCTTATAAAATTGCGCTGGTGTCTTTAATGAGGAACTCAAAAATGATGTGTTGCCTGGGAGGCGGCAATAAGAAGTTCTCCCATCTTTAGCAGTGATGATGCGAGGAGGATTGAATTTCACATCGGAGTATCCTCCATTTTCAATCATAGTGCGTGGGCCTTCGGAGTTGTAGTCCTTCGCCCATGAGATCGCAGAGCCAATCAGAGAAGGCTTTTCGACTTCACCCGCTTCAGTGGGGCCACAGACCATGGATGTGAGTAAATAATCCGCTGGAGTGGCTGTTTCAACAAATACAAACTCATCCGGATTTTGCCAATTCGCCAGCTCAGCTTTCTCTGAGAGCTCTTCATTGAGTGAAGCTATAAAGTGATTATCTAGAATGGTGTGCCCAGTTGCTTTCTCATTTTTTAAAGCTCTTATGACTCGATAATAGAATCGATGTGCAGTATCGACTTGAACATAAAAGGAATTCATTTTTTTAACATAACTGGAATAAGCTTGCATCGTTGGCTGAAACTGATTGAGTCTCCAGATTTTTTGCAGCTCGGAGAATCGCTCTAAGCGGCCAATGGCCTCTGTTAAGACTCGAGGTCCGATCTCAGATCTTGGATCATGAACTCCGCGGTTTCCAATAATCACCGACCAACTGTCTGTGAGCTTTTGATAGTTTTCTTCCACAGTCTGACCATAGCGATGATCTTGATAAGAAAACGATGTGATCTGATTGTCTTTGATCCACTTACCAAGTCCCATTGTGTCGTTGATCAGCTCATGCGTTCCAATGATGAAAATACCAGCTATAATCCACTTTCCACCTGTAACCACAGGGCCTGCAGATGGAACTCTTGCGATATAAAAGGAAGCGCGACTTAAGATTTGCGCAAGCGCCTGACGCTGAGCCAGTCCGGAAACGAGGCGTGCGCCACCATAGAAAAGTCCGCCAGCAAGGCTCAGTGAAACTAGAGTTGGCAGTAAATCATCAGCGAATTTTTCTTTGGAGAAACTATCCCAAATCAAATCGCATTCTTTCAAATCTGGACGTGTAATTCCAGTGTCTCTTAGACCAGAGCACTTTGGAAAGCTTGGATGATAGAGCATCTCAGAAAGGAAGGTTGCAGCCACAGCCCCACCTAGAAGACTTAAAATAAAGGTGGGTCCACCCGGTGCTCCACGAAAACCTGGAACATTTCCTAAAACACGTCTTGCTAAATAAATCGAGGAGGCGCCAGCGATGAATCCTGCAAAAATCAAATACCCATATGGATCTTTAAGTGTCTCTGTATATTGGTCCCATGCTCTTGGGTCTGATCCATAATCCATATTGAGTTTAACAGCGGATAAAATTCCGAGAGCAAAGTAAAAAGCAAGGACGGCTCCACCGATTTGAAGAGCTTGAGAACCTACTTTTGGAGCAGCTTCTTTTGCGGATTGAATTTTTTCTGAAAGTCCTAGATCGCCACGTTTTAGTTTCTCAACCTTCTTGGTCATCTCTTGATAGTTTTCTTTGCTCCAAGCCAAAGTTTCTTTTAGGCGAGTGGGGCGAAAGCGGCTTTCAAACTCAGGAAGAATTTCGGTGTATCGAGAAGAAATTTCCGCTTGTCCTGATCCGGCATGAGTGCTTCCCGATGGATAGTAGGGAAGAAGTTTGACGTTTTCTACTGCACGGCTTGTGAAATTCAAAGCTTCACTAGCAAAAGGAGCTTTGGTTTGTGCTGCACTTTGGGGATTAATAAACTTGTATTTGGGAGTGTAATCCGAATTCCATTTGATCGAGTACTCTTGAGGTTTCAGATGATTTCGAACCAATACACCTTGGCGGACGTAGTTCGGATTTTTTTCATTGAGTTGAAAGACGCGCTCATTTTTTCCATCCAAGCGGCCTTCGAAATAAACCGCTCGCTTTGGTGAAGTGTGTCCCTCGAACGTAAAAAATTCTCCTGCGCGATGAAGACTTTTTCCGTCTCCTTCAATGTTGATTCTTAAATTTGGAGGGG
>CAZWVK010000192.1:0-3719 GCA_964636785.1 uncultured Pseudobdellovibrionaceae bacterium | reverse complement strand
ATGTGCTCACAACCATATGTCCCGTACTTGCTGCTTTGTACGCGACTTCTGCCGTCTCCAGATCTCGAATCTCTCCCACCATGATGATTTCGGGATCTTGTCTTAGAAATGAGCGCAGAGCGTCTGCAAATGTAAATTCAATAACCGGATTGACTTGAACTTGATTGATGCCATCAAGATTGAACTCAACGGGGTCTTCTGCAGTGGAAAGGTTCACTTCCGGCTTATTCAGTTCTGCGAGAGCCGAATAAATTGTCGTTGTTTTTCCGCTTCCCGTTGGCCCTGTGATCAACACCATTCCTTGCGGTTGATAAAGAGCTTCTTTAAAGACAGAGAGTTGCTCCGGCTCCATTCCAAGGAGAGTTAAATCCACTTGAAGACTGGATTTATCCAGAACACGCAGAACAATCTTTTCACCGAACATTGTTGGGAGACAACTCACTCTAAAATCAACCTCACGCCCATTTTTAAGACGAACTTTAAGTCGGCCATCCTGAGGTTTACGCCGTTCACTAATATTAAGTCTGGATAGAATTTTAATCCGATTTATAATAGCGGCGGCTGAATTTTGGGGAGGCTGAGTTCGTTCAACCAGTGAACCGTCAATTCGATAGCGAATACGAAAGCGCTTCTCGTAAGGCTCGACATGGATATCAGACGCTCGAGTTCGGATAGCCTCATTTAAAACTGCATTTACGAACCGAATAATTGGGGCATCTTCTGTCGACTGATCATCATCAACCACTTCGACATCGGATATATTTATCAGACCGGACTGTTGATCACTGTCTTCCATGCGAGATATCAAATTCTCGATGTTAGCAGCGCTCCCTCCGTAATGCTTTTCGATCGCAGCCTGAATAGCAGTTTCGGTCGCTATTACCATTTCAATTTTCGATCGGGTCAGAAGTGCAAGATCGTCTTTCACATACAGATTCGACGGATCCGCAAACGCTACGACCAAACTCTTTCCCGCTTGTGACACCGGAATCACCATATTCTTCTCGCAAACCTGCTTTGAGATCAGTTTAGTGACATTCGAATCGATTTCGAACGCGAAGAGGTCAATAACGGGAAGACCGTAATGTTTACCGAGAAGTTCAGAAAGCTGATTCTCTTGCAAAAATCCTAAGCGAACAAGTGATGAGGTTAACCGACCACCATTTATCTTTTGGTCTTTGCGCGCCTGCTCCAACTGATCTATATCAATTAATCTTTCGCGAACAAGAAGCTCTCCAAGGGCTTTCCTAGCACCCATACAGCTCTCTCCCTCTCATCATGAGTTCATCATTAAAGATTACTCTTACGTGCCGTTTTTTGTAACTGGACTTTGGCCCGTTTTCCTCATCCACCATTTCATGCTTAATTCTTCAATTTCAGATGGATCGACAAGAATTAGACCCTCATCTTCGGTCTCAATCACAACCTGACTCAAAAAGCCATCTTTCAAAAAGTCGATAAGTAGTCCGGGGCGCCCCAAGAAGTTAAGATATGAGAGCTCCCATTCCGCATAGACCTGATCCCGATCGTTCACTCCATGAATCAGAACTGAAGTGATGCCACTGAGATTAATAAGGTCCTCGACTTGAACAATATTGAGTTCGAGATCAAAAAAGACCTTTTTAAGGCGATCATTAAAATATGAACTCGACTTATCTCCGAGAATAAAAAACTGTTTGAACCCAAGTTTGAATAAAGTTAAGAATGCCGGGCGTGCGACTTCATAATCTCCGACGATCAAAACTCCTTTTGAGTTATCGATATAATCCGGCAATTCAGAAAAGCGATTCATAAAGACTTCAACATAAGAACATTTAGGAACGAAAGAAGCTCCTTCACGCAAAAGACCGTCTACGGCGCCAGCTAAGAGCAAAGTCTCGGTCTTATATGAAAGCTCCTCAAAAACGGCAGAGTAACTTTTCTCAGAAAATAAAATTGCTTGTAAATCCGAAGACTGATTCAGATCTTGAATGTCACTGACCTCAATAAGTTCACCAAAGCTCTTTGTGGCCACAGAATAGCGCAACGAGTTCTCTTTCGGTCCAAACCATCCGATTTTCACTTTAATCTTTCCAATGCGATTCGGATGTCGCTACTAATCTCATCAATAAGCTCTTCCCTCGATGAAAATTTTTTTTCAGCTCTAATTCTAGAGTGAAGCTCGAATTCAAGCTCCTGACCATATATTTCACTCGCAAAATTCAAAATATGAACCTCAAAAGAAACCTCAGGGTTGTTTTCAACAAATGTTGGCTTCGTTCCTATATTAGACACGGCACAGTACTTCTTACCTGAAATAATTGCCCAGCCCGCATAGACACCCAACGCTGGTTTAATTTTTTCAGAGGCAGTTTTTAAGTTGGCCGTTGGGAAGTTCAAACTCTTCCCACGGCCATCTCCATGGATAACTTCTCCTCTCACAGAGTAGTTGCGTCCCAGGAACTGGTTGGCTTTCTCAATATTTCCAAGATTTAAGAACTCCCTGATTCTCTGGCTAGAAACCGTTTCATTTCCAATTTGAATTGGGGAAAGTTGAGAGAAATGCACATTTTTTCGGTGTGCCCAATCCCTCATAAAGTGAGCGTCCCCTTTTCGATCGGCACCTAGCGCGAAGTCATGGCCGACAATCAAAGTTCTCAACTGAGAAGAGTCCCAAATGAGGTTCAAGAAATCCTCTGCAGACGTTCTAGCGAGAGGGCGATCAAACTTCAGACGTAGAACCAAATCTACGTTTAAAGATTGAAATTCATGCAAAATCTCAGGCCATAAAGAAAGCCTCGGTACCCGAGTTCCCGGATTCAAAACCTCGCGGGGATGAGGGTCAAATGTGATCAGGAGGCTCTGTCCAGTACCTTTAGACAGGACGGTGCGCTCAATCAAAGCCCTATGCCCGAGATGTAGACCATCAAAATTGCCAATTGTCGCGGCTCCAATATCATAGCTCTTCAGCTCCGAAAGCTGGGTCAATATGTCCATGGTCTCAAAATGACTTAACTTTTCGAAAGAACCAATTGAATTTTTGCATAGGTATTGATACGAAGCGTTGTGACCTCGATCCAGTCCACCCTTTTTCGTATTTTCGATGCCATTTGGAGCGCCCGAGGCATTTGGGTCCGCGCACTTCTTTGTTGGGTGATCGGATTTTCTTTTCGTGTGATTCAGGAAACATCTGATTTCGATTTGCGTTTTGCTCTCCGGGGAAACCAGCCCGTTTTAAGCAATATCGTTTTGGTTTATCTGGATCAAAATGACTTTGAACAAGGGCTCGGGTACGGTCGCAATATTCTACGTTCCCTTAAAGAATTTTCATTGATCACTGACAACTTCTATTGGCATTCACGAAAGTGGCAAGAACTTCTAAGAACCGTTTTAAGTCAGGATCCGAAAAATATTGGTGTGACCTTTCACTTTTCCACACAGCTCAATGCCAACGAAAATTCTCCACTTATTCGCACACTCACGGATGATCGAGTCTTGTGGGCACACGAAATCGACATGGACGGACAAACTGTTCTTTCACCTTTTCGTACGAGTTACGGATATAAAGCAGGAACCATCATTTTCAGAGCTGATGAAGACGGAATGTTTCGTCGTACTGATTTTCCACTTTCAAGCTCGCCCTCAATGGCTATTCGCCTCGCTGAAGCAGTGACTGGATCTTCGCTCGCCAATCTGGATCGATTGCTCGGAACTTCTCAGATCTTAAACTTTAGAGGAGC
>CAZWVK010000191.1:0-3750 GCA_964636785.1 uncultured Pseudobdellovibrionaceae bacterium | reverse complement strand
AAGAGATCTGGAAGTTCCTTGAGGCAGGGAACACACCAACTCGCCCACAAATTGATCAATGTGATTTTGTGGTCGCCACTTAAAATCTGGCTTCGCACCTCATCGACCGAGAGGAGTTTTAATGCCGAACTTTGAACTTTGGATTGTGAACGGTCATCGCCGCGAAAATTATTATATTTAAGTGCGAGCAAAATACCGATAAAAATGAGGAGAAAAACACCAACTATTCGATGAAGCATGTGAAATGAGCCTCGCATATTTTCGCAAAAACGACCAGTTAAAACTGATTGCGGAGTGCGCGAATGGTTGTGAACACTTCTAGATCCGCATTCAGGAAGGGGTTATTTTTCAGTTCAAATTCAAGACGGGAAGGAACCGTTTTTCCATCTTTGGACAGTCGGGAGTGAATGGCTTTTTCCAAATCTTTAATTGGAGTTTTTAAAGAAACCTTTTCTTGAATGGACTTTAAAAACTCAAGGTTTTTCAGGGTGTATTCGTGTGAAAAATATATTTCAGTTTCCTTTGGAAGAGACTTAATGCGATTTAAACTCTTCATCATCTGCTCAGGTGTACCTTCAAACAATCGACCACAGCCCAATGAGAACAAGGTGTCTGCTGAAAAAAGCCAATTTCTAGAGGGGTTGTAAAAAGCAAGAGAGCCTAAAGTGTGGCCGGGAAGTTCTAAAACTTTAAAAATCTCGCCTCCAAAAACAACCTGATCTCCCTCTCTGAGTCCGTCTGCGCGACAGGGGATGCGACTCAAATCATGCTCCGGTGCAAATACCTTTACATTTTGAAAACGAAGTAGATCTTCAACCCCATCCACATGGTCCCAGTGATGATGGGTCAACCAAATCGCTTCCAGATCCAGGTTTTGCGATTCAAGAAGCGCAATGATTGGTGCTGCATCTCCAGGATCAAGAGCGATCGCCTTTCCCTCGCTCTCGAGGACAAAAAAATAATTTGTCTCTAGCGCTGCGAGGATATGAACCTTCATAAGGATTTGACTCTTAATAGGTTCAAGTAATTGGTCACGGTTTGATCGAATCCTTCCAGTAAGGATTCAACAATCAACGCATGTCCAATTGAGACTTCTTTGATGGCTGGAATGGCGTTAATCAGTGCACTTAAGTTCTTCTGATTCAGATCATGGCCGGCATTGAGGTCTATGCCAAATGACACTATTTTCCCAGCGGCGCCCTGATAAATCCGCAATGTTTTTTCTTGATCGGGAGTTCCGAAATCCACAGCATATTTTTCTGTGTAAAATTCAATGCGATCCGGTTTGATTTGGGAAAGGGACTCAAGCTCTTCATCATCTAAAGCAAATGGATCCAAAAACAAGGAAGATCGAATGCCTTTGGTCTTGAGACGTTGGCAAATCTTCAATAGAAAATCTTTGTTTTGAGTAAAATTCCAGCCTGCATCCGAAGTGATCGCATCGGGTGGATCTGGAACGAGGGTGCACTGATCCGGTTCAAGCATTTCGATTTTTTCCAGGAATTCAGCCGATGGATAGCCTTCAATATTGAGTTCCACCTCTTTACCCTGTCTTTTTTCATCATCAATCATTGATTTCAAAACAGGCAGGTCACTAAAGCGGGCATGGCGCTCATCAGGGCGTGGGTGAAGGGTTAATCCGTAGACACCAAGATCCAATGCTTTTCTTGCAAACTGTTTTACGGATGGAAAATCTTTGCCCCGTGAATTTCTAAGAAGTGCGATTTTGTTTAAGTTTACGCTCAAATGAGTCATGGGTTTGATGTAGCATGAGCAGATGAATGTGAAAAGCGAGCAATTCTTGATTTTGGTTCGTCATGCCCACCGTGAGACAACTCTTGCGCAATTGGACAATGGTCTTTCCGAAAAGGGTCTATCACAGGTCGAATCCTTAAAGGCTTATTTTAAAAAGCGCTGGGTGGATGAGGGGCTTTCTGGTTTTCGTTTTCTATCAAGTCCTAAGAAGCGCTGCCTGGAAACCATTCAACCCATCGCCGAGACTGTGAATCAGACGGTTGATACGGACCCTCTTCTTTTGGAGCATGGGGCGGGGGAGCGTTATTCGGATTTATCCAATCGAATAGAGAATTTCCTAAAGGATTTTTTCGCACACGGTCAGTCGGTGGTTGCATGCACTCATGGGGATTGGATACCTGAATTTGCGAGGATTGTTGAGGGCAATGCAATCCATCTTAGGAAATCGGGGGTCATGGTCTTTAAAGTCAACTCCTCCGGAGGCCTAAAACTCGTTGAACTTATAACCCAATGGAAATCCTTCGAAAATTTGACCAAAGACTAACGAGATTTATGAAAAAAAATGTGGGATTTCTCTTGATCATTGGGACAGGCCGATTACTCTCTCAAAGAGATTCAAACATGGAGCTCGAATATGAGACCTTTAGACGCAGAAATTCAGCATATCAACGACACAGTTTTAAAAATGGGCGGCTGTGTGGAAAAGGCTCTCGAAGCGACCAGACAGGCCTTGCTCAATAAAAACTCCGCTTTGCTTGCTGATGTTAAAAAGCAAGAAAATGAAATCAATGCTCTTCAGATGAAGGTGGATGAGCTTTGTGTTCAGCTTCTGGCAAAGCAGGCCCCAGTTGCTAAAGATTTAAGATTTGTGATCTCAGTCACAAAAATCAATACGGATCTTGAGCGCATTGGTGATCAAACTTTAAACACAGCCCGTTATGGCTTGGAATTTTTTGATGCTCAAAGCGCGATGCCATTTCCGCAAGATCTCGAAAAGATGTTTGATCTGGTCATTGATTTGGTCCGTTTGGGCCTTGATGCATTCACTCATCAGGATATTTCGACCAGTCGGGAAGTTCTTAAAAAGGACGATGAGATTGATCAGTTGAAAAGAGATCTTTTTAAGCTGGCCACGACGAAAATGGAGAGTCGTGAATGGAGCATTGATTCCGGTCTGCGATTTGTGATGATTGCCAAAAACTTGGAGCGTGTGGCGGATCATGTGACCAATGTGGCTGAGGATGTGATCTTTATGGCCACCGGCCAGGATGTTCGTCACGGTCAGAGTCAAGTGCGTCCGGCTTCGAATTAAGCGAGAGAGGAAATTCATGTCGAACACTCCAAAGCGAGTTTTAGTGGTAGAGGATGAAGCGGAAATCCGAGAGCTCATCGCGCTTCACTTGCGTCGTGAAAGCTATCTTGTGGATGATCTCTCTTCGGGAGATGTGGCCAGAAACCAACTCGCTAAGCAAGACTATGACATGGTGATTTTGGATTGGATGCTTCCCGGACTTTCAGGTCTTGAATTGACACGTTGGATTCGCTCTGATGAAAGAACAAAACAAGTTCCAATCCTCTTTGTCACAGCAAAGACGGAGCCTGAGCATGTGGCTGCAGGACTTGATGCTGGGGCCGATGATTATCTGGCGAAGCCTTTTGATACTTTGGTTTTAATGGCCCGAGTGAACGCTTTGATGCGACGAAAAATCTGGGTGGAATCGACTCAATCCGAAAAGAAATCCAATAGTAGCAGTGTGGTTCAAGTTGGAGAGCTTAAACTCAACTCGGACACCTTTGAGGTTCATTTGGGAAGTGAAAAACTCGATTTAACAAGATCCGAATTTAAACTTCTTGAAGCATTGATGCTCAGTCAGGGAAAAGTTCTGACCAGAAAAAATCTTATTGAACTGATTCAAGGCGATGGCGTGAATGTGGTAGGGCGAACCGTTGACACTCATGTTTTTGGCTTAAGAAAAAAGATTAAGGATCACTCTG
>CAZWVK010000190.1:0-3780 GCA_964636785.1 uncultured Pseudobdellovibrionaceae bacterium | reverse complement strand
TCAAACATCCATGCCACAGCACCGGTTTCACCGAGGTTTCCGCCATTGGATTTAAATATATTTCTAATTTCCGCGACCGTTCGATTGCGATTGTCGGTCTGACATTCCACAATAACACCCACGCCATGAGGCGCATATCCTTCATAGGTCACCTCTTCAATTTGTGACCCATCATCCAGCTGACCGGAACCTTTCTTTATGGCTCGTTCAATGGTGTCTTTTGGGCAGGACGCTTTCAAAGCAGCGTTCACCGCCATTTTCAATCGGGCATTGGATTCAGGGTCAGGGGTTCCCAATTTCGCTGCGACCATGATCTCGCGAGCCAGTTTTGTAAACAAGGCTCCCTTTTTCTGTGAGGCTTCGAGCTTTCCCGCCTTTTTCCATCCTTTACCCATACTAAAAACCCCTTTATACCTTTTGTGATGATGAAGAACCCTTATGGAAAGTTTCCAAACCCTCTTTTGGAAGTCAATGTCTGGAAAAAGATTGATGCATTCCACACTCAAGCGAATGAGATTTTACGAGCACCTGAGAATTTTTTGATTCCCAGCCGTCCCGGACGCGAGGAAGAAGTGCTGGAGATCCATAAGCACCCACCAAAGCCAGGCCTTGCCTCAAATTTAGGACGAGGTCGCCTTCTTCATGACCTGGCAAGTATAGAACTTCAGGCGTTCGAGCTCGGCGTTCGAACTTTAATTGAATTTCCAGATGCGCCTAACGGTTTTCGCGAGGAGTTGCTTTCAGTCACACTGGAAGAGGCCAAACATCTTAAACTCTGTTTAGAGGGACTAGATCATTTGGGATTTGAGTTTGGTCACTGGCCCATTCACTTGAGCCTTTGGGACGCTGTTAGCACCGGGGATGATCTTATGGATCGTATATTGATTGTGCATCGCTATTTGGAAGGTTCAGGCTTGGATGCCTCAGAGATTATTTTTAAACGACTCAGTGGCGTCGAAGATAAAGTTGTGAAGAACGTTGTCAAAGTTATTGCAGATGAGGAGATTGGTCACGTCCGCTTCGGATCAGACTGGTATCGAAAAATTGCAATTGAAAACGGAATCGAGCCGGAGAGTGATTTTGAACAAAGACTTCTTAAAGTTATACATCAGATTCCTCGCCGCTTAGAGCCCATTGAGAAGAACTTAAGAATGAAAGCTGGATTTAGCGCCGCAGAAATCGCCGCTTTGGAGCGCTTGCAGGCCGGTTTTCGAGCAAAGCTTCAATCTCGTCCGCAGATAAAAATCGCCACTCCCCCTCAGGCAAATCGCTCAAGCGAATAGGCCCAACGCGCACACGTTTTAAACCGGTCACCTTCAGATCGACTTCTTCCATCATGCGACGGATTTGTCTTTTCACTCCTTCGGTTAAAACAATTTGGAGTTGATCCTGATTGAGTCGTGTGACTTGAGCGGGCTTAAGCTTTCGGCCATCTAAAATAATTTTTCCTGAGCTTAAGTGAGTTAATTTTTCATTGGTAACCTCACCCGTAAAGCGAACAAGGTACTCCTTTTCCATCTCGACATTTTCACCAATCACAGCCTTTGCGACACGTCCTTCTTGGGTTAAAAGCATAAGTCCCTGTGATTCGATATCAAGGCGACCAACTGGAGCAAGGCCCTCTTTGATTTTTGGGGAGAAGGCTTGAGACTTATCAAACTGATTTTTCTTTAAGATCAAATCGAGAACAGTGGGGTAGCCTTGATCCGTACCATGACTGGCATATCCGACTGGTTTATTCAGAATAAGGCTGACCTTTTTAGAGAGCTGATCTTGAGCTTTCTGTCTCAATTCAACACGATCGCTTGGAAGGACTTTGGAGCCCAATTGATCAACAATCTTTCCATTCACAAGAACAAGTCCTTGCTCAATCAATCGATCAGCTTCACGTCGCGAGCATAAGCCAAGCTCACTCATACGTTTTGATAACCTTAAATAGTTAGAATCTCCCATTGATACGTGTTTTAGCTGAGATGAGACAATAGGTAAAGAAAGGGGCAAAAATTTCCAAAATCATTTAAAATTGATGTTGTAAGGCGGAACGTTTTTGAGGATAGGTTTTTATGAAGGATTTTTTTAAAAGATTGGAAATGATTCACGCCATGGTTTTTATCATTGGTCTGATCGTGATCATTGCCGCCTTAATCTATCTTATTGCCTATGAGTTCTGATCTTGTCCTAATTCGAGAAGAAATGAGTTTTTCTTGGTTTCTTGAATAAGTACTTTTTTGATGTCCAAATCCGGGCGTTTTTGGATGCGCTTTGCAATTTCAAGAATCATGGCCTCGCCACTGGGCTCACCAACAAGAGGAGCGCTCCAATCCTGCTTATCGAAATCTTTTAATATATTTTCCTTAACGAAACATAAGAATTCTTCCTCACGGCCCGAATCAATCAATGATCGAGCAAGGATGAGATAGGCCAAGTGTCCATGAGCGGATTCGCCAAGTGATTCCAGTGAATGAAAACCGCGCAGTTTGAATCGATAAAACTTCAGGCAGGTCATATCACGGAGTGCACTCAACCCAGAGATCTTCGGTTTCAAAAAGACGAAGCCTTGAAAGAGTAAGATCAAACTCAGGCAATTGTTTTTCCACTTTTCCAAATAAGTAGCTGGCAATATTTTCAGTGGTGGGAATCTGATTTAAGAATTCAGGAACTTCTTTGTCGAGAAACTTCCCCTCAAGACTTGAAACTGAATTTTTTAAAATGAGGTCCAAATCGCGAAGATTAATAATCATACCCGTTGTTGGATGGACTTCTCCGCGAACAAAAATTTCTAAACGGTAGCGGTGACCATGCCCTGTGGGTGAAAAGCATGCGCCAAACTCCTTTAAATTTTCCTTTTCGCTCCACTCCTTCACTTGGTAAGAGTGTGCACATTGGAACTCCATGGAGCGCGCCAATTCCATTTTCATAAAAGTGAAATTCCTCCGTCCACATCCCAAAGCGTGCCTGTTACCCATGAGGCCTGATTGGAGACCAAGAACGAAACGACATTGGCAATATCCTCTGGAGCGCCCAAACGTCCAAGTGGTTGTGCTTTATGCATCTGAGTTTTAATTTCACTCGAATCGCTTTCATTATGAAAGGAGTGAATGGGAGTGTCGACAATCCCTGGGCAAATGCCGACAACTCGAATTCCAAACTCGGCCCACTCCAGTGCGAGACCCTTTGTCCAGTTATTCAGTGCTGCTTTTGAAGCGGAATATGAAAGAGTGCCGCGCACGGGTTTATTTCCCAAGGTGGAAGAAATGTTCACAACCACAGCCGATTTGGTTTCTTTGAGTTCTTCTTTTAATGCTAAACAAAGTTTCATGGGGCTTATGCAATTGACTTCAAAATGCCTTTCCAGGTTTTCAAAGCTCTCTTGATCAAATACGGAGGCATTATAAAGACCTGCATTATTGATCAATATTTCAAGCTTTAATCCATGGGACTTAAGAAGACTTTTCGTGAATTCAGCAAGACTTAAAACCGTTTCTGAGCTCGAAAGGTCGCCTTTAAAAATAAAAGATGGATTTTTTAACTGATCTGCGACGGTTTTGAGGCGCTCTTCATTTCTTCCGGTGAGTAAGACATTGTAGCCCATTTTATCCAATTGGTGAGCAATCTCGGCGCCGATCCCGCGACTGGCACCAGTGACTAAAGCTAATTTTGAGAGGCCTGATTGGTGTAACATAATTCTTCCTCGTTTTGAGGACCTCAAAATAGCCCATATCTATCTTGAATTAAAGATAAAAAAACCGACAAGCCAGATATGGAACTTGTCGGTTTTGG
>CAZWVK010000189.1:0-3799 GCA_964636785.1 uncultured Pseudobdellovibrionaceae bacterium | reverse complement strand
AGTGATAAAGCTGGCTCGCATCGCCACCAGGAAAATCACAGCGTCCTGTTCCTGAATCTGGCATAAACAAAAGATCCCCGGTGAACACCTTGCCTTTGAACTGGTAGCTCACACACGCAGGAGTGTGGCCTGGAGTGAATAAAACCTTAAATTCAAGGCTTCCTGCGCGAATAATTTCCTGATCTTTGACCAAGCAATCAAACTGACTGCCGTCGACTTTAAAAGACTCGGGAAGATTGTAGAGTTTTTTGAAAGTCTCCTGAACTGTGCAGATTTGATTCCCAATTAGAAGTTTTATGTCAGGAAAGATTTCTTTCAAGAGCTGACTTGAAGAAATATGATCGGCATGGACATGAGTTTCAAGGATCATTCGTGGATTGAGCTTTTCAGTGTTCAAAAACTCCATCAACTCTAAGAGCGATTCTTTAGATAAGTTTCCAGAGGCTTGATCAAAATTCCATACAGGGTCGATAATGACCGCATCCTTGCTCTCTGAATCGAAAACAACATAGGTTAGAGTTGAAGTTTTCTTATCGAAAAAGTGTTTCACCTGAGGCATTAAAATTCCTTTACGATATTCGCTACTTTCATTCCTACGATCATCATAAGAACAAATCCAAGAATATCCGAAGACCCCGATGCTAACGATGTAACTGCTGGTCCAGGACAATATCCGCCAAGTCCCCAGCCTAAACCAAAAATGAGGGCACCAAGTATCAGCCGCCGATCAATCTTTCGAGCGGGTGAGATATGCCATTTGCTATCCAAAAATGGAGTTTTTCTTTTTTTAATAAAAAGAAACGACACACTATGAACCGATATTGCGCCAATCATTACAAAAACAAGTGTTGGATTCCAGTTCATTGGATCCAGAAATCCGATCACAATATGAGGCTGAGTCATCCCTGCGAATGCAAGCCCGATCGCAAAAAGAAATCCGACAAGAAAGGCAATGAAGATCTGATCCATTAAAGGGCCCATCCTATCCAGCGAAGAAGTAAGACCATGCTCATTCCAGCAAGTATAAATAAAATGGTCGCAAGAATAGATCTCAAAGAGAACCTTGAAATCCCACAAACTCCATGCCCACTGGTGCAGCCACTCCCTAAAACAGAGCCGAACCCTACTAAAAATCCAGCAATTAGAATCTCCAAAATATTTCGGCCCGATGAATTTATAAAAAAGCTGGGATTATAAATGTAAGAAGCCACACCACCGCATAAGAGCCCAATTAAAAAGGCATGGCGCCAAAAGGAATTTTTGAGTGGCGGTGAAAAACTTTGATTTAAAATTCCTGAGATTCCGGTGACCCTGCCGTTTAAAGCAAGCATGATTGTTACTGCCAATCCAATGAGTGCTCCACCGAGCAGGGCCGTCGGAAAAGTCATAGAAACTAGTGGTGATGTCCACCTGGTCCATGGACATGTCCGTGCTCAAGTTCTTCTTGAGTGGCTTTTCGGACATCCATGACTTTGACTTTGAAATTGAGTTCCTCACCAGCTAGTGGATGGTTGCCATCGAGTGTGACTTCGTCACCTTTGATCTCTGCAATTGTGAAGATCTGAACGCCTTGAGGAGTTTGCGCTTGAAGTTGCATGCCCTCTTCCAAATTTGGAATCTGATCCAACTCGGCCTTGTTCACTGTAGACATAAGCTCATCACGTCTTTGTCCGTAGGCCTCATCTGGAGTCAGCTTAACTTCCAGCTCATCGCCCTTTTTCTTTCCTTCCAAAGCTTTCTCAAGCCCTGGAACGATGTTTTGAAAGCCGTGCAAATAGGCCAATGGCTCACTTCCAACAGAGCTATCAAGGACTTCTCCCTTGGAGTCTTTTAAAGTGTATTCGATTGTGACCACATGATCTTGAGTGGCGTTCATATATTCCTCCCTCGGGAAATGTTAACAATTTTGCGACGCTACAAAAAATATCAGAAAAGTACAAGGCAGCGAGGCCGAATTTAATGGTTAGAGTCTAAATACTCGTAGAATTTCTTCTGATAGGGAGGTCGGAACATAAATTCAGTATGCACAGCGTTTTCAATGGCCCAAAACTCCTTAGGCTCGGGTGCGAGTTCATAGATGCCCTGACCATGTGAAAACGCGACAATGGGATCTTTGGTCCCATGGACCACTAGAAATGGTGTGGACTCCAGTTTTGAGATGTCTTTCCCGGGACCCATAGAATTGTCCACAATCAGCCACCCAACGGGTTGTAGAATCCATGTGAGCCAATGATTGGCGAGTACACTTCTGGCCACTGATCTATAACTTGAAAATCCAGAATCAATCACAACGGCGTCGGCTTTGAACTCACCTTTGAGTTCAATGAGCGCTTTTAAGGAAATGGCGCCACCCAGGCTTTGGCCAAAGACGATAATGGGAAGATCTGGAAAATTCGTCTTCGCCCATCGGATGACATCCATTCCATCTTGGACGGTGTTTTTTGGAGTGGGTTTTCCGGGGCTTTTTCCATAACCACGATAGTCAAATATCAAGTGGTCATACCCATTGTGAGGAGCAGAGGAAAGAAAAGCGAAATGGCTTGTGAGATTCTGAGCGTTTCCATGAAACTGAATGATCAACCCTTTTGATTTTTCCGCTTTTGCCTTGAAGTACCAGGCTGGAATCATATGTCCATCACGAGCAGGTATTTCAAGATCCTTTGGACGAATCGGAAGCTTGTCCGGATCGACATACTGAACTTGGTCGGGATAATAGAAAACGGAACTGCATCCCAGTCCAAGAAAGCTAAAAGTAGTGATAAAGGCTAAACTTGTAATTTTCATTTTCAAATCCCTTGAACTCTTCCTTTTGAAAGCGTCCACCTAATGCCCAATTGAGAGTTAAACTTTTTCTAAGCTCTCCAGACAAAACCGAAGAGTTCGGAAGTGCATAGATGGAGTTTACCGAATAATTTTGCTCAATTAAAAAATTGAAATCCTTTGGACCTAAAATACGAAGTCCTAAGGTTCCAAGTGGTAACGCCATTAAATTTGAACCATCATGCTCGGGAGAGAAGCGAAGGTCTGCGCCCACTAGGCCGTATACTATTGCTTGATCATCGAAAAAACCAAGAGCTCCGCCACCTTGCATAAGTACACTTGAGCCGAGGCAGTAATCACAATCTATAAAAGATCGATTGAGCCCAATCTGTGCTCGCCAGGAATAGGAGTTCTCAAGCTTCTTTAAAGGTGAAATCAATTGAACATCAAAAAATTTAAGATCGGTGAATTTGAATTGATCCTGTTCAGAAAAATAACTTCCAGTCAGTCGAAAGAATTCAATCTTTGCAGTAGATGGATATCCTCGTTGAGGATCAATCAGATCATGAAGAGCAAAGCGAAGATCAAATTCGTATTGATCTCCTAGAAGCTGATCATGACCTGCCGAAAGTCCCACTCTTAAAGTTTCGTGAGATTCATCTGGTCGTTCATAATCCAAAGGATTGAAGTGAAGAGATTCCGTAACCGGAAGGGCAGCACGAGCTTTTAAATATTCATTTTTCTTTACGCTTGCGGTGGACGTTGGCTCCAAAAGATCTTTTGCATTCTTAAAATCCCAATAATCTAAGATGGTATCTAAGACGTAAGCCTGATCGGACTCTGAAAGATTCTGAATGGATGGAGAGCCATGATCTAAATAAGCATAAAAATAAGTATCTAATTTTCGCTTTTCAAGACGTTCGAGCCGTCTTAAGAATTGGCGATAAAGAGATGGTCGAAAGCGAATGTCTTTAACAAGACCCGGGCTTTTTAAAGTGAGCGCTTTGACGGTATCGACAGGGATCACCCAGTAGGGAAC
>CAZWVK010000188.1:0-3887 GCA_964636785.1 uncultured Pseudobdellovibrionaceae bacterium | reverse complement strand
TTTTTAAAAGCGCATCCTGAATTCTCTCTGGAAAAGGAAACGGAGCTCTTTCCAGAGGAAAAATCCGGCGATGGTTTTTATCTCGCAAGACTTAGAAAAAGTGCTTCCTTGTCTCAAGACGGGAAAAGGTAATATTTATTACATTTAAAATGGTTTTCTGTTATGATCAGAAGCATGACATTAATGACTTGTTTTATTTTTGCTAGCATCGGTTTTTCACTTCTTGCAAAGGCCAATTCAAGCCGCGCGCTTCAGTTTGAACGCATTAAAAAACAGACCAGACCACTCAAGTAAGACTTCTGTCTAGACGCTTGGGGAGTTCCTTGACCGATTCCATATGCGCTTGGAAACTTTGAAGGTGAGCTTATCTTCTTCAATTCACTTTTTAATGTCTCATAATGAATCGGTGATCCAATGGCTTATTGTTATTATCATTGCCATGGTTGCATTTCTGGTCGGACGATCTTTATTTCAAAAACCGAAAGCTCAAGCACAGACTTCTTCTGCTCTCACTTCTGAAGCGATTGAGGATGTTCTTAATAAAGTTTTAGAGCGAACGGCCAACTGGGATAAAAGCGCTGACAATTCTACGGCCTCGGCTTTGCCATCCTCTGCGTCTGGAGTCAGTAATAAAGAGTTGGATGAAGCCAAAGCGGAACTGAATCGGCTTAAGGCTGCACTTCAGGCTAAGGAAACGGAATTGAAAGCGGCAAAAGATAAAGCCAGTCCGTCCGGCACTCAACCCACTGTTTCTTTCGAGGGAGCCACAGGTGAAACTCACGTCTATTTGGAAAAAATCAGTGAATTGGAAGCAAAGCTTGCTGAGTATGAAGTTCTTGAAGACGACATTGCAGATCTCTCCCTATATAAAGAGGAAAATGCCCGGTTAAAATCGGAAATGGAGCGGCTAAAGGGTGGGGGTGATCCTGCGGATGAGATTTCAGCAGCGATCCCAGAGCCCGAAAACACCGACGACCTTGTTAAAGAATTCGCTGAAGCTGTGGGGAAAGATAAAATTACAGACGAGGACGAAGATATTCCTTCTGATGTTTCAGCAGAAGCGAGCTCCGTGCCTGAACCGGATAGTGCGGAAGTGAATGCAGCGCCACCAGAAGCAGTTGCGGGGGAAGAGAAAGTCGAAGAAACGGCGCCATCTCCTCAACAAGGTGTGGATGATTTGTTTGCTGAGCTTGCATCTGAGGATCTTGATACAGACAAAGTCGTCTCTGAACTCGCCGAGATCGAGGCGTTAAGTGAAGAAAAACCAGAAGATGTATTCGCTGAGAGTTTGGACCCTGAAAAAATCGCTCGTGAAGCAGACGAACTGAAAACCTCATGAGATTGGCTTTCGCTTTCAGTTTCTTAGTTTCAACGTCTGCCTTTGCAGCCCTTCCTTCTGCAGATCTTGAATATTATCAAAACTTAAAGTCCACGGCTTTTTCTAAGAGCCTTGGTGTAGGGGATCGCTGGACAGCGGTGCAGGAGATGGCACGGGCTGATTTCAGCTGGTTTCAAAAGGATTTGGAGCGGGCACTCAAAGATGACGAATGGTTTATACGAAATGCAGCTCTTGTGGCCATTCAAAATGGAAAACCAGAGTTTGTTCGTCAATGGTCCGAAAAACTTCTTTTCGATAAGGCACTGGTCGTAAGAACTCAAGCCGCGAAGAATCTTATTCGATTTGGTGATTCGAGTTCTTCGGATGAGCTGCTCAAAGCTCTCAATCACAAAATGAATTTTCGTGGCGAATATAGCTTATGGATTCGGCCATATATCGCACAGGCTTTAGCTCTCAATCCGCCAAGCAATTGGAAGCATGTTTTTCAATCCATGCTAACCGATAGAGATGAGAAGGTTCAGAGTTGGGCGATAATGGGTCTGGAGAAAAAAAGCGGTTTAAGGCTCGGAAGCAACGATGACAGCTTGAGCGTAAAAAAACAGCGGTGGCTAAACTTCTTTGGAATACGAAGAATCTAACTGTTCTTCGTGTTCTGCGCGTGTTGAAGTGCGCGTTCAATTTGAATTTCTCTTTTAATACGATAGATTAACGATTTTTCCTCAAGTCCATCACTAGGAACTTGCTTCACATTGGAAAAGAAATCGCGCTGAACTTTTGCGTCTTTTAAAATAATAATTTTTGTCGCTGGAATGCGCCCGCTAGAGCCGCGCACCACACGAACAGAAAGGCGGTAGCTCATCCCTTGGGGCTTTCGCTGTGGAAATGGCGGCTGCCATGATCGATACCCCTTGATATCGTCTGTTTCCAAAAGTCCCTCATCCATATTGCTCAGTCTTAAAGGATAAGACTGTAAAACGATATTGGTTGCGCGCCAAACCTCTTCAAAATTGGCATAAATAACGTCTTCGCGCGGACCTAAGAAGGACTGCGGACCTTTGCGGTCTTCAAAAAGCGCACAGGCGCTCAAGGCGCCTGTGATAAGAAGAATCAAAATGATTTTTGGATATGTCATTTCACCTCTAAAATATTTCTCGCAATATGAGTCACCTGATCCACAGCTTCCCCGCCAGAAGCAGGAACTCTTAAATCTTTAGCCAGGTAAAGCACCTCAAACCTATAAGTGCGGTTTGGTCTTTTAGTGTAACTCAAAGAAGAGGTCGAAATCGAGTTCGAAAAACCTTGCGTCCAGTTTTCCCAAAGAACCGTCTTTTCTTCGGTGTCCACACTTCCGGAAGTGATTTTTCGGATCTCAGAAAAGCTCACATAAACCGCAACGGCTTCCTGATTGGCGCCAAGCTGAGGCGGAAATACTTTTAGCGTTTGGCCAGAGTGTTGAGGTGAGGTTGTGTACGCTAGAAAATCCGGCTGACCTGAGTATTGATTTGGCAGCAGGGTTAAGGAAAGTTTATCAAACTCAGGCATTTCTCCCTTTGCTCCTTCCTCAACCATTGCAGAAAGCACGAATGGATTGCCCAGAGGAGAAACTTTCAAACGCTGAGGAATTCCAGGTCGAAGCCGCTTGAGATCAACTGGTGATAATTTTCCATTCACTTCAGAAAGGCTCAAAGAAAAAGCCATATGGCCCTTGGCAAGATTTGGGCCCTTAACCAGCACATCGGCCTGATCAAAGCGGTACTGATTCACAGAAATGTTTTGACCATCCAGGCTTGAATTCACTTGCGCTTCGATCTGGCCACTGCCAACGAAGTTAAAGTGATTCATGATGTCGAAAACCGATTTATCATTTCTAAGTTCATCAATCACCTGCTTCACAGGGAACTGACCGCGAAGAGCCGAAAATGTATAGGTTCCAGGCTCCTTCACGAATGTTCGAAACTCTGGCTTGTTGAGGCGAATTGAGATGATGGAATAATTCTCCACCTGATCAGGGAGTGAAATATTGCTTGGAAGGTCGATGGACCTGCCTGCCACTGTGATTCTGTCAGATTCCGGACTGATTAACGATGAGAGGTCAAAATTCAACAGGTCCAATCGGGTCATGCTTGGAGTCACCAATGCAAAATCGACTCGGCCATCGCGCATGAGACGCCCAAAATCCACGGCTTCCCCGCCAAAGCGAAGACGGGTGGTTGAACTGCTAGCCACAGAGCGAGAAAGTTCAGTTTGAAAAAAGACAGCTGGGTTTTGGAGCTCCCATTGGGTGTCTGAGTTCGGTTCGCATCCGGCGACTAAAAACACGCTTAAAAATAGTGCAACTCCTGTTGCTAAGTTTCTTAGACTCATATGGCTTCCCCCTCCATTTTGGTGAAGACAGTTTCAAATATTCAAATCGGGAGCAAGGTCTAGGTCAAGTTGTTGACAGCCAGATCCAACGTATGTAACTTGACGCCTCTTATCATGCCCTGTGGCGGGGTAGCTCAGCTGGTTAGAGCAGCGGAATCATAATCCGCGTGTCGGGGGTTCAAGT
>CAZWVK010000187.1:0-3929 GCA_964636785.1 uncultured Pseudobdellovibrionaceae bacterium | reverse complement strand
TATAAGCTGATGAATGCGAAAATTCACACTCTCCGGTATACGGAAGACGGTTCACGGTAGACTGTATACGGTATTAGAAAATGGCGTCCCCTACGAGATTTGAACTCGTGTCTTCTCCGTGAAAGGGAGATGTCCTAGGCCCCTAGACGAAGGGGACGCATAAAAAGAAATAAGATGTGAAAGAATCAAACTGGTGATCCGCCATGGACTCGAACCATGGACCCTCTCCTTAAAAGGGAGATGCTCTACCAACTGAGCTAGCGGATCACAAGAATCACAATGTTTTAAATATTCTCGTCACCCTGTCAACCTTTTGCCGTGAAAGGGCTGAAAATTCTTAAAATTATTAAGAAAATAACGGCCTAATCCAGAGCGTTTGGTCTCGTCCCGGTCCAATTGAAATCACATCAATTGGAGTGGCTAAAGAGGAGCTTAAGAATTGAACATAATCCTGAGCGTACCGGGGTAGATCTTTCAATGACTTAGCTCGTGTTAAATCCTCTTTCCAGCCTTTTTGGGTCACATACTTTGGCTTACAGCGCGCAAGCTCACCCGGCGAAACGGGGTACTCCGTGATCTCTTTCCCATCGAGCTCGTACGATGTGCAAACTTTGATTTCATCAAAGCCACTTAAAACATCGAGCTTCATCAATGCCAAAGATGTGATTCCATTCACTCGAATCGCGTATTTTAAAGCCACAAGATCAATCCATCCACAGCGGCGCTCGCGACCAGTGGTTGCACCAAACTCATGTCCTTTCGAGCGTAGCTCCGCACCGACCTCATCATCACATTCGGTTGGAAATGGACCTGATCCCACTCGAGTCGTATAGGCTTTGGTGATTCCGATCACATTGAGAGATTGACTTGGTCCCACACCAGATCCAATCAGTGCGGATCCAGCCACAGTCGAAGAGGATGTCACAAAAGGGTACGTGCCGTGAAGAAGATCAAGAAGGCTTCCCTGTGCACCTTCGAATAAAACTTTTCGGCTCGTTCTTAGTGCTTTATGAATGACGAGTGAAGTGTCTTTTGAGCGATACTCTTTCAATTCATTCGCACACGTTTTAATGACATCAATCAACTCGTTCACTTGAAATGGCTTTTCATTGTAGTACTTCTCAAGAAGGAAGTTTTTTTCCTTTAATGCCGCTTCAAGCTTTGATTTCAATTCTTCTTCCGGACCAAAAAGTTCACCAAAGAGAATCGCTTTTCTTGAGGCGCGTTCTTCATACGCGGGTCCAATTCCTCGTCCTGTGGTGCCAATCTTCTCATTCCCTAAGGCTTTCTCACGAGCTTGATCAAGTGCGCGGTGATATGGAAGTAGAACTGTACACGAGTCTGAAATTAAAAGCTGATTTGGATTTTTTAAAAGACCGCTGACTTTGAGTGCACGAATTTCTTCACAAAGCTTAACGATGTCGAGCACCACTCCGGCTGCAATCACACAGGTTACATTTTCATGGAGAATCCCAGATGGAATCAAATGAAGTACTGTTTTTTTTCCATCCACCACAAGAGTATGACCAGCGTTTGCACCCCCCTGGTATCTCACCACATAGTCTGATTGAGAGGAGAAAACATCGACGACTTTCCCTTTTCCCTCATCTCCCCATTGAGAACCAACAACGATCAATCCTGGCATACTTTATCCTCCCAAAAACCGGCTGTATTCGAGCATAAAGAAGGCAGAGGAGCAAGGCTTATGGAGAATTGAGGGTCTTTTTAAACCAGGGCGTTGAAAGGGGGAGACAATCGCTGATCTTTTCATTCCTAGAAAAAGCGTAGGCCTTTTGAGCGGCCTCCATGGATGATTTTTCCCAGGCCGAATAGGAAAATGCACCGGTATGAGGGGTTAAAAAGAGATTGGGCTCTTTGAGTAAAAAACTGTTTGGCTCCATGGGCTCTTTAGTGAACACATCCAATGCTGCACCCTTGATCTCTTTTAATTTTAAAGCTTGCATCAGATCACTTTCCTCGATCACGGCCCCGCGGGATGCGTTTACGATCACAACCTGATCAGACATTTCGCTCAATGTGGAGCCATTGATCATATGATAGGTTTCAGTGGTTAGTGGAACATGAAGTGAGATCACATCCGCTTCTTTTAAGACTTCCATAAATCCTTTGCGCTCAATCTTTAATTCTTGAAAGGCCTGATCCGCTTGATAGGGATCATGCGCACAGACGTGAGCTCCAAAGGCCTGACAAAGTCTTGCCACCATCTGACCAATTCGTCCAAATCCAATCAGCCCAACCGTTTGTTCCGATAAAAGTGAAGAGCGCTCGAGTCCCTCGCGCCAAAGACCAGCGCGAATCGCCCGGTACTGCTGATTTGAGTTTTTGAGTAGGCTTAAAATCATAAACAGGGTGTGCTCGGCCGCACTTTGAGCGTTGGCGGCTGGGCAGTACGTCGTTGTGATTCCTCTCTCCATACATAATGCCCAATTGAGATGATCGAACCCACTAGTCGCAGTCGCAATCAGCTTCAGGTTTTTAAACTGATCCAGAAAAGTAGGTGTGATCCTTGTATGAGAGCGAATAAGAAGAATTTCAGCATCTCCTTTTTGAGCCTCATCTAAAAATACAATATCTTCTTTGGTTTTCAGCCAAGCTAAAGACTCTGGACTGTAAGCTTCTGTGACAAATACTTTCATAGGAAATATTCTTTTGAGTCTTTCAGACATTCATCAATGATGGATTCATAACCGTGTGAACCCACTTTGAAACCTTCGTGCTCCAAACCTTCAACGAGAGAATTAAAGAGCACTTTCATATCCTCATTTGTAATCGCACCCATATGTCCAATTCGAAGAATTTTATTCTTAAGCTGGTCCTGGCCACCCATAATGGTGATGTTTTTTTCCTTCTCAAGCCAGTTTCTTAATTTCTCTCCCCCGATTTCACCGGGAAGACGAAGAGCTGTCACAGAACTTGAGGGACTTGAAGAAAACGTCTTTAAGCCTATGGATTCGCCAGCTTTTCTTGTAGCAAGACTTAAAGCTTCACATCTCTTCTTGACGACATCCATTCCCACTTCTTCGAAAATTTTTAAAACCTCGGCCAGTGCCACAACCAAAGAGTTCGGTGTCGAAAAGTGAGTGGTCTTTGGATAAGTTTTAAGTTCAGACTGCCAGTCAAAGTAAAACTTCGGAAGTAAACTTGTTTTGGAAGCTTCTTGTGCTCGCTTTGATAGTCCAATAAGTGCTAGTCCCGTTGGAAGCATAAATGCTTTTTGTGAGCCTGCTATAACCACATCGAGTCCCCACTCATCCATTAGAAGATCCATGCAGCCCATGGCTGTAATCGCATCCACAATGACAAGCGCATCTGTGAAATTCCTTGTGAGCTGAGCTATTTTTTGAACTGGAAATGAAGTCGCCGTGCTCGTTTCACAGGCCTGAACAAAAACAGCTTTAAGATCAGAATGACTTTTTAATTCCTTCTCGAACAGATCTAAAGAAACAGATTTCCCCCACTCCACATGCAATTCAACAACGCTTAAACCATATCGTTTGCAAATCTCTACCCAACGCTCTCCAAATTTCCCGCCGACTAGGACAAGGACCTTGTCCTTTGGATTTAAGGTGTTCACAACTGCGGACTCCATCGCTCCCGATCCGGTGGAGGAGTGAATTAAAACCGGCTCTTTGGTTTCAAAAACCGTCTTTAGCATTTCAAAGCTATATTCTAAATATTTTGTAAACAGCGGTGTTCGATGGTGAAGAGCTGGTTCCGAGAGAGTTTTTAATACTCGCTCGGGGATTGGCACTGGGCCGGGAGCTAATAATCGGTATTTTTGCATATTTCTGTTGCATATGACCTTGCTGGTGATGTCAACGGGAATTCTCCATTGAAATGGCGTTCAATCCGGATTATTTTTTATGAGTGAAGATTAAATCATTTTTTGCTCTTTTGCTTTTACTTCC
>CAZWVK010000186.1:0-3937 GCA_964636785.1 uncultured Pseudobdellovibrionaceae bacterium | reverse complement strand
GACTTTGGACCGCTTGCTAGAAAGGATCTTCGCGATCAGCTTCACAAAATGGTTTTAAAAGCGAAAAAATCTGGTGGAAAGATTCTTCTTGGTGGAGAAATTCCAAAGCAAAAGGGATTTTTTTATCCAGCCACAGTAATCAGTGATGTGGACGTGAACTCGCAAATTTATCAGGAAGAATTTTTTGGCCCAGTGGCTTTGTTAAATTCATATGAAACGATAGAAGAAGCCTTTGAGATTGCAAATCGAACTCCATTTGGTTTGGGCTCGGGGATTTTTTCAAGAGATAAAGAGAGAGCCAAAGAACTTGCGCGCTTAAATTTTCAATCCGGAATGAGTGTAGTGAATGACTATCTCAAATCCGATGTCCGACTTCCATTTGGTGGGGTTAAAGACTCCGGATTTGGTCGCGAACTCGGACGCCTTGGTATTCACGAGTTCGCAAATATCAAATCCGTCTCCGTTTTCTAAGGCTCTTTGACAGATCCCCAGTCCTCAACTTCGGCGTATTTGACTCCCCATTCTCCTTTTTCGTCCACAAGCTCAGTGAGGCGTTTTAAATCCATCCAGGCAGATCGGCCATCTTTGCACTGGGTTTTAAAATACTCTTGATAGGCAAATGGACTTTTAGAGAGAACCTCACCAAGTGATGGGTCAATCTCAACACAAGTTTGCTCGCCGACTGTATCACCAACTTGAACACGGCACTGGCCCTCTGAAAGATAAGCAAGCTCTATGACCAGCTCCCCATTTTTAATCGGTTGAACTATGGGCTCTCCTTTTTCCTCATCCCAGTCCAGTACCAATTCTGAATCTTTAAGAGCTGTGTATCTGGTGACTGGATGAAGGGATACAAATTCTGTTAGGGTTTTTTTAGCCCATGGATGAATCACAGAGCCCTTTTTAAGTGTGCAAACACCGCTCGCATAAGGGTTTGCAGGAGACTCAACCGTGTAAACTTCCACATCTTGAGTGAGCTCATAGCCACTCGGGTACTCTCCCGCTAAGCCCTCTAAAAGATAATACTCTGCAGTTTGAATTTTAGCCTGAGAACTCAAGCCAAATACGGCTAAACCAAGAATGACCAATGCCTTCATAAGTTCCTCCTATGGAATTTGACGTAGAGTGTTAGGCTCTTCTTAAGAGAGCTGCAAGAGAAATCCAAAGAGTGGAAAAAATTAAAATTATTTACAGATCGACTTTTTGAACCGGTTGAATGGAAAGAGGCGAGACCAGATATTGAATCAGCTGCTCTAAATGAGGAGTAAGATCCGTACAATAGATGCGAATCAACCCTTTGTGCTCGGATTTGTCCTTGAGTTCCGGATGAGCCTTTGAAAGCTTTTCACTTAAAACGTGAGGGGAGTCGACTAAAGAAATCTGGTTTCCAGCCACCTTTTGAAAAACAGATTTTAAAACCGGGTAGTGGGTGCAGCCCAATATTAGGGTGTCGATGCCCTGATCCAGCAAAGGCTTTGTATAGCGAAAAACCACCATCGAGGTCAGTGGATCATCCACCCATCCCTCTTCAACCAATGGAACCAAAAGGGGGGCTGCCATTTGAAAGACTTCTGCGGTGTCATCCGTTTTTTGAATGGTTTTAAGGTAAGCCTGGCTCATCACCGTCGCTCGAGTCCCAAGAACACCAATTCGTTTTAAAGACGAAGATTTGAGCGCCGCTTCCGCACCGGGTTCGATCACATTATAAACAGGAAGATCAAATTGGAGTTCGTTTTGAATAAGAACGGTCGATGCTGAGTTACAAGCAACAACGACAAAGTCAACTTTATGAGATTTTAAAAATTCAATATTTTTTAAAAGATAACTTTGAATGGTCTGACTGGATTTTGTTCCATAGGGAAGGCGTGCAGTGTCGGCAAGATAAATAAAATCATGCCCAGGGAAATTTTCGGCCAGACTTTTTAAAACAGTCAGGCCACCAATTCCAGAATCAAAAACACCAATCAGACTCATTAAATTTTACTTTACTCCATGTGCAACGGACTCTTTAAATCCTGCACTACTCATTTCAAGAAATCTTGCATTTTTTTGCAATTCCAAAATCGTCGTTGCGTTTGCGTAACTCATTCCGGACCTCAAACCTCCTGAAAGTTCCTCTATCACATCACTGACATGGCCTTTGACAGGAACAGCTGTGGACTCACCCTCTGGAGCCATGCCTTTGGGAAGAGTTCCTCGCCATGACACTTGCGCCGCCTTTGATGCCATTCCACGGTAATGCTTCTTACCAAAGTGAATGGGTCCTGGAGTTTCGAGGCATCCTGATAAAAGTGAGCCAAGCATAACCGTCTGACCACCAGCCGCGAGTGCCTTGACAATATCTCCAGACGTTTTAATTCCACCATCGGCAATGACTGGAATGTTCTTTTCCTGAGCGGCTTGTGCACACCAGATCACAGCCGAAAGCTGGGGCACGCCAAATCCCGTAATGATCCTTGTTGTGCACATAGAGCCTGGCCCAATTCCAACCTTGATGCAGTCCGCCCCGGCTTCAATCAGATCCAAAGTGCCTTCTGGTGTGGCCACATTGCCTGCAATCACTTCAATTCTATCTTGAAAAGTGTCTTTGAGCCATTTGATCGTGTCCATCATGTGGTTCGAGTGACCATGAGCGATGTCGATTGTGATAATGGAAACACCTTCGTCAACCATAGCATGTGCACGCTTTTGCTCTTCTTCTGTGACTCCAATGCTTGCAGCCAAGACTTTGACTCCGGACTCTTTAGCCAGCCGAAGTTCTTTGATCTGATCTTCAATGGACATAAAGCGATGAAGAATTCCAAGCCCACCCATTTGATGCATGGCAATCATCATTTGGTGTTCGGTCACGGTGTCCATATTGGCAGAAATAAATGGAAGATCTAAAGTCACTTTCTTAGTTAGCTTCGAAGAAAGATTCGGATCTTTTCTGGATCTCACTTCGGATTTTTGTGGAACCATCAGCACATCATCATAGGTCAATGCTTGATCGCGACTAAGAAGCTCTGTTGGAGTTTTTCCGACTTTCATTTTTCCTCCTGATATTTCACATACAATGTGTAAAAAAGCATAAAAGTAAAACCACTAAAGTAAAAAGCGATGGCAGAAAAGAAGATCTCTTGCCACCAAAAGACAAAGCCAAAAGCTTTTGGCAAAAGCTCAAAGCAAAGAGAGATCAGGCCAGTGATTAACACCAAAAACAAAATCTTTAAGAAATGTCGGCCCACCATTTTTCTGGATTCTTTCAGCGGATTAAGCTCACCTTCCAAGTAGTCTTTATTAAAAAATATAATGTAGGGGAGAAAGGTGTAGAGCACATAAAGAACAATCCCGGGAAGAATAAGTAAAATCACTCCAATTAAAATATGGGCGAGCGCAAAAAGGCCTTCGGAAATAAAGGGCATAAGTCTTTCGCTTAAGAATTCTTTGAGCGAGATGGCTTTGTACTCCAATGCTTGCAAGGAAAAGCCATAGGCAAAGATCAAGAATAAACCAAAGAAAACGTCAGTCAGTCCGGCTAAAAGTTGAACTTTCCACGGTCCTTCTTTGGGATCATTGAACGCTGTCAGCCCCCATTCAAATCCCATTTTGACCAAAAAGTAAGCAAGAAAAGCCAGAAGGAAAAAGAGCGGAAAAAGCTGAAACGCTTTAAGAATTCGCTCATTTGCTAAAGAAATGGTCTGTTTGATTTTTCGGTCCTTCTTTTTTAAAGTTTCAAAACCAACGAGATTGACAGAAGCCTTGTGAAAAGTCACTGTCTTACCTCATGCCCCGGTGGCGAAATTGGTAGACGCACAGGACTTAAAATCCTGGGTCCCTTACCGGACGTGCCAGTTCAAGTCTGGCTCGGGGCACCACTTGCAACAATAAGCGAACCGTCACGGATCTACCCGATTAACGGGGGCAGTCGAACTTTCGTTAAGAACAATAATGTTTC
>CAZWVK010000185.1:2689-3987 GCA_964636785.1 uncultured Pseudobdellovibrionaceae bacterium | reverse complement strand
TGATGAAGTTCCATATTGAAACTTTCTCTCTCCACCCTGTTTAAAAGTATTCGATCAATCCAGATTTTTTTGTGGTGTTTTTCTTAACAATTTTTAAAATTACCAGTTTTGGACCTTACAAGCTGCTGCATTGAACTTCATTTGAACGGGCGCCATAAGTGTTGGATCGTCATAAACCACCGAAGTCTGCAATGTGCTTCGATTTAAACTAATTTCCCATTCACCCTGAACACCTACACGATCTAGGTCTGTAGTGAGAAAGACCGTTGCGGTTTGCGCACCATTTTGATTTGCGGCATAGAAGGCTGTGCCTGAAGTTTGAGAGTAAACATCAATGACTACGGCTGTTGAATATACATCACCGCCGGCAGTTAAGACCGCATCATACTCAACTCGGACTTTATCTAAAAAAGCTGGAATCCCGGGTTGGTTTGCATCTATTTCACCCTGACAGTTCATCGTCGCAACGATTTTCCCTGCACCTGCTGGCCCCTGATCACCCTTTGGACCCTGACATCCCAGTGTGACAACTGCGAGCAATAATACCCCTAATAATTTGAATGTTTGGATAGATCCCATACATTTTCTCCTCTTTAAATAAGTGGAATTTCAAGTTCTGAACCAGCTCATATGGAATTAAATAGGGTCTGATCCGCCTTCCCAATAATGAGGCGCAAATTTGTCCCTCACCTGTCAATAGGTTGGCGGATTAGGTACGGCGTACCTTTTATTAAGAGCTGAAGACCTATAATCCTTGAATCCGATGAATCTCTTGCAACTCAACAATGGCTCAAAACATTTTGGCTTAAAAACCCTATTTGATGATGCTCGGTTTTCTATCAACGAAGGTGAACACGTCGGCGTGATAGGTCCCAATGGAGCGGGAAAAACCACCCTTTTTAAGATTATTGTGGGCCATGAGTCTTTGGATTCTGGTGAGCTGATCACATCACAGAAACTAAAAGTTGGTTATCTGGAACAAGAGGTTCATGAGCCGCTCCATTTAAGCGCTGAGAAATTTCTTGAATCGACCGCTTCGAAGCCGCTTTGGCAATTAAAAGCCCTCGGTAAAGAACTCGGGCTTAAGGAAGAACACTTCCAAAAAAGTTTTCATGAACTCAGTGGCGGTTACCGCATGCGAATGAAGCTTTTAAGCCTTATCGGAAATGAGCCCAATCTTATGCTTCTGGATGAGCCAACCAACTTCTTGGATCTTGAAAGCATTCTGGCTCTTGAAAGATTCTTGCAAAATTATGAGGGTGCATTTCTTTTAATTTCTCATGATCGTGAATTTCTAA
>CAZWVK010000185.1:0-2679 GCA_964636785.1 uncultured Pseudobdellovibrionaceae bacterium | reverse complement strand
GTTCCCGGGTCATATTGACGATTACTTTGAGCAAAAAGCGATGCTTCGTGAAGTTTTAGAAGCGCAGGCCGCCAATCAAGAAGTGAAGCGAAAGCAAATCCAAAACTTTGTGGATCGCTTTGGAGCAAAAGCCACAAAAGCAAGACAAGCCCAAAGCCGATTAAAGATGCTCGAGAAAATGGAAAAGATTGAAATCAAGGATCTTCCAACTCGCGCACGAATTAAAATTCCAAAACCCATTCACACCGGCCGTGAAACTTTATCCATTCAAAATGCCAAACTGGGCTATGGTGATAAAGTCGTTGTCGCGGATGTGAACATAAGAATCACAAGAGGATCTCACCTTGGTGTGGTCGGATTCAATGGCGCGGGAAAGAGTACACTTTTAAAGTCATTGGCCGGACGTTTACCACTAATTGAAGGAGAATTGAATTTTGGTTACCAGGTGAGTCTTTCTTATTTTGCACAACATATTGCTGAAGAGTTAAATCCAGAAAGTACGGTGATTGAAGAATTAAGAAAAGCCGCTCACTTTGAACTCACTGAGCAAGATGTTTTAAACATTGCAGGCTCCCTTCTTTTTTCTGGTGACGATCTTAATAAAAAGGTTTCTGTATTATCAGGCGGTGAAAAATCCCGGGTGGCTCTTGGACAGATTTTACTGAAAAGAAGTCCCCTACTCATTATGGATGAGCCAACAAACCATTTGGATTTCGACACAGTCGAGGCATTGACGGAAGCTCTTAAAAACTATGAAGGCTCTGTGGTTGTTGTCAGTCATGATCGAAGCTTTATTGGGCGTATTGCCACTCAGATTCTTGAAATTCGAAACGGCCGAGCCGAAGTCTACCCAGGAAGTTATGATGATTATGTCTGGAGTCTTGAGAAAGGCTCATTGAAAGATCGCTTTCAGGAGGATCAAGAAGAAACCCAAAAGATTGACGACGACCCACAACCCAAAAAGGTTCATCGCAAAGACGATGTCAAAAAACTTAAAAATGAATTAATCAGAGTCCGGCAAAGTATTTCTCAAAAAGAAAAAGAGTTGAGCGAAAAGAACAAACGTCTTGAGAAACTCAATGATGAAATCCTATCCGCAACTGGTGATAAGGCGACGGAGATCGCTAAAGAACTTCATACCCTGGGATCATCTATTGCTGAGCTTGAAGAACAGTTGTTGGTAGACATGGAGCGTCTCGAAGAACTCGAATCACAGCGCTGAACTCATCATTTGGACAAAAATCTTAAATTTCAGTTATCTACAAAACTCCTTGGCAGAGAGCTTAAAGTTAACTACGCTGATGAGACTAAATCAAAATACATAGGGAGGGATTGTGTTCAGGGTATTTCTTGCCTTTACGATGGTTACCAGTACGGGGTGCGCTTCTATGTTTAGTGGAACAACACAGAATTTCTTAGTGAGAAGCGATATTTCGGGCACAAAGCTCTACTTAAATAACGAGGAAATTGGAACCGACACGGCTACAGTTCAAATTTCTAAGAAGAAGTTAAAAAATTCCGTCTTGTTAGCAAAAAAGCCAGGCTGTTCGGACTACTCAACTCATATCAACACAAAATTCGACGCGACTTCCCTTTTGGGAATACTCCTGGATTTTGGATTAATCAGTATTCTGGTAGTTGATTGGGGAATTACAGGGGCCGTTTCTGAAGCTGAACGAACTAATTACATTCTTAATCCAAAGTGTAATACTTAAACCTTAATTATCCGGAAGACTGCCGTACATGAGGTCTTCCGGATTCTTTTACATTTCTATGTATTCGATAATTCTGAGAGCTGGTTCATTAAAATTCTGCCTTTAAAAATTGAAGGATAACTTTTGAAACCTATTGGGTTGGTATTTTCTATTATCTTCGGACCTTCAGTACTAGGATGCAGTTCTGTTTTTTACTATCCCGATCAGGTTCAATATGTCGACCCTGAAAAGCTTCCCATTCGTCCGGAAGATCTTGAGATACCCGCCCGTGATGGACATATGATTCCGGCATGGTATTTCAAAGCCAAAGATGGAAAATCAAAAGGATTGATCATTCAATTTCATGGAAACGCTCAAAACCTAACAAGCCACTTTGCTTTTCTTTCTTCGGCTCCTCACAATGGCTATGATCACCTGATCTTTGATTATCGCGGTTATGGAAAAAGCCCTGGTAAACCCACTCCAAAGAATACGGTTCAAGACGGAATGGATGTTATCCGATGGGCGAAGGCGAACTTTCCCGATCTTCCCATTATTGTCTTTGGTCAAAGCCTTGGAGGTGCGGTTTCGTTAAAGGCCTTGATTGAACTTAGAGATGAATTCAAGGCCGATGCGATTGTGATCGATTCTGGATTCTCCAGTTATCGCTCGGTAGCCAGAAGTGTACTCGCCAATCATTGGCTCACATGGTTACTTCAGCCCATTGGTTGGCTGATCGTTGATAATTCAATGGGTCCCGGAAAGGACATTTCAAAGCTCGAGCCCACACCATTTTTGGTGGTCCATGGGACCAAGGATCCCATTGTCGCATTCTCCCATGGCCAGGGTATATATGAGCTCGCTCCAGAGCCAAAAGAGTTTTGGGCCATTGAAAACGCTGTGCATACTGAATTTATGTTTCGTCCCCCTTATCAGAAGAAATTCTACGAGTATTTAGACTCTAACCATTAAATTCGGCCTCGCT
>CAZWVK010000184.1:0-3995 GCA_964636785.1 uncultured Pseudobdellovibrionaceae bacterium | reverse complement strand
GCTTGATTTCCTGCTCCAATATGTCTAAAACCTTATTTCTTGTTTTTTTGGGCGCCCGTAGCTCAGCTGGATAGAGTACTTGACTACGAATCAAGTGGTCGGAGGTTCGACTCCTTCCGGGCGCGCCATTTTTAACGAATTTACCTTGTTTTTATTCCCCTCCGATGGCTAGGATCACCCCTATGAAAGCAATTACTTTGGCTCTCATTCTTTTGACCTCAGCTCTTGCTCATTCCGAATCCGAAAAGACCTCAACTTGCCGATTATTTGCTGTGCCCCGCGGAGATTTGGAGCAAATCAAACAAACCAATCAAGATATCCAATCACTCAGCTCGAGCGTGAATGAAGCTTTAAAGAGCTCCCATGCTCTGCTTAATAAGGTGGATCATGCGACTTTGGGTCTCGTGTCAGCATACCTTTTGGGTGGCGGACGAAGCCTCGATCAGATCGAGCCGAATGAATGGGGAAAAGCGCGTTTTGTGGGAGCATTGGTTTATCAAGATCAACCTTTTTCAATGACGGCATTGAGGGGCGTTTCAATCAAAATTACAGATCAAAATAAGAAGTCTTGGACCTTAACGACAGGATCTCACGGCGAGTTTTCGATGCCTTTTTATGAACTGATTCCATACCAAAGATTGAGATTATTTGGTGGTATCACCCTTGAGAAGGGCAATAAATTTCGACAGACAATAAAGGTTCCACTTCAAATTGAAGTTCAATCCTCACTTTGCAATGCTTCGCTAAAAATCCATGAGCTTCCCCTGGAGCCAATGACTTTGATTGCTTCAGGTTCAGAAATTTAAAGGAACGGGCTATGAAAAAGGTTTGGTTGAAATCGATTTTTCTTACTGTCAGCTTTTGCTTGATAGTTGCACTGATTTATAAGCTCAAGAACACAGAAGGGCTTTCAGATTCTTTGGGACTTATGCTTTATGGGGTCGAATCTAAAAACCAAGTGGATTGGTGCACCACTCGTGTCACTGAAATTGAAGTTCCAGGAAAAGTGCGAGTTTTTCAGGAAGGATTAAAGTGGTACCGAGAAATTCCCAATGAAGGCAGAACCAGCGAGCTTGGTTTCGTTCCGGTTGAGAAGTGGTTTGCAAGCCACTGCCGCCTTTCAGCTGAAGGTAAAACCGAAGGGCTGGCCACTGAGCTTGCCGGGCCGGATCAAGCAATCCTTGCGAATGTGAGCTTTGTAAATGGCAAGAGCGAGTCCTTTAAGGAAATCGCTCAAGGAATCTTCACATGGAATAATGTCACCTTCCGCTCGGAGCAGCTAAAGGCGGCTTTAGAGGGCCTAGAGGATCTTCCTGAAATTGGTGGTTCGGAAAAAGGAAAAGCACCTGGTCATTGAGCCCAAACCAGCCCCCAAGTCGATTGACAACCTCCAGCCAGTTCTTTAAACATGAAGGTTCGTTTTTGACCTACTTGTTCAGGCGTAGCTCAGTAGGTAGAGCAGGTGACTGTTAATCACCCTGTCGGGGGTTCGAATCCCTCCGCCTGAGCCATTTTCGTTCCTACCAAAGCAAACTTTAAAAAATTTAAGAAAAACGTAGAGGTTTCAATCGGTTAACTGGAGAAGTCCGTCTTTATCCACTTTTGCTCATCTCTCATAAAATCACAGGAAATTGCAGTCGATGTTGTAAGAAGCGTTGCAAGGTTTGTAAGTGGAAATAAACTTACAACAGCTTTGCATCGAACTTATTTTAATCGGCTATATATCGTCATGGGTGAAATCATCTTGATTCCATTTTCCAGCTTCCAACCTATCTCTTTTATTCTTAGCAAAGGTAAGCCCATCATTTATCACATACAGAAGATTCAAGGCACCATCTGCTCCAGAACTCACCGTTTCACCGCGTGTAGTATTTTAGATACTTTTCAGAAATTTGATTCAAAATTTGGCGAATAGATTCAAGACAATCATTTATATTTGCACGACTTACTTCCTCTAAAGGCTCCGCTTCATCAGCGACTGCTCGAACCAAATCAGAATGGGCAAGAATTTTGTTCCGCCAGTTCCTACTAAACTCTGCTTCAAGTAAGCATTCATCTACTAAAACTCTGATCTTATCAGAAAAAATATTATCTGAAATCATTGCCGGTAAGGCTTTGATTGTAAGGTTTGGATTACCACATGACTTCTCCGAGTCTGTTAATCTCGAAATATGAAGAACTAGATTTTCAAAAAGAATCGACTCAAGATATGCAAAAAATTTGGGAGCTGCTTTATTCATTAAGGTTATTCTTGAAGGCTTTGTCCCATATAATTGCACATACTCGATCCACTTTATCTCTAACCACGCAACATCCTCACAAAGAGCATGAAAGAATTTTCCGAACTCTTCCCCCATCACATTTATATATTCGGCTCGGACTTCTTCTGAAGATTTGATAGTCATAAATACCTAATCCAAATATGCATTCACCATAAAACTAATCTCGACCAACTATAAAGTACTTAAGGCAAATCCAAGCCAAACTTAGAATTCAAAATGGGCTTTAAGTGTCCATAGATTTCCAGCGTCACCAGTACTGCAGCCCCAATCGAAGCCACCAACTTGTATAGTTTACCCGCAATTCCTTTTTCTATACTCTTTCCGTTGAAACCAGCAAAATCTAAAAACTTGAATGGAAGACGTATAATCGCGCCAAGCCAGTAAAATGGATTTACTAGCTTCCTCCTTCTTTCCAAAATCAAAGCATCATATTGCCCAATAGCTCGATCAAGCATGTCGTAAACCATTGTCGGCGCGATCTGAAATCGACTTAGTTGAAAGAGATTTCCCAACAAATCGAATTCCCCTCTTATTCCTCCAACAGCCGGAGGAGGAGAGTAATAAATTGAAGTAGAAATACCTACTCTGTTCGCATGCATTGTAACTAATGGTATGTTTCTATTCAGCCATTGTCGTAATTCTTGAACTCGCGCACGATGACTCTCTAAATCAACACCTTCACGACGTGACTCATAATACTCCGTTAGCTTTTCTTTGAATTCAGAAATAAGCGCGCGTTCTTTATCCACTACGCTTCGTGCTCCCACTTGACCCATTAAAACCTTCAACGAATGCTTTAATAGGATTAGACATTGGATTTTTCCTTTTTTCGCAAGTCCAACAACTCAATGCCCGTTGTTGATTCATTAACTAATCCGATCGTATTTATTGGACTTAATAAAAAGCTAATGTGGTTGTTAGAGAAGAAGTAGTTAACTTTTTCTCTAATGAATGGGAACAGAAGCGCAAGCATATTCCCCATCAATGGAATATCCTTCGCTTCCGAGACTTCACCCAAATCAACATTCAACTCAATATGAGCTGCGGCCTCAACAATTAAACTCGCCGCTGGCACTTGTTCATGTCTATCATGGGATGCCAAAGAGATTCCAAAAATGACAATTAGGTGGCGATTATCAATAATCTGAATTTCAACCCTAAAAGCTTGATCGTAAACATCTGACTCAGGAGTTTTATTAAAAGCCCCATCTATTCGTGGAAAAAAAAGCTTTATCAATCTAAACGATGGATTCTGTATATCTGTCATGCAACCTTTCCATTACCTAAGCTACAAGGACCAAAAGTAGAAACCGACTCTGGCTGAACAACTTGATTATATGGATTTGCATAATGCCGTTTAGGGAGGGCTTCTAAAGCATGCTTGAGCTTCTGATAATCCGCCGCAACAATTTGCACAGCCCCATAGTTCCAAACTCCATCAAGTTTCTTCGCAATCAGTTCATAGTCCAAAGGGTCGAATTTAAATTTTTTCTCATGTAAATCACTAATAAATTTGTAATTTTGCTCACTAAAGACTGCCAACCTCATCAATAGGTCATTTGCCGTATTAGGTTCCGTATATCCATGCTCCCATTTGGTAAATGCCTTAGAGTTCAAAGTTAAAAAATTAGCAGCTGAGCTTTTCATGGTAAAACCAAGAGCTTCTCTAATAAGTTTAACTTGCTCCGCTTCTAAAAATTCACGCGACCTTTT
>CAZWVK010000183.1:0-4066 GCA_964636785.1 uncultured Pseudobdellovibrionaceae bacterium | reverse complement strand
TCTGCCAAACTGAAATTTTGAATGGGCGTTTTATATTCTTTGAGAATTCTTATCCCATCCTCAACCGATTTGGCCCAGTTCAAATCAAAGAAACTTCTCACTTCGTTTGAAGGCTGATGAGCAGTCCAGCGAACAGCTAGGCCCAGTTTTCCTTCGCGATGAACAATGGGACCAAATTCCGTCCATAAGGTTTCGATCTCTTCATCCGGTCGTCCCTTCACACGTAGCTCATCGCGATCCACTTCAGCTGAGACCCACGCACCATCTAATAAATACTCCTTGGAATCATTGGATTTGAATTCAACCTCAAACCAATCCACAACATCGATTGTTCCGTTTGTAACTCCCCAAGCAAAGTCAGGATTAAAACCTAAAACAACAGTTGGAGCTCCTGGAAATGAAACGCCATAAACATTCAGATCGTTTTCTATATAGAGATGGTTCTCAAACCAAACCGCTGGAGCGCGAAGTCCAAGATGAGTGTCATTGGCCAGGATATTTTCTCCAGATGCTGAAAGTTCTTTTGGTACCAGCCAGGAGTTGCTCCCATCGGTTTGCAGCGGCTGCAAGAATTCAGGAAACTCTTCAATAGACGTTTGAAATGAATTGTAATTTTTGGTTTTAAGATTGGAAGATTCGCCACTCGGGTTGTGAAAGAAGCTGTCATACTCTTTAATATCAATATCTCGTGAATAGAAATCCGGAAATAGATCGACGGATCTTTCCCAGCCTAGATTCTTAACAATCTCAGTGAGATGCAGATCATAACTTCTTGCTGCAAGACTAAATGACATAAATGTCAAAATTTGAAAGACGCGCCTTTCATCAAAGAACTGAGGTTTGAACTGAGCAATCTTATATTCAAGCGGCCAGGTCTTATATTCAAGCCGGCCGATGTACGCATTCACACCTTCCGTGTAACTTGAAACGGCTTCCATGAGTTCAGCATCTTTTTGAGCGAGTTCATAGCTTTGCTTTGCAGCTTTTCGAAGTCCTAATTGAATAAATAATCGATCTGCATCCTCTGTAACAGGGCCCATGACTTCGGAGATTTCACCACCGCCCGCTCGCGTGGTTAGATCCATTTGCCATAGACGATACTTTGCAGTGATAAACCCTTGAGTAAAAAATAGGTCTTTGCGGTTCTTTGCGAAGATATGAGGAACACCATGCTTGTCAAAGATCACATCCACAGTGTCGCTCAACTGCGAAAGAATAAATCGTTGATCACTGAATGTATCATTTTTGACATTCTTATAAACGCCTTCGCTGAGGCTCAATAAGCGACCAAGGCCCGGAAGTGGACCAAATCCTTGTGAGAAAATGTGAATCAATCCGACAAAGAAGGCTGCAAATATAAAAAAATTTATTCGTGATCTCACGTTGATCTTTCGGTTCCGGTTTAGTCCCTTGATGTCGGATGGTTGGGATAAGCGGACTCGAACCGCTGACCTCTACCATGTCAAGGTAGCGCTCTAACCAACTGAGCTATATCCCATCAAGAGTCCTTCAAAAACGCGAATCTTCAACTTGGAGTAGGACACTTCCTTTGTCAATATCTCTCAAAACCATCAGAAAACTCTCACTCCAGGAGTGAAAGAAAGCTTCCAACGATCCCTCAAAGCCGATCTTCCCCACTTTTTGCTGTGAAATTCCACATGGACGGATAGTTTGAAAGAGGCTCGTGTCATTGTTCAAATTGATCGCTAACCCGAAGGTTGAAATGTTTTTCTTAACCCTAAGCCCAAGCGACGCAATCTTTTGATCCTCAAGATAAACCCCTGAATAAACCTTTCTTAGATGCTGAATTTTAAGGTCCGATGACGCCGTGATGGAATGAATTGTGGTATTGAGAAGGATGTCGACCCAAAGCTTCACAGAATTTCGGCTTAAAACTCTTATGTTACACAAAGGGTAAATAACAATTTGCCCGGGAGAATGAAGAGTGGCCTGCCCGCCCCGCTCTACGAACTCAATGGGAATATTTGTATTCATCAATATGTCTTCTTCCGGATTGGCGCGCCGACCGAGCGTGATCACCGGCTCATATTCAAAGCCCAAAACATGAATCAAATTGGGGTTTTGCAAAATCTCCTGAAAGCATTTTTCCTGAATCTCAAGACTCTTTGTGTAAGGCGTTCGACCATAATACTTTGAGTTCCAGTCCATATTATTCCAAAAATCCTTCATTTGCTCGAACAGTCCTCGGGAGTACCCTGCGGAACTCACAAAGTGAAGGATTTTTGGAATAATATGGAAATAAACAAAAGTACTTTCAGATGCTTTATATTGGCGGATTAGGTACGGCGTACCTAATCCTTCGAAGCAAACGGAGGATGATTAAATAAATGGGTCTAAGTTTAAAAGCCAATTTTGGGCAGAACCAGCGCTTCAATAAAGCTGGACGAGATCGTTTTCTTTAAATCCATGGCCGGAATGAATGACGGTGACTGCACCGTCTTTGCCAAAGTAGCTGATGATTTCGAGAGTCCCCTTCATTCGACCGGGAGCAGTTCCGAGGAGTCGTCCTGTCTCGGGATCAAAGATTTCTGCGCCCTCTTCCGTGACCTTTAAAATATCACCAACCTGAAGCCCGGAAAGTCTTCCGGCATTGATATAAACTTTCTCACCGGCAACCATCGCAACTCGACCTTCCCAATTGAGTTTATCAATCGCTTGAATCACCTGTGGAAGAAGATTCATGTAGGCGCGCCGGGTTGATTCCACAATCAGCTGCGGATCTTCGGCAGAAATGCTAGAGCGCGCACCCACTTGAGTGGCTGACGCCTCTTCTTTCGCACTCGAGGTTTGATTGAAAATTTCACGTCCCGTGCGCCCTGCTCCAACTCTTAAACGCACTTCCGCTTCAACCAAAGCTTTTTCTTGACGGAAAACCCCAACAGAATCTCCCATCTTTTTAGCTTTAAGATCCAGAAGTTTTCCTTCTATGACGGCCGCCACACCAAGTGGTGCAGCAACACGGGCAAGCCGTTGAAGATCGTATTCTCGACCTTCCTTTAAAAATTCTTTTGGATCTCCTGGAAAATCACTCAAGGAAATCACAACAAACTGTCCACTGCGACCCAATTCTTTTAAGAATGTTTCTCTTGCGATCTCCGAGGCTCGCTCTGATCGATTCAGGTTTTCATCGATAAAGGGAAGGACCATAACTCTGTGGCGCACACCAGCTTCCGCTCGTGCATCGAATGGAACGTCACGAAGTTCCGGCCCGCTGTTTTTTCTTTCTATGGGTTGAAGGGCTGCGCAGCCTACCAAAAGCAACGCACACAAAAAAGCAATAGAGTTTTTCATAGACTCATATTCTAGCGCTTTTCAACCCTGAGTAAAATCTCATCTTCTCCATTCAGGCTCACTCTATGCTGAAAGTCCTGAAATGAGAGCGTTTTAATAATATCAGCCAGGGCTTTTGGCGATTGCGGGGATTCCGCTTCGAAGGTGAATTCACCGCTCTTAACAAGTCGAACTTTCATTGAGCGCAAATCTCGAACTCCAGTTCTCATCTGATCTTTGAGGCTGTTGAGCTCTTTGGGATTCAGATCACCCTGAATGGTCAATTGAAATGGTTTTGAGCTTAAGGTCCCTTGAGTCTGTGCGACTTTTATTGGGGTAAGGATTTCCTCCACTGCCGCCTTTTGATTTTCAGCTTCACCTTGAACTTCTTCTAAGATTCTTGCGGCAGGAACTTGGATCCATTGGCCATGATAAATCAAACCCTTCTTTCCCTCTGCCACAAGGCCAAAGTAAACCAGGCTGACGCCAAGCTTTTCACCGAGTTCAACAAGTTCTTCTCGATTGAAGTGAGCCTTTTTCAATTCAGAAGGTATGACGTTTTGAATGGACTTAAATGGCAGGACTTCAATTCCACGAGATCCTAAAGAAGTTGAAAGGCTTTTGTAAAGATCCGCAGCTTTTGGCTTCATTTCGGCTTTCTCTTTGATCCACCATGGGCCAGCGCCGATGGCTTGGTCCTTTTCCTCAATCAATAATAAGGCGCGGATATTTTGTCGGCTGATTTGAAGAAGGCCGGATTGTCTTAACACACGAT
>CAZWVK010000182.1:0-4077 GCA_964636785.1 uncultured Pseudobdellovibrionaceae bacterium | reverse complement strand
AACACCTGGAAGAAATGGAAAAGAGAAGACTTTATCTAAAACTTGGTTTTTCATCGCTTTTTGAATACTGCACCAAGGAGCTTGGCTATTCAGAAGGAGCAGCTCAAAGAAGAATCTCCTCCATGAGATTGATTAAAGAAATCCCACAAGTGAAAGAAAAGCTTGAGTCAGGAAAACTTAATCTCACAACATTGAGTATGGCTCAAAGCTTCTTTAAGCGCGAGGAGAAGGAGCAAAAGACCAATTACACATCATTTGAGAAGCATGAACTTTTAAAAACTCTTGAAACGAAATCAAAGCGTGAAGTTGAAAAGGAGCTAGTAAAGATCAACCCACTTTCAGCTCTTCCCAAAGAGAAAGAAAGACTGATCACACCAGACACATTTGAAATCAAATTTACGCTCACTCAAGAGCAAATGGAAAAGCTAAAGCGGCTCAAAGAGCTAAAGCCAAACCTTCAATCCAATCTAGAGGCATTGGATTGGCTTCTAGATCGTGCGCTTAAACAGATTGATCCCATGGAATTCACCAAGTCGAAAGATCAGAAATACAAAGCCCCATGCAGAGAGCGAGAGGAAAATGTAAACGGAATTTTAATTAAGGAGAAAAAGAAGTGCAGCAGACTGAAAGATACAAACAGGCGTCAAAAAACACCTTCAAGAAAATACATCTCAAAATTTAAAAGAGCTCTGATCTGGAAGAATGCGAATGCTCAGTGCGAATTTATAAGCCCGATCACTAAGAAAAGATGCTCATCAAAATTCAATCTCCAAATCGATCATATTCATCCAATAGCGCTTGGTGGGACAGATGGCTTGGAAAACTTAAGGCTGCTCTGTCAGCAACATAATATTTCTGAAGCGATTGAGGAGTATGGGTTGAAGAAAATGGGACCTTACTTAAAGATTTAGAAAGGAATAGGATTGAAGCATGCAGGAAGTGAGCGTGAGCGAGTAGAAGTTATCACTTCCACCGGTGGCAGTGAAAAAGATCTTTGTCAGAGATTAGGCCTTCTTGAGGTGATCCCTCTTTCTCGCAGCTCCAAGAACAGCGATCTGAAATACTGAGAGAAAGTTTTTGTAGCTCTGAATCTTACTCTCTTAGAGCTTAGATTTAACGATTCAGGCCATCAAAGATTTTAAAGGTTAGGATCTAAGTGAAAGTAAACGATGCAGATAAGGTGAAATCCAAGAGCGACAAATTTGCGCACACGATTGAAAGAAAGAAACGGGCCGAGCCCCTTTAAACACGATTAAAGCTTTGATTTGGTATAAATCTTGATGTTTATACAGCAGTTGGCTGTGTCCGGCGACATTCCGGCATGGTCGCTCGTATGCTCCTTAACATTGCCAACTGGAGGTCTCGTTTGAACGCCACAGATATTCAGAAATCTCTTCTTCTTTCGCTGACCACTCTCGTCTTAGCGAGTTGTGGAGTCGAATCTGTTCCAAAGCGTGGCAAAATTGGAACAGGCACCAACCCTATAGTTCTTAAAGAGGCTCCGAAAGAAAATCCGGATGGCAGCCCTGCTAAAGGCTCAGAGAAGAGCAAACCCATTGATGAAATTGAAATCGATCCCAATGAGCCTGCACCTGAAATTCCCCAAGGAAGCTTCACATGGATTGCGACCTGTGCCGGTTGGCCTAAGGCGGCTCCAAATGACAACGAAAATGAAAGTGAAAATACAAATGAAAGAACAATCGCTGAATTTTATTTGAACTCGGAGCAACCAATTGTTCTTGTCCGCACGGACGACACACAAACCTATGCCGTTCTTAAAGTTTCAAATGAACAAGGCACAGATGCGAGAAGTACAAGCGATGGGAGTTCTTCGAGTCGCACACTTTCAATCGAGCGCGAAGGAGAGTTCACCTTTGTTCTTTCCGGCGGAGTTGAAGTTCCTACAGCACTCTACCGCGGTGAAACAAAGCTCGCAGAATTAATCTGTACAACTCCACAGTAAGAACCTCGCAGAGGTCCAATAAAAAAGCCACCTTTCATGGTGGCTTTTTAGTTCTCATTCTAAAAATCAACAATTAAAGATCAAACGGAATGCTAAGGCTCAGTCCATAAAGATCAAATTTTGGCTTGGTTCCAGGAATAGATTGGCCGTCCGCTTTGTCATATGTTCCGGTCATATATTCAAGATTAACATCAACGAATGGAAGCGGTGAAAACCCAACACCCAATCGAGTCGTATTTCCTTCGAATTTGGTATCGGAATTCTTGAGCGAAGAGTTGAAGAAATAAGTCGCATACACTCGAAGCAAAATTGGGAAGCTATAACCGACGAAGGCTCCAAGATTGCTTATTGTTCCTTTAAAGTCTGGATTGGTATCTATGTTCCACTTGCCGCCCATATAATCGACACCCAATTGCAAACCCAATCTTGAATAACCTAATCGGCCACCGTAAGCGGTCCCACCAAAATCGTATTTAGCTGTCGAAAATTTAAAATCACCAGTGTAATAACCGGCATAAGGCTCAATTAATAAACCGGCTTGTGCGTTCGTCGCTCCAAGTAATAAAAATGCCGTGAGGGCACTTAAGAGGTGCTTCATTCGTTTCTCCTTTTCAAAGATGCTTGCTCACTAGTTTAATAAATGGAAGTGGAAACACAAAGATCATTTGAGTCTGGATCGGGACTTTGGTCGCCTTCAAATCCAATGAATCACTGAACTGGTTGAACGTATGTTGTGGTGACCGCGTCACCCTGAATTTCATAAATCTCGATAATTGGAGCGCTTCGAACAAGTCGTTGATCATGAATCATTTCATCGATCTTCGGGTAGACCTTAATTGGACCAATGGATGGGGATCCTTTAAATCTTGCCTGAACGACTCTTTGCGCTCCCACTTCGCGAGTGGAAAGACTTTTATCCAACTCGAGTCGTTTAATAAAATCTGCACTCTCAAAGAATAAACAGCCCCCATAGCTTTTCAATCGGTCTTCTTCAATTTCATTGGGATTATCTAAGTATTCTCCAAAGGTGGAAGAACAGTTGATTCCCTGGTCACGAAGTGTGGATTCCACAGACTCAATGACCGAACCGATTTTATGATAAGCGCCAATATGTTATTTATAAATCAATGTGACCGGTGGAAACTCAGCCACCTCAATATCAACGGGTTTAGAAAAACCAAGATGTAGATAAAGATAAAGACCGACCCAAAAAATAAGACTAAAAAAACTTAAGATGATCCACTTCATTTAAATCTTCCACTTAATGGAGCACCCCATAGAGGGGAGCTGGTCCGTTGGCGAAGACTCACCTCGTACCGCTAACTCGATAGCCTCACGAAGTTCTTGCCTTGTGACTTTACTTGGGTCTCTCCACGAATCATCAATGCGACCGCGGTAAAAGAGCTTTTTGTTTTGATCAAACAAGAAAATATCCGGTGTGCATACAGCCTGAAACGTCTTTGCAACACTTTGGTCCGCATCAATCAAATAAGGAAATGGATACTTCTTTTCCTGCCATCTCTTTAAAAGCTCTTCCGGTCGATCCTCCGGATAATCAGAAGGATCATTGGAGCAAATCGCAATCCAGTTCACATTCGAAAACTCGCGACCAAGTGCCAATAATCGATCCTCAATAGCTTTTACATACGGGCAATGATTGCAAATGAACATCACACAAATCGGCGCATCGCCCTTTAAGTCTGCAGTTGAAAATTCCTTTCCATCCACAGTTGGAAGAGTGAATGTCGGAAGCGTCATCGATTGATCGGTGGCAGGAGTGTAAGTCAATGCCATATTAAAGCTGATTCCATAAAACAGTTTCGTTATCTGTGCTTAAACTTCCATCTTTACCAACTGAAGTGTATGGCGCTTTAAGATTTGGATTTTTATTCAGCCAGTGAAGCAATCGGCTCTGTTCCGCTGCGGTAAATTGTTGCGCACCAACAGTGGATAGAAGTTTTGAAAACTGATCTGAGAGCGCATTCAAAAAGTCCTGCCATTTTTTTTCATCGACCGCCTCACTCAAACCTTTTTTCAAAGAGGAGGTCTTGGGAATATCAGGGTGGGAAGATACATTCAAGCCGAGTCCAATGATCAATCGATACTTTGATCCT
>CAZWVK010000181.1:0-4081 GCA_964636785.1 uncultured Pseudobdellovibrionaceae bacterium | reverse complement strand
GGCTTGGCCTTTTACCATTTACCTCTTTAGCAATTTGAAAGAGGACTTCGACATCTCTTAGAAAGTGCTCCATGGTCATGGATGGGACTTCAACATAACCATAGGCCTCAGGACGGTATTCATTTTTAAATTTAAGGATCTTTTCTAAAGCGTGTCCACCTTCATGAAACATGGTTTCAAGTTCAGAAACTCCACCAGTCAGATAGCTTTGCATGATGTAGACAAACCCAGGCTTCCAAAGGGGAGAGTTCGTCGGTGGAGTGATGAACCCCAAGGTATTGGGATCTAGGACTCTTTCTTCAAGGTAAGGAGCCAGCACAGGAGCGAGGTAAGCGCCTGTGGCATTTTTATTTTCGCGCGCATTGGCATCAATTAGAATCTGATTCAATTCACCTTCTTTAAACCCACTCATTAGCATCACCTCTGTCCAGGTGGAGGTGATACTTTCAGCTGGATAGTGAGGGAGAATCTGGCTTAAGGACTGAGGAAGTAGGAGCGCGAGGTATTGTTTTTTAATTTGATTCTTTCTTAATCCAAGCTCCTTTCTTCGTTTCTCAAGGAGTTCTTTAATTTGTGGACTTAGATTCGCGATAATCTCTTTAAGAAAGGCCTTTTGATTTTTAGCCCCTCGGTATTCTTCAGCATAGCCAGTGTCATGAGTGAGCCTGTATTCTGCCCAAGTGGAGAATCCCTTTGATTTTGCCAGCTCAGAGCGAAGGATTGCCATCCGGTTTAAGTGCTCTGGATGCTTTGAAACCGCCTGATATCCCACAAAACGGTATCCAGACTGAAGGTTGGCCTTTCTTAAAGTAGCAGAAGCTTCCTTATAACTAATCTTTCCAGAGCGAAAACCCCTGACTGCCTGGCTAACAGCTTTTAGGTGTTCGGCAAGGTTTGCGTTTGCGGGAACAGAGCTGAGCGCGAGATCAAATTCATTGTTCAAGGCAGAAAGTTCATCAAGCTTTGCCTTCATTGCTGGCGGAAAAGCCGTAAGTTCCCTTTCCTTCAGGTTCTCACGAAGCTCTTCAACGAGATTTCCAGTTAAACCTTCAGCGAGTTCCACGGCCTGTTTAAGGGTCTCTGTCCACTCTTCGCTCACGTCTAACTCATTAAGAGTGGCCATGGTTTCGTTATATGCCTTTTGCCATTGACCGAGTTCCTCTTTGTCTTTATATGCTCCAGCGTCCATCAATAAGCTATATGCATAGACTTTAAAGACTTGCCTTTGAACTTCAATTTCAGTCGGTAGAATTTTATCGAAATAAAAATCCAGAAAGGCTTTATGAGCTTTGGACGGGTATTCTCCTTCGATCTTGTAGGTGGGGATCGGAGGATTTTCTACCAAAGAAAGTAGAATCTTTTTGGTTTCTTCTTGATCATAAAGCTTTGGGTTCGCAAATGCATTTGCAGCCACAATGAGGTTAAGAATTAAAATGACACTTTCTAAGGAATTAAATAGGGGTGACTTCATGCCTAGGATCTAATGAGGCTCGGGTTTTTCGTCAATTGGGGGGTGCCCTTTTTTGTTTCTCCTTAAATAAATTTCAAGGCTTTTAGGGCGTTTTGAACCTAATTCCCTCCCAAGCCATGGCACTTTGGTTGCTTTACTGAAAGATGGCCCGGAGTGGGCCAGGAGAAACGAGATGTTAAAGAATCTATGTTCATGGATGATGATTTTCGGAAGCCTGGGTTTGATCACCGCATGTGGTGATTCAAATCTATTGGATTGGGGCAGTGAGCCCGATCAAAAGTATCAAGAACTCATCGAAAACTCAGTTCCACCTCATGAGGCTCCAGAGCCACCAGCCCCCCCTTCTCAGGAAGAGCTAGAACAAAAGAGACAAAAAGCTTTTCAATATCAGTTTGAACCCATCTTAAAAATCAATTTAGATAAAAGTCGATTTTCTGCAGAAGAAACCGCACGATTCAATATTTATATTATGGATCCCGGCGCGAAGAATGGGGAAATTCCGGAGTTCTTCGCAACGAATGAATCTAAAGTGGGGACTTTCTCTGCGCAAGATTTAATGTCTTGTGAATCGCCTTTAAAGGTTACGGATCAGTCTTGGTTTGTGCCATGTTCAATTGATGTGAGTGAGATCGAGACTGATCGTCGTAGCATTCTTCCGGTTGATCTATCCATCAAAGCAAAATCAAAATCCACACAAATAGAAAGTTCAACTGCAAGAGTCGAATTCTCAATTACTATTGAAGGGATCGAGCAATGAAATATCTAACACTCCTATTTTTAGCATTCGGCATTCAAGCCGCATTCGGAGCTTCATTGGCTGATGAGGCCAGTACTCTCGGTGGCAATAAAGCACTAATGAAGAAGGTTCGAGCCATTGAGCCGAACAACCGCGTTCGCATTGTTCAAAATAGAATCGTTGATCGAACTTTGCGCCTTGAGCTTGGTATCAATTATGGAATGGCCTCAGGTGGGGATCCGTATTTAAATACAAGCAATATGGGTGGACAGTTGGAATTCCACATCAACCCAAGATGGTCGATCGGTGCACGATACTATAACTATAACAACTCCTTTTCCTCTGAAGGAAAGAGAGTTTTTGAAGAAGCTTCTTTAAGACAATCTCAAAACCTAAGCTATCAACTTCCACAGTCCGACTTTGCCAAAGATGGATATGTTGGAACTCTGACTTGGTATCCATTTTATGGAAAACTCAATCTTGCAGATATAACGGTTGCGCAATTTGATATCTATGCCGTTGGTGGCTATGGGCAAATCAATTTGGCCTCTGGAAGCACGGCCCTCTATACGGGCGGCGGTGGCATGGGTCTTTGGTTAACGAAGTATTTTTCAACACGAATAGAAATTCTTTATCAGGGTTATCAGGACCAAGTTTATTCAGAGAAACGCAGTATTGATCAAACAGTGATTACGGCAGGGATTGGACTTTTACTCTAAGGAATGAGTTATGAAAAAGACTAAAGTTTTAGGTCTACTAATCAGTTTATTCTTAATTGCCGCATGTGATTCTCACAATGCGACTCTTATGAATCCACCTCATGTGCCACAGGCTGAGCCGCCACTGCCTGAACGTCCCAATCCAATCCCGATGCTGTTTGAAAAGAATTTTCCTTTTTCAGAGTCTGAATACACAGATCAACAAGCAAACTTTGATGAAAACATGGTCTCCGTTTTCTTTCAGGCGCAAAGCGGGGATGAGTCAGTTAATAATTTGAAAAAAGAAGATTTGATCGTTCGTGAGAATGGAACCTTGGTGACCCCATTTCATCTCGCGGCGGACGTCGATAAATCCAATGAAGTTGTAGACATTGTGTTTCTAGTGGATATCACGGGCACGATGGTTGAGTTTATTGAGACTGCGAAAAAACGTCTTCATGAATTTATTCGCACATCCAGAGAACGAGGTTACCACACCCGGATGTGTATTTCGACTTTCGGAGATTACACGGTTAAAAAGTGCAATCGCTTTTTTGACAATAATCCAAAGGATCCATCCACAGAGAAGCAAGTTCGAGAACTTTTGACAGAGCTTTCTCAGTTGCGGGCATTTCGTGGATCCGGACGTGATCCAGGTTGGCCCGATTTGGATGAGAACCCAATGGGTGCACTCATAGACGCTGCAAGCGCGCCTTGGGCGCCAGAGTCACAGCGTTTTGTGATTATGGTGACCGATTGGGGTTTTCTATCTTCACCAGATAATCAGGGTACGATTGGCGACAAAGCGCCAACGATGAAGCAAATCAATGACGCGATTAAAGAATCCCAAATGAAGGTCTTTGCAATCACTCGAACGGAACACACTCACAGAGGAGAGCATTTAGTGTGGGATGGCTATAACACTCCTTTTCAAGGAGAGCCTGGAGTGGTTCAAAGCAGTGGGGGAGAGCACTTTAATTTTGATAAAGTCGTTCGGGGTGAAATCACTTTGGATAGTATCTTAGAGAGAATTTTACTTCGCGTGAGTACGAATTATAAGCTGACTTATATTGTGGATCAGGTGCCTGGCCTTGATATCACGCTTCCAGTTTCAAAACGAAATGTCAGTATTCAGCTTGTGGGCTCACATCCAGCAGCAGCCAGTGCACGAATCAC